>MDLB01000089.1 GCA_001730085.1 PVC group bacterium (ex Bugula neritina AB1)
TAGGGAATCCCCGTCCTTTGACTTTTTTCGTCAAACAATCCCAAATAGCTCTATCTAACATTTTCAACGTTTGATTAAGTGGTTGCGACGAAACCTCTTTTAAGAAATCATATTCTTCGCTTTTCTTCCAAAAATTATTTTTCCACCAGTCAAGTTCGTACCAGCTCAAAAGCTTTTGCTTGTTCTCCAGTCTTTCCTTTTGAATAGCAAGAGCTTTGTTCCAAACAAAACGATTACAACCAAGATTTTTCTTCAAAGTAATTTCTTGTTCTTTACTTTTTAATTTTAATTTAAATTTAAAACTCTTAACTTTTTTCATTCACACACTTTAACATAGGCTCTATGGAAAATTAAAAAATATATTAAAAACCAAATCTCTCCACATTTTTAATATCTGTGAAAAAGACTCTCATCCTCCACCTAAAGGAAGAGGTCTTCTCGGCTTGAAATGATAAAAAAACATATATAATTTAATTTAAATTAAATGTGATAAACTAATGACGAAACTAATTTAACATCATTTTCTAAAGCATCAACCTTCGGCTGAGAATCATATTCATCAATAAATCTTAATTTTATTGAGAGTTTATCATTTATCGGGGTTACAATAGCAAAGTCTGACTTCATCCGAAAACCATACCCTCCTTTAAAAGAAGGATATGTATTCACCTCCCAAGTTAATTCAGAAGATTCTAAAATATTATATTTCCACTTAAAACTAGGAGAAAGAATCAGATCATTTTTTTCTTCTGTCTCATCTCTAAAAAAGGTAGACTCCCAAGCTAATGCAACCCTTATGTCTAAACTCATATCGTCTGTGTCTATCCATTGACACCCTAAACCGAAAGATGTCACGATCCTATGGTCAATATTTGAAAATCTATCGTGATCCAAATTTAATTTGTATGATCTAAACCAATTAGAATCATTAAAAAACTTGATCTGCTCTATCTTAAATAACCATTCTTGCTCTTTCTTTTCTCCATCACTAGTCGATTGCAATTGATGCCACTTGATAGAAAGCTCACCTCTATCTGCATATTTTTTTTCTAAATCTATCTCTCCATTCCAGTTTGTTTCATTAGTATTTCCCTGACTCAGCTTATATCCTAATGAAACATCTGCCTTCCAAGGAGTCTTTTCTTCTATTTTTTTAGTCTCAACACAGGCATATTTTTCTCCTACCTTCAAAAGCTTTCTATCTATAGATATCTTACCCAAAAGGTCACTTTCAAAATCAATATGTGTATCCGAAAAAGAGCAAACCTCCCCCGATATTTGATCTCCATTAGCTAAAAAAATTTTTTCAGCAAATAAAGACACGCAGCACAAATTCATCATACAAATAAAAAATGCAATAAAGGTTTTATACATAACAAAATATTCCTCTCAAAAAATCGCTTCTAATAACAGCTTTGGTTTACACAAAATGTCTTATTTATTAAAAAAAGAAGGTTCAATGATATGAGACAAATCAACACCAATCGCTACCAAGTGATCTCTTGTTAAAGGTCCTAAGACTTCAAATAAAGTATATTTAGGTAATTTTCCATAGATCTCTAAAAAACTATTCACCGTCGATGGAGACGTAAAAACAATCCTTTCAAATTGACTCAAATCCAATACATCTTGCTTTATAAATCCAACATCATAAATCGGCAAAGACGTCACTTTTATATTATCATGCAAGCTATTCTTCGACAGACATGAGCATAGATATAAATAGGAATCATATGGCAATTTGTCGATCAATCCTAACATAGCTTTTGAATCAGGGGTTTTAGGTAAATGCTTTACCTCTATACCTCTTTTTTCAAGAGATCTCGCTGTCCCAGATCCAATAGCCAAAGCAACACTTATTGTAACGTTAGGATATAGTTGAAAAAAATATTTCACAGCTTCTCGACTTGTAAAAATAACCGCCTCAAATTGATCAAGGTTTATATTTTGGGGTACATCTTCCTTAACCTTCGTTTCTATCAAAGGGTAATGGCAGATGTTTGCGTGTGATTTATATCTACTCGAATCCAACCCCGTATAAAGCACTTTTGGAGAGGTAAAAGATTTTTGAGAAATTTTTCCAACAATAACCATCAAGGGTGAACATAAATGTGTATTCGCCATTTCCTCAACTGTTGTTTTTTGGGAAACTTCATTCAACAATGTCGCATTTTGAACGAGTAAGACGGGTTCTTTTTTTTCTCGACCGTTATTTATTAAGATTTGAGACAAGTGTTTTAACTCCGAAGCTGCCATATAATAAACAATCGTATCCGTTTTTGGAACCTCTATGAAACGACTTTGTGCATGATGCCCTGTTAAAAAACATAATTTCTTAGAAACATTTCTTTGGGTTAAGCTAATATTTTGGCTCGCCGCTGCTGCAAGTGCAGATGTCACTCCAGGTACAAGTTCAAAAGGGATCATCCATTGCTGTAAAAACTCAACTTCCTCTCCAGCACGACCAAAGATACCTGGGTCTCCACCTTTTAAACGCAAAACCTGTTGACCTTTCCATGATCGCTCTTTGATCAGGTCATTGATATTTTTTTGACTAAAACAATGAGCACCTTTACGTTTACCCACATAGATCTTTTCGGCATTAGATTCTTTTAAAATCGATGGGTCAATCAAATCATCATATAAAATCAGATCACTTGTCTGTAAAAGCCGGTATGTTTTTAGGGTCATTAGTTCGGGGTTACCAGGGCCAAAACCTGCCAAATAAACCTTCCCAAAGTCTCGGCGTATATCAGAATCCATCCAAAGTTTCACTAAATCAGGACGCGATCGATGCGCCACAATCGCTAAATGTCCTTGCAAAGGGTATGTTTCTATCGGCAAAACCTCTGAAATACGTTTTTCCATATTCAAACGCTTCAAAGCACATGTTGCAACAACAACCGCATCAGCATAGCCTTCATCAACCTGAGCTATTCTCTCTTCAATAGTTCCTCGAACATCTCTAAAAGTTAAATCACTGCGTAAGGCAGCCACTGCATTTTGACGGCTATCTGAGCTCGTAGCAATACATGCGCCCTGCGGCAATTCTTTTAAAGTTTCACCGTTTTTAGAGACCAAGGAGTCTGAGGAATCGTGCCCTTTCAAAAGAGCAATAACACGCAATTCCGGATGCAAAGGAACCGGCAAATCCTTTGCTGAGTGAATCGCAATATCTGCTTTTCCCCTCAAAATTTTTTCATCCAGTTCACGCGTAAAAAAATCACCAGATATGTTTGATCTTAATGAACTCGCCTTATCTTTATCTCCAAATGTCCATAAAGTATCAATCTCCAACTCAATATCTTTTTTTAAACGTTTAACCTCTTCCACTTGCTTTATAGACAAGGGGCTTGAACGAGCAATAGTTCTAAGGTAAGTCATCTGTGATCAACCCTCCTCCTACAACATAATCTTTTTCATAAATAACTGCGGATTGCCCAGGCGTTATATCATACGAAAATTCATCAAGATGACATTTATACAAATCTTCACTGCCTAGTTTTTCTACGAAAACATCCATAACTTTACCATGGTATCTCAGTTGAACTTTGGCTTGAAACGGGAATTTTATCGGCAATGCACCCCATTCCGTTTTATATAAAATAAAAGTTTTTTGAGACAAATCTTCCCGAGGACCTAAAACAATCTCATTTTTTACAGTATCAACTTCAATAACATACCAAGGCCCACCGCTTAAGCCCAGTCCTTTACGTTGACCACGAGTATAATAAGCAACACCTCTGTGCTCTCCAAGAACTTTTCCGTCTCTATCAACAAGTTCACCAGGCTTTTGTTGCTTACCAACATAGTCATCCAAAAATTTTTGATATGTGCTTGTCACAAAACAAACATCTTGACTATCACTTTGCTTCGATGAACGTAATTGCCAGTTTTCTGCTTTTTCACGAACCTCACTTTTATAAAATTTTCCCAAAGGGAATAAACATTTTTGGAGCTGCTTTTCAGATAAACGATAAAGCATATAAGACTGATCTTTGTCTAGATCAACACCTCTTTTAAGAATGGCTTTTCCATCTACTTTTTCAATTTGTGCATAATGCCCTGTTGCGATACGATAATCAAGATCAGAAAGCTCAGGATTCATCGCAAAGAATTTTTGAATCATCATATCAAAACGTATGGTTTGATTACATAAAACACATGGATTAGGAGTTCTTCCCTGTTGATATGTCGCAACAAAGTCATCCACAATAGCTTGTGTGAATTCAACCATACAGTCTACGGGGTAATAAGGTATACCCATATCTTGACATTGAGCGGCACATCTGTCCAAGCAAGACGTCGAACAACATCTCGACTCTGGCCAATGTTTGTGAGAAACCCCAACGATTTTTTCATACTTTTCACTCAAAAGGCGAGCAACAACCGCAGAGTCAACTCCTCCGCTTAAAGCAACCATCACAAAAGGTTGCGTCATATAACATAATCCATGATAACGTTCTTTTTCTTCAAAAGCTCAACAAGACTATCAAGAAAAACTTCTTCATTGGAAACCAAGGGAACCTCTAAATCAGGATTTTCTTTTTCAAAAAGGTTTTCACCTATATTCACAAGAACCAAAGAGTTTGGCTGTGTAAGAGTTCTCAATATTTCAACTTCCGCATCATCCATGTCGGAAATACTTGCGATCAATATCAAACCAGCTTCGGTGAACATATGTGCAAGCTCACCAAACTGCGTGAGTAAACCAACGCGATCTCTATCCATCCCTGTTCTACTAGTTAAACGTTCTGAGTCATGTGATAAACCTAGGTAATATGTATTAAAATCATAGGAAAATAACTTTTCTTCCAATTTTCGAGCCAGAGATCTTTTATCAATTTTTTTAGCCCCTGTGATCAATACGAAAGCAGCAACATGTCCATGACGTGCCAATCGTCGCTCTCTACTTATTAAACTTTTTTCCCAATTTTTATCTCTTCTCTCTATGTAACCATTGAGCCTCTTATTCTCTACGCCTAAGTTACGAACAATAGTTCCTCCTCCAGCGATTTCATAATCATCCACAATCACAAAGCGACTTGTTTCAAAAATTTTATCAGCCAAGTCAAAAGAGATCGGCTTATATGTTTGTAAAATACAATCTCCCACATCATGACGATCTATTTTTTTCTTATTCTTAACTGTCGACAGCTCCGAAGCATCTAAAATATGCTCAACACTTTCCAACCATACAGGTATTTGTGCTGTACCAACCTTAAGTTTATATTGTTTTTGCTCAATCATTGGCTGTCGCCCTAACCAAAAAATATTCACACGAAAACGTGAACCAACTTGAGCTCCCTCGTCTTTAACCTTGCACATGATTTCGCCAGGTTTAACATAAATCTGAGTATCTAGAGAAATACTTGTCGATTGACCGGCAACAGCACCTTTTTGCTCTTCTATCGCAAAACCTTCAATAGCCTTAATCGAAGTTTTTTTACCCGAAGGCAAAAAAACCACCTCATCACCAACAGAAAAAGCACCTGTTTCAACACGGCCGGCAAAGATACGTCTATCATCTCCTCCCTCTGTGAACTTATAAATATCTTGCAAAGGGAAGCGCAATTCTTTTTCATAAATACCAAGCTCTTTTTCAAAAGAGTCCATGATCTCTAAAATATGTCCCCCTTTAAACCAAGGCATGCAAGAAGAAAGCGATGTCATATTATCCCCTTCACGTGCACTAATAGGTATAAAAGCCTTAGGGTTAACATTTATCTCTTGGAGAAATTTTTGATATTCTGCACAAATATCATCAAAAACACTTTGTGAATAATCTACAAGATCCATTTTATTAACACATACCCCAACTTGACGTATACCAAGCATCGAGAGCATGTACCCATGGCGACGTGAATTTTCTTGAACCCCTTCATCCGCATCAATAACTAAAAGAGCAGCTTGTGCACGTGCTGCACCTGTTATCATATTTTTTAAAAATTCGATATGTCCAGGAGCATCTATAATGATATAGTTCCGTTTTTGCGTCTTAAAAAAGCACCTTGCAGAGTCTATGGTTATACCTTGAGATTGCTCATCTTTTAAAGCATCCAGCAAAAAAGCGTACTCAAAAGGCTTCGCATTTCTTTCACAATGAGCCCTAACCTGTTCAAGTTTTCCTTGAGGCAAAGCGTTCGTTTCTGCCATCAATCGACCAATCACGGTGCTTTTCCCATGATCAACATGACCAACAACAACAATATTCATTTGCTCTCTATTCATTAATATCCCTATCTAAAAAAATTATTTTATGAAAATTCTGAAAAATTCCCTCTATAGCTTTGAAGGAGGAAACTTTAAAATATTTATCCATATATTACATATAACCATCTTTTCTCAAAGTTTCAAGGGTTCCGCCGCCTTCTTTATCTTGAGCCCTTCCAGAACGTTCAGCAATATTCGCGAACTGGCCACTTTTTAACTCTTCGATAATCTCTTTGGGATTTTTAGCCGTGGAGTTGACAGAAGAAGTGCAAGGGAAACATCCCAAAGATCGATACCGTGTTCCCTCTCCTTGATCAAAATAAAGGTCGGTGATAGGAATATTTTCACGCTCAATATATTCCCATATGTTCAACTCTGTCCAATCAAGAAGTGGATGTATACGAACATGTGTCCCTTTCGCAAAATCCGTTTTGAATTGGTTCCAAAGCTCAGGAGGTTGATCCCCAACATCCCAATCATTATGCTGATCCCGCGGTGAAAAATATCTTTCTTTAGAACGAGTACCCTCTTCATCGGAACGAACCCCCACGATAACTCCTGTGTAAGGCTCTGTATCTGTGTCCAAAACATATTTTTTCTGCTTGTGATCCATCCTATATCTTGGCCACTCTCCCGAGAGAGTATGTTTAAGAGCCTCGCTTTTAAGGGCTTTACAACAAGATAAACGATCAATAGCACCATCTGGGAAAGTTTGTTTTTTAGCCAAAGCTTCTTTATTTTGACCATATATCATGGTTAATTCCCAATCCAAAGCCAACTTATCCCTATACGCGATCATCGAAGGTATCTTAAAAGAAGTATCTATATGGACCAAAGGAAAAGGCACATGCCCAATAAAGGCTTTTCTCGCAAGCCATAGCAAAACGGTGCTATCTTTCCCTATTGACCAAAGCATCGCCAAATTTTTAAAGTGGCGATAGGCTTCTCTCAAGATATATACCCCTTGAGACTCTAACTTATCTAAATCTGACATAACTCAATCTTTCTTACTCACTATATGAAAAAAATTATCTATAATAATGAGAATTAAATACTCACCTTATAGAATTAGTTAAAATTCTTCTTAACCAAATAATAGAATCCCATTCACAATAACGTTATCAATCTAAAAAAGGTTTAGGCTGAAACATGAAGCCCACATTCTTTACTTTCAGGGGCTTCCCACCACCAACGTCCCGCACGAATATCTTGTCCTTTTTCAACAGCTCTCGTACAAGGGGCACAGCCTATGCTCAAAAATCCTTTATCTTGCAAGGAGCTATAGGGAACTTTATTTTTTTTAATATATTTCCAAACATCCTTTTCAGACCAATCTAAAATAGGGTTAATCTTATACAAGCCAAAATGATTATCCCATTCAACATGACTAAGATTCTCTCTGGTTACTGACTGATCTTTTCTGATTCCTGTTATCCATAAAGAAGCCTTTTCTAAACTTTTTTTTAGCGGTCTAACTTTACGAACATAGCAACATTCTTTGCGATCCATAACACTATTGTAAAAAAGATTAGGCCCTTTTTCTGTGACCAAATCCAAAACTTCCTTAGCCTCTGGGAAAGATATTTCATAAGATATCTTATATTTATCCATCGACATTTGAATAACGTCATAGGATTCTTGAAAAAGTCGGCCTGTGTCAAGAGTAAGCACCCTTGGAGATTCCGCTAATTCACACACCATATCTGTCAATACCTGATCTTCGACACTGAGACTCGATGCCAATATCACATTTTTTTCACCAAACGAATCAAATGCCCACTGTATGATCTCTTTTGCAGACATGTTTTGGATATCTTTTTTATATTTTTCTAAGTTCTCTTTCAAAAATAAAACTCCTAAAGTTAAATAATGTTAAGCTTTTTGTATCAAAACAGCCCAATGATCATCCTCTTTATCCAAAGATAGGACAGCATGACCTTCTTGGCTCACCGATCTCGGAACATTTTCAACAGGAGAACCATCATCTAACCAGATCAAAAGAGTTTCCCCTTTTTTCATAGAAGCCATCGTGATTTTTACCTTAACAAAGTTGATTGGGCAACCGACACCACGTAAATCTTTGAATTGGTCAGCCTTAGACCCGGTATCTTTTTGAGCGACACTTTCTTCTTTTTTTGCATTATATGACTGACCCAAAATATTACCCTCTTTATCTAAAAAGCGTAAAGAGTCATCCATACTTTTATGCAAAGCCTTCACCGCCTGAGAAAGATCTAAAACCTCTTCATATCGATCCAAAAGTTCATCCATTTTTTTCTCTTTAGCGACCAAAACTATACTCGTAAACTTCTCTTCCACCAAGTCTGTCCTTATAAAGTGCTGGATAAAGTTATCAAATATTTCTTCATCCGTTTTGGCCTCTATACCTCTCGTCACCAAAAGCATCCTAGATGAAGAAAAAATAAGTCGATATAACGCCTGAGTCTTGGCCTCTTTCTCTGATTCAGATTCAAAATGAGCCACCTCTTCCTTGACAATTTTTAAATCCACATCAATCATGTCAAACATACCGGCAGAACACTCAGCCTTTTGCCCTTTCAATAAGGAAAAAGAATCCTTGGAACCCCAGTCAAAATAATATTTTTCATTTTCATCTTTAGTCGGTAGTTCTCTAAACTGATCACATACAGCATGAATATCATCCTGCCCCTCAGCATCAATATATTCATGAAAATATTGATATTTATGCTTTTTTTCTAAGTATCTGCCTAAAAATGTTTTGACAAAAAGAGGCAAGTCTTTCGCCGCAACCTCATCAACTTTGATCGCAAATCGCGTTTGACCTTCATCAGAGATCGCTCCAGCTAAAATGTTATATCCAGGCATCATATCTTTACCTTTACGCATAACTTTACCGAAAAAACCTAAATCTGCAACATGATGGCACCCACAAGTATTAGGGCAGCCCGAAATATGAATCTTCACATCAGACAAAGCATCCAAATCTAAGTCACTTTTACGTAAAATATCTTGGATTTGAGGAGTAACCCCTCGAGGCAAGCATATCCCTAATTTACAGGTATCAGCACCTGTACAAGCAATCATAGGCGCAAACATCTTGGGATCTTTAGACAAAGAAGTGATCGAATCAACCAACTTATAAATATTTCCCAAGTACATTTCTGGAATATTTCGGATATGAAAATTTTGATCAACCGAAAAACGTAAAATATTACTCCCAAAATTTTCTAATTCATCGGCTATTTTTTCACCGTCAGGCCCTTCAATATCCCCTAAGTTCAAAGGAACTTCTATCATATAAAGACCTTCTTGTTTTTGAGGTTTGGTATACCTTTTTTTCCAAAGATCAAATTCTTCACCTTCAACCTTGATAGCCTCGTGATTCTTTTTGACTTCAGAAGAATTAAGAATAGGCTCTAAAACAAGGTTCAGCTCTTTTCTATTCTCATATTCCTTGTACTCTTCATGAAATTTTTTTAAAAAATCATCCTTGCCCAGTTTATCCCATAAGAATTTCAACTTAGCTTTGCTTCTTTGTCTACGATTTCCATATTTGTCAAACATAATCTTAATGGCTTTAGAAATCGCATAAACCTTATCTTCTGTAACAAAGTCAAATAAAACTTGTCCTAACAGAGGTTTGGAGCCTTGTCCTCCTGCACAATAAACTTTAAAACCCAACTGCCCGTCTCTTTCTTTGGCTATAAAACCCAAGCAAGTTACAGCCGCTCTTGATGTATCTGTATCATTGTTAGAAAAAGCGATTTTAAACTTTCGGGGCAAATTCCAAGAATCTTTTTCACTGATCATACGACTTGTAAGAGCCACCGCATATGGTGAAACATCAAAAACCTCATCTCGACTAACACCTGAATCGTAAGATGCCAAAACATTACGAACCGTGTTTCCGCCTCCTCCTCTAGGAGAGAGTCCAACAGAAATCAACTCTTCATAAACCGTGATTACGTTCTCCAAGTCTACATAATGCAACTGCATTTCTTGACGTGTCGTGACATGAACTTCACCCGAACCATACTTTTGAGCCAATTGAGAAACTTTCCGTAACTGCTCTGGAGTAACTCCTCCAGAAGCACAACGAATACGAACCATATGTGTTTTAGGCTTGCGTTGTTCATAAATACCATGGGCAACACGAACACCCTTAAACTTAACTTGGTCCATTTTCCCTTCTTGATACTCACCTATTTGTTGATCAAAAAGATCTATTTCTTGTGTAAGATTCTCGGGGATTTCATAAAACTTCATAACACTTAATTCCTTAAAAAAATCACAAAATCTCTAACTCTTGAATTTCAACTTCTACATCTCTTATTTTAAAAGCTTTTATACTTTGCACCCCATCTTTAAGAGATAAAATCACATAACTAATAGTCGGGTCATATGCCAGCCGTATATCCTCATCCGAAGGACGTGCCGGAGTAGACGGGTGACTATGATAACAAGCCATCAAAGCAAGTCCCAAAGACCTCATATCTTTTACCGCAAGCAATTGTTCTTTAGGATCCATCGAAAAATGTTCCGGTGAAGCATCGGTATTCGTGAGAGGATAGTGCTTAAAAACCTCACCATCTTTTCCCGCTAAAAAACCACAAACCTCATTAGGCAAACCATCTTTTGCTTGATCAAAAAGACTGTTCACAATCGCTTGACTTATCTTTATCATGATCTCTCCTTGAATCTCTTAGCAATCACTTCAAATCACAAACAGGTGCTACAATATCTTCCAACTCTTTTATAGAGGCATTCTCTCCACAAACACCACATTCAGGATTTTTGGAAAAAGCAACCTCACGAAATTTCATGGTTTTAGCATCAAAGCTTAAAAGTCGATCCGTTAAAAGATCTCCTACCTCGGTAATAAACTTCAAGGCTTCTGCGGCCTGGATCGTCCCAAGCATTCCTGCGATCGCTCCCAAAACGCCTGCTTGAGAGCAGGTAGGTACAGCGTTAGCAGGCGGTGGCTTTAAAAACACACACCGATAACATGCCGATGTGTTAGGCAAAACTGTCATTGTTTGACCAGCAAAACGAAGAATCCCTCCATGAGAAAAAGGTTTTTTTTCCAAAACACATGCATCATTAACTAAAAATTTAATACCAAAAGTGTCGGTACCATCAATAACAAAGTCCCATCCGCGTATCATCTCACGTATATTTTGAGCATCTGCAAATTCTTTTATTTTAACAACAGAAACATCTGGGTTAATAGACTTTATCTTCTTCTCCGAAGAATCCACCTTCGGCACCCCTATATCTTCTGTGAAGTGAATAATCTGACGCTGAAGATTAGAAAGGTCAACATTATCTGCATCCACAAGTCCAATCGTTCCTACACCTGCGGCTGCCAAGTACATCGCAATAGGAGCACCTAGCCCTCCTGCCCCAATAAGCAAAACTTTGGATTCGTTTATTTTTATCTGACCTTCCAATCCCACATCCTGCAAAAGAATATGTCTTGAGTATCTTTCTATTTGCTCTTCATTCAAGTCCATTTCAAAGTTCACCTTTTTCCTAAAGTTTATTGTAGTGCAGAATCTAATGCTCGAATAATATCATCTGAAGATTCCAAGCCAACCGACAACCTAACAAGGCCCTCTGTTACCCCAAAATCTTTTTTTTGTTCTTCGCTATGATCTGCGTAAATCGTTGAGTCAGGGTGTATTATAAGAGTTTTTGCATCACCTATATTCGCCAAATTAGAAATAAAATCACGCTTGTCAATCAAAGAAAAAGCTCTCTCACGCGTCCCAACATCAAAACTTAAAAGCCCTCCAAAGTACTTTCCAAATTGCTCAACAGCTGTTAAATGCCAAGGGCTAGAGCTTAAACCCGCATAATGCACCTTGAGAACTTTGTCGTGATTTTCCAAAAACTGTGCGACTTTCAAAGCATTTTCTGAATGTTTTTTCATCCTTACAGATAAGGTCTCTAAACCTGTTAGCTGCAAAAAGGCATTTTGAGGAGATAAACAAGGCCCCATATTGATCAAAACTTGTTTCCTCAACTTAGCTAAAAAAGCAACAGCTCCAAATTTTTGAAGAAAAGGTTCAAACTCTTCAAACTTTTGTCCATGAAAATCAAACGTCCCACAATCCGTGATAGATCCTCCAATCGCATTGCCATGTCCATTGATATATTTCGATGTCGAATGAACAATAATATCGGCACCATGATCTTTCGCTGTAAACAGCCAAGGGGTCGCAACCGTATTATCCAGAACAAGAGGGATTTTATACTTTTTTGCTATCTTTGAAATATTTCTAACACTTGGCACATCTATTTTAGGATTACCTATCACTTCAAAAAAGATAGCCTTTGTTTTAGCTGTGACAGCTTTTTCATAGGCATCAACATCTGAAGCTTCCACAAAAACGGGATTAATACCAAAACGTGGAAATAAATCGTTAAAAAGAGAAAAGCAGCCTCCAAAAAGACTATTCCCACATACAAATTCATCTCCATTTTTCAAAATAGTCAACAAAGCACAGCTCACAGCAGCCATTCCAGATGACACAGCAACTGTCCCTAAACCTTTCTCCAAAGCATTAATTCTTTGCTCTAAAGCATGAACTGTTGGATTTGCTATCCTAGAATAAATATAGCCAAATTGACGTTGAGCAAAAACATTCGCTATATCCTTAGCCAAAGGATAAGCAAAAGCCGAAGACTGAACAGGCCCTGAAGTGGTCTCTCCAAAACAGCTATCTTTTACATTATCATTAAAGCTATGTATCTGCTCTGTTGAAAAATCATATTTTTTCATATTTTTTATCTCAAAACTCAGCTCAAGTTATCAGAATCGTTCGCATCAACGTACCTTGTAGCGAACTCAAGCGGATTTAACTATCGCTGACCTCCTCCCATAAAATACAAAAACTCAACTTTGTCTCCAGAAACAACATGGGTAGTTTCAAACTTTTCTCTATCTAAAAAAGCCCCATTCAGTTCAACAGAAACCATATCAGGCATATCGACATTTTCTTTTTTCAAAAGCTCTATAACTGTCAACTTATCACCTTCTAAAGTTTTATCCTCTCCATTGATTTTAATCTGCATGATCACTTCTCCCTATTTATAATTTTTCAAAAAGCGATGTGCTTAAATAGCGATCACCTAAGTCACAAATCATCGCAACAATTTTTTTACCCTTATTAAGAGGGTTACTGGCAAGTTGAAGCGCCGCACAAATATTAGCACCACTTGAGATTCCAGCAAAAATACCTTCTTTATGTGCGAGCTCAACCGTCGTCAAACGAGCTTCCTCATTTTTCACACGGATGATTTTATCTATAATATTTTTATTAAGAATATCCGGCACAAACCCCGCACCTATACCTTGGATTTTATGAGGGCCCGAAGGTTCTCCAGATAAAACGGCAGAGTCATTAGGCTCAACCGCAACGATTTGAACACTTGGCTTATACTTTTTTAAAGTTTCCCCAACACCTGTTATCGTACCCCCTGTGCCAACCCCAGCAACAAAGATATCTATTTCTCCATCTGTATCTTCCCAGATCTCTTCAGCCGTCGTTTTTCTATGTATCTCTGGGTTAGACAGATTTTTAAACTGTTGCGGCATAAAAGCTTCTGGATTTTCTTTTAAAATAGATTCAGCTTCTTCAATAGCTCCCGTCATTCCCAAATGAGCAGGAGTCAGCCTCAATTCAGCTCCAAAAGCTTTAAGCATAGAGACCCTCTCTCTACTCATAGATTCAGGCATCGTTAATATCAAGCGATAGCCCTTTACTGCCGACATCCAAGCTAAGGCTATCCCAGTATTACCACTTGTTGGTTCAACAATTAGCGATCCTTTTTTGATCAAACCTTTTTGCTCGGCAGATTGCAACATATTAAAACCAATACGATCCTTAATAGAGCCGGCTGGATTAAAAAACTCTAACTTTCCTATGAGTTCAACATCTTCGTTAGACATATTTTGTAAGCGAACCAATGGAGTTTTCCCAACTAGTTCTGTCATATCATTGGCTATACGTGCCACAAATAATCCTCCCTAATTCATATATCTTTTTTAACAGCCACACGGCGTCCAAAAGATAAGTTATTCCAAACTCTCTCATGCCAATAATAAAGAAGCATCTTAATTCCATTAGCGACAAAGCTAACAATAATCGACTCTTGAATATTTTTATTATAAGAGTAAACAACTATCATTGTTACAGAAACAGCGATCAACCTCCAAGTTAATGTCTTAACAATCGACCTTTTACGTGAGTCCATCAAAAATATTTCTCCCCATTTACACCGCTATTCTTCATATGGAATACACAAAAGAGCTTTTTACGCTTGAACTTTTCTGCATCAAATCATGAAGAGATGTGCCTTCTAAATAATCAACTATACCATCGTTAAAGCGGTCCCAAAAATCAACTAAAACTTTATCCATTTCTCCAACACAAGGTCTATCCCCCATGTTTCTATCCAAAACAGTATGATCAACCGCAATGATAATATCTTTAACTGAAATATCCTCAGGAGGCCTTCTCAAAAAATAACCACCTGAAGATCCACGCATGCTAGAGATAATGTTTGCACTTTTCATACGAATCATTAATTGCAAAAGAAACGAACTAGAAATATTTTTTTGACTTGAGATCTCTAACAAACTCATTTTTTTTTTAGATAGATAAACATCCGCCAAAGCCATAAGAGCCTTCAACGAATATTCAACTTTCGCTGACAATCTCATATTTAATCCTTACTAATCCAATAAGGTATGTATTATATGAAAAATCCAAGGTTTTGTCAATACAAGTCCATTTAAAAAAAACTCACAAGACTAACGAAAAATAACAGCTACTCTTTCGCAAAAAAGCTCTACGAAACCCTCTGCGACATTTCGCAAAAAAATCCTTAAGCATTTTTAACCTCTATCTTCTTTTTCAACAATCTTATTTTAAAGGGATCTGTACTAACTAAAAAACCCATAAACTTATAGATACAATTTCTCTAGAAAGAAACTATGGATTTTTCAAAAAAAGGAATCATAACGAGTAGCAATATTAGAAATAATAAGAGTTTTAATAAATAGAAGAATCTAAAAACCTTGTTTATTAGCGCTTTTTCCAGTCAACTCTTTCAAGATCTTCAAAGATCAAAATCTCAACACGACGATTCTTACGTAGAGCCTTTTGAGACGTGTCCTTCAGCAATGGACGATATTGTCCAAAACCAACAGCAACCATTTTTTTTGAAGGAACACCTTTTTCTTCAAAGAAGTTCAAAACAGACAAGGCTCTCTTCATCGATAAATCCCAGTTATTTTTATATTTACGCTTACTTCTTTTCACAGGCTGAGAGTCTGTATACCCAGATACCTGTATATTCTTTTTAGAAGATTTCAAAACAACCGCAACCTTACATAACAAAGATTTACCCACAGGGTTAACATTGTGACTTCCAGAGTCAAAAAGGATTTGATCCAAGATAGAAACTTTCCACCCTTTTTCTATTTTTTTCATACGGACATTTTGCTCACCATACTCTTTCTTTATGCGGGATTGCAAATCCAAAAGTTTCTGCTTTAAAGAAATCGCCTCTAATTCTTTTTCGGACAAGACTTTATCGATTTGCCCCATAATTTCCTCACCTTGAGAGGAAAGAGTCTTAATATATTTCGTTTTTTTTGGATCCCCCATACGATTTGTAGAACACCCTACAAGACCCAAAGAAAAAATCAAAATCAAACAGTAAAATTTTTTTCTTAACATATCAATCATTATCTCGCACTTCAAAAACACTAATCCTGCCCCAAAAACCAATCAATATCCCTAAGCAATGAATCCAAATCTTTTTCAAATGAATGAGAACTAGTAACACAGCCAGAAAAAACAGAAAGAAAAAGAAAAAGACCAACTACACAAACATATTTACAAAAATTTTGAAAAAAACTCATTTAAATTTAAAGCCCTTTATTTTTTAAATATATCTTCCATTTTATTAAAAATTCAAAAAATGCAGAAGAAATGTGCGAATGATCTTACACATCAATTTAAAAAGATCAAGATCAGTCTACGACTTTCTCAGCTACCTTTTCCTGAGCGTTTCCAGCGACTTCTCTCTTCACGGCTACTTCATCTATTTCTTTAAGAGCTTGCGCAACTTCTTTTTCGAGTTTTTTTAAAGAATCAACTCTATTAATATCATCTTTTTTAGAATCCGGTTCACTCACATCAGTCTTTTTATCAACATTTACAACTTTTGCAGCCGTCACTTTTTCTGAAGCCATATTTTCCTGAGTACTAACATTTGTTTTTACCGCAGCAGCAACATTAACTTTGGCATCAGGAAGCGCATTTTTAGTGGCTTCCTCAGACTTTTCATTTTTAACCGTAGAAACAGTAGGTTCAGTTTGAACCATCGCTCTCTCAGCTAAAGATCTCTTTTTTGTCAAAAGTAAAGAGCGATTTTCTCTTGCGGAAAAAAGTGCTAATAAAAGAGAAGTTGACATAAAAAGAACTGCCATCAAACTCGTGAATTTGTTCAAAAAAGAACTGGATTGAGCTCCAAAAACACTATCACTTGCACCAGCAGCTCCTCCGGAACCAAATGCACCAACAAGACCTGAATCTTTTCCAGCCTGAAGCAAAACAATCAATATCAAGGATATTGAAGCAATGATATGAAAAACTGTAACAAAAAGAATCATATTTTAGGTCTCCCAATTTAAAAGCAATCAAAACTATTTCTACAACTAATTAAGTGCATCAAAAAATGATATCTGTTTTTTTGCTCTTCTGTTAAAAACTTTTATATTCTAAAAAAAAGCTTCTGTTTATTAAAAAATTAAACATTTTTTAAAGGAAAGAATATGTTATATATAATAATCATAATCCAAGAGATTTTCAAGTATTTAGAGAACCCTCAAAAGATTATATAATAAAAAATATTCTGATCTATTTTTATTGATTTCTTAAAAAAAATCAATCTCTAAAAACACGAATCAGTATATCACAAACTTTAGTATCTTTATAGAAATGAGCTTCTATCGATATTAAATATTCAAAAAATACGACAAAAAGTTTGTTGCAAACAAGCTCTAACTTTTTTCGAAAAATAAACTCCCTACAAAATTTTGGACCTATTGTAGTAAAACAATAGAACATTAAAATTCTTGCAAAACACAGCCTACTCTTTTAATCTTAGGAGATTTTACAAACACTTGTTATTTCGAAAAATGAGAGAACATTTAATAAAGAACAAGAAGAAAACTTATGCGACACTCTATAGAGGGCTCTCATTAATAGATTCTTCTGTCAAGATTTTTCTGGGAACTGCAACGTAATCGTTGTACCCTTTCCTAAAGAACTTTTAAGATCTATCGAAGCATTATGTTTTTGTATAACATTTCTAACGATAGATAGCCCTAAACCCGTCCCACCCACAGCTCTAGAACGAGATTTATCCACGGTATAAAAACGATCAAAGACATGTGAAATATCTTTTTCAGGAATCCCCTTCCCTGAATCTTCAATTCTAACAAAAACAATACCTTTATCTTTATAGGCCGAAATCTTTACCCACCCTTTCTCTGTATATTTAATAGCATTATCAATCAAGTTGATAAAAACTTGCTCCAAACGGAAAGATTCTCCCTTAATAATCAAAGGAGCGTCTTCTAGATGCAAATAGGCAGCAAGTTGTTTTTTTTCCAAAATTTTCTCAAACATACTAAAAACGAAATTCAAAATATTTTTAATATCAACATCATTTTTCAAGTACGTCTTATCATTTTCAAGTTCTGACAAAGAAATTAACTGTCCAACAATATCATCAAGACGCTTATAATTTCTGTAAATAACATCTAGATAATGTATTTTCTTCTTATCTTTCTCAAGATCTTTCAGTGTCATCGCGAATCCACCAATAACTGTTAATGGTGTTTTTAATTCATGAGAAACATTGCTCACCAAATCCTTTTTCATTTGTTTCACCTTAGACACATTAGTCATATCTCTTAACAATAGAACAAGTTCTTTCCTAGAAGATTCAAACATACCTGCACACATAAACGTCTTTTCATGTGTTATAAATTTATGATTTCCCAAGGTTTTACCTTCTAAACTTTTTTGCACATACTCTTTGAATTGACGCTCTCGCAAAATCTCCCAATAAAATTGATTTTTCTCTATCTTTCCAAAAATATCAACAAAAGCTTTATTCCAAAGCCTTATTTTTCCCTTTTCATTAAAAACACATAAGGGATCTTGGATCGAGTTAGCAAAATATTTAAAAAATTTCTCATGACTTTTGATCGTTTTTCTAGCCTCATAAAGTTTTTCTCTGATATCTAAATACCACAACCCTATCCTAGAAAATCCCCACTTTTTTTTTGAAACAATCATTCGATCAAGAAACCTAACCTCTTTAAAAAAAGAGAGGTTCATTGATAAAATAAAATGAATAATCAAAAAAGAACAAATATAAGATAAAAATAGCAAAAAAAGAAGTTTCAAAAAAAAACAGAGCAAGGTTTTGGGAAAAAAAGAAACAAAGAACCAAAATAATAAAAAAAACAAAGATAAACAACAAAAGGTACAGAGAAAAACAGCAAGTGGTCGTTGTTGAAAAACACGAGAACTCATGAAAGTAAAAGATCTAGTTTATAGCCAACTCCTCGGACATTTTTGATCAAATAGCCCAAATTACCCAATTTTTCTCTCAAGTTACGGATATGAACATCAACAGTTCGATCTAACACAGACTTTTCATAACCCCAAAGATGAGAAAGAATCTCTTCTCTAGAAAAAACAATCCCCATACGCCTTCCCAACATTTTTAAAATTTTAAACTCTGTTGTGGTCAGATCCAAAACTTTTTCTCTTTGATATGCTCGATAGCCCTTTATATCTAACCAAAGTTCATCCCCTATCTTCAAAATGTCATTAACATTTTCCTTGATAAAAGTAGTTCTTTTAAAAAGATTTTTCACACGAGCAACTAGTTCTCTCGGCGAAAAAGGCTTAACGATATAGTCGTCAGCACCCATTTCCAAGCCTAAAACGCGGTCAGTTTCAGAAGCTTTTGCTGTTAAAATGATCAACGGGATATGCTTATAAAGGATATCCCCTCGGAAGTCTCTACAGACTTCTAAACCGTCATAACCAGGCAACATAAGATCAAGAATAACCAGATCAGGCATTTTTTTCTTCAAAAAGGAATAAAAAGAAGGAATATCTTCAAAAAGCTCGACATCATATCCAGAAGAAGTCAAGTAAATTTCTATTAGTTCTAAAATATCCGGTTCATCATCAACAACGACAACTAACCGGCTTTTGCCATCCACAAAAACAACCTCTACTTATTAGTTTTGCAAAAAATTTATTTTATCAAACCTTTTTTTCGAGCATAAGAAAAAAGATCACCACTTTCTAAAATTTCAATAATCTCACCCAAAGGATTAAAGCTACAAACTTTTCCCTGTGTTATGTTTTCCACAACACTCTTTTTCATATCAATACGAGCTTGATCACCTGTTTCAAAAAAGCTTAAAAGATCTTCTTTCGAATCGAACGGAGGATAAAACCCTCCATCTACGGAATTTCTAAAAAAAATTCTGGCATAGGATTTAGCTATAATGGCCTTTACTCCCGCCTCTCGCAAAGCAAAAGGAGCATGTTCCCTAGAAGAACCACAACCAAAATTGTCACCTCCAACAATAATTTGAAAGTCCGAAACATATGAACCCTCTGAAACGAAAGGAATTTGTCCATCCGGCAAGCCTTGCTGACCCTCAGGAACAGAAGACAAGGCATATTTACCATACATTTTTCTCTCTTGGTCATCATTACAATCATAAACCAAGTGCTCTGCTGGAATAATCTGGTCAGTATCTATATTATCTCCCAAAACATATACTTTCCCTTCGATTATACTATCCATTACACATACTCCTTAGGATCTGTTACACGGCCAACAAGGGCCGAAGCTGCTACTGTATAAGGGGAAGCCAAATAAATCGAAGCCTTCTTACTCCCCATCCGACCAGGAAAGTTACGATTCGTTGTTGAAATAACACGTTCCAGTCCTTGTGTCCTTGCAAATGTATCTTTGGGGCCACCTAAACAGGCAGCACACGAAGGATCCGTCATCGCACAACCGGCTTTTATAAAAATTTCTCTTAAGGTTTTACCATTAACTTTAACTTTATCCATATCACTCTCAACTTCACGCGTTGCTGGAACAACAAACGTATCTATAGCGACTTTTTTATCTTCCAAAATAACGGCAGCAGCTTTCAAATCAGTTATTTTTCCTCCTGTGCAAGATCCAATGTAAGCTCTATCAACTTCAACATCTTGCATCTCATCCGCATAGCCTTTATTGTCTGGAGAGTGAGGTTTGGCAACCACAGACCTCATAGAAGAAGCATCGTATTCTCTCAACGTATGATAGTTAGCATCATCATCAGCTCTAAAGAAGTCATAGTTAACATCTTTCTTAACGCGATCCTTCAAGTAGCTCTCAGTAACTTCATCTGCCTCGATCAAGCCATTTTTAGCCCCACCTTCGATTGCCATATTACAAACTGTCATCCGCTCTTCCATCGAGAGTTCTTTGATAGCTTGCCCAGCAAACTCCATCGTACGATAAGTTGCACCCGCAACAGTATAGTCACCTATGATCTCTAAAATAATATCTTTGGCCATAATATGCTTAGGGAACGTACCATTAAAAATAAACTTCATGGTCTCTGGAACCTTAACCCAAAGCTTACCTGTTCCCATCACGAATGCAGCATCTGTATTTCCTATCCCGGTCGCAAACATACCAAAGGCACCCGAAGTGCAAGTATGGCTATCTGTCCCAAAAAGAACTGTTCCAGGAATATTATGGCCCTCTTGAGCAAGTGCAATATGACAAACACCTTTGTATTTATCCGTAAAGGCACCATAGAAATAGGTCAAGTCTTGCTCTTCCGCAAAGTCTCTGATTATTTTTAAATTCCTTCTGGCATACTTATCCTCTGTATAGATATAGTGATCAGGAATAATAACAACTTTATCTTTATGAAAAACACGTGCATCTTGGCCAAATTTTTTCTTAAAAATAGCGATTGTCCCAGGACCACAAACATCATGGGTCATAAGAATATTAGCATCAACCCATATATTTTGTCCTGCTTGAACAAAAGATTGTCCAGAAGCTTTTGCTAAAATTTTTTCTGTTATCGTCATAGATCCAAATTGCATAAAAAGCCCTTCACAATAAAATCATTTGATTTACACATCTAATCGGTCTTGCTTTTAGTTAACTAATTTATCTTTCTGATTAGAAAACTTTATTTTAGAACGAATCATTTCTCCAACACGTTCTATTGGATGGTTTTTATCAGCCTCTCTGAGTTCTTTAAAGCGTTTACCACCTGAAGAATACTCATTTAACCACTCATCTGCGAATTGTCCTGTTTGGATTTCAGTAAGAACAGTCTTCATCTTCGCCTTAATTGAGTCATCAATAACTCTATGACCTCTTGAGTAAGCTCCATATTCAGCTGTATTAGAAACAGAGTAAAACATATTAGGAATACCGCCCTCAAAAACCAAGTCTGTGATCAACTTGACCTCATGTAGACATTCGAAGTAAGCCATTTCATGAGAATATCCTGCCTCAATCAACGTTTCAAAAGCAGCTTTGATCAAAGCTGTTAAACCTCCACATAGAACCGCCTGCTCTCCAAAAAGGTCGGTCTCTGTCTCTTCTTTAAAAGAGGTTTTCAATATTCCAGCTTTTGAACCACCAATCGCACCCGCATATGACAAAGCAAGATCATACACTTGATCCTTGTAATCTTGATAAACCGCAACAAGACAAGGAACACCACTACCAAGGCGATATTCACGACGAACTGTATGACCAGGCCCCTTAGGTGCAACCATAAAAACACCAACATTTTTAGGAGGAACAATTTTAGAAAAATGAATATTAAATCCATGAGCAAAAACTAGCATATTTCCCTCTTCTAGGTTTGGCTCTATGCTTTGCTCGTAAACATCTTTTTGCAATTCATCTGGAACAAGAATCATAATAACATCAGCCCATTTAGCAGCTTCTGCTGTTGGGAGAACTTTAAATTCATCTTTTTTAGCTAAAGCAAAAGAAGGACTACCTTCATTCATTCTAAGCCCTATAACAACTTCAACCCCACTATCTCTTAAGTTCAAAGCATGCGCATGACCTTGGCTACCATAACCAATCACAGCAACCTTTTTTTGCTTTATAAGATCAAGATTAACATCGTTATCATAGAGGATTTGTCCCAATTGAAAAGCTTCTGAAGCCATAACCTAAAATATCTCCTTAAAATAAAATAAAAAATATAAATTCATTTCTACAAAATAAAATCATTGAATCTTAAAGTGTTTGAAAGCTAACATCGTCAATATAAATAACACCATCTTTGTCTGTAGCGTAAACATCATCAAAAACAATAACAAACTCTCTAATCTTACTCCAGTCTTGGATACCAGCAAATTTTCTAAAAGGAACTACTATCTTTTTCCAAGAACTTGTTATTCCTCTAACCAAATAGTTTCCTATTTCGCCATCTTGTCCTTTGATCTCAACTTTAAACTGTGAAGTATATCCTTCTTTTTTGCTACCAGCGACATGAAAAACAACAGAATTATATCTTCTTAAATCCACATCATTCAAACTCATCCAAAAGCCATTGTATGCTGGATTAGGAGAGTCAACATCGTAATCGAGCTTCAAAGAATACCCTGAATCGCCTTTACGAACGTCTGAGTCGAAAGAGTCAGCACAAAATTGCGTTTGGTCCCGAGGATCTTTATCCCAAGCTCCAAAGTCACCTCCAAGAAAGTTTGGCTTGGAAGTATCATCAAAGTCATCAACTAAGAGAACATCAGCCTTAGCGATAGAAGGCATTAAAAGTGCAAAGAAAATCAAACCCACAAATTTACTAAAAACTTTCATCAAGAGTATCTCCTTATATATATTCAATTACTAAACCTAAAAAAAACAAACTTAAATCTTAAGAAAACTGAACAAACATCACTTTTCTCTTTCAACTTAGTAAACCCAAACAGCCCCGCCATACTTTCTATGGCACGACAGATGGAGCACGCCTTAACAGCAGTTAGGAATTAAAAGTGCAAGAAAAACCAAAAGCACAAATTTCGTCAAAATTTTCATCAAAACAATCTCCCTCTATGTTTTTTCCTCATTGAATCTGAAAAATCAATCATAAACATTAGTAACGTAAATCATCCTCAGTTCCTTCTTGACCATCAAGCCCTAAAGAAAAAAGATCGAAGGTAAACTTTTTTCGACCTTCACCTTTTCCATATCTAAAAGGGCGACCCCAAGAATCTAATATTTGCCCTGACTCATTTTTATCGTCTTCTTTAAGATCAAGATAGGGTCCCTTCCATCTAGAATTACGGATCATTTCTTGATCACCATCACCTAAGCAGCCAGAAGTCAAGTCATCGGGCAAAGCTCCCATATCTGAAGCATACATTTTGATAGCCAAAGCCAAAGAAACCATTTTAGCTTCTGTTTTTGCCTGAAAAGCACGTAGTCTAGAAGACCTCAAAGACGGCAAAATGATACCGATCAGTATAACCATAACCGAAATAACAGCCAACGTCTCGAGTAAAGTGAATCCCTTTTTACCATTAATAGAAAATATAAACATATTAATCAAGGACTCCAAAGCATATATTAAGATTTATCAGGATACCACATATATTTTTTTTCTGCAAATTAAGACATGTGTGTGGTATACTCCCATGGTTATTATTTTTTATGAATTTTTGGTTATATCATAAAAACCTTTAGTAATTACATTTGCTATTCAAACAAATGGAGGTATACAAAACAATGCATCTCGACTTTATATTCTTAAAACACTTAGCACTTATGTTAATTGGAGCAAAGCTCGCTGGAGAGGTTTTTGCTCATTTTAAAATGAGTTCGGTTATCGGAGAAATCGCTGTCGGATTCATTTTAGGTAGTCACCTACTTGGCTGGGTTTCTCCCGTAGAAGGAGAAAGCTCGCATATTATTCTGCACGCACTCTCTGAACTCGGTGTTGTTTTTATGCTTTTTTATCTTGGTCTTGAAGTGAACTTTAAACAAATCAAAGAAGTGGGATTAGCTGCCTTCTTTATAGCCCTCGGAGGAGTGATTGTTCCTTTTGCCACAGGGTATTGGGTAGGAAAAGTCATATATCCTGATATAAGTTGGCAAGCTCATCTTTTTATAGGAGCTATCATGACCGCAACTAGCGTCGCCATAACCGCAAGACTAATGGAAGATGTCGGAATCAATAAAAGTCGGGCTTCTATGATCATTTTGGCATCTGCTATTTTAGATGATATCCTGGGACTAATGATTTTATCGTTAGTTTTAGCTCTCAGCAAAACTTCGAACCATGCTCACGGTGCACATGAAGAAGGGATCCATAATATCTCTTCTTTTTTCGAATCCATCACCGGCTTACACGAAGGCCTAGGACTAAGCATCCTCTTGATCAGTGTTTTTTTACTCGTGATTTTCCCTCTTTTCTTCAAACTAACCCCTCTTATTTTAGGCCGCATTGAAAAACTTAAAAGAAAAGATCTTCTCCTCATCTTTGTTTTAGGTCTGATGTTGCTCTTATCTTTCTTGTCTGCAGAGTGTGGCTTAGCCCCAATCGTTGGAGCTTTTTTCTTTGGAATCATTATCAGCAGCTCTCGTTTCCATTCCATAGAAAAAGAAGTCGAACCTATAAATCACTTCCTATCCCCCATATTCTTTGTTTTCATAGGTTTAAATGTCGACCTGCCAGCCATGATTTCTTCTTGGAAATTTGCCCTAATCCTAACCATCTTCGCGATCCTAAGCAAGTTTTTAGGTGCCGGCCTTTTAGCTAAAACCTTCAAATCCTCCAAAACAGAATCCTCTCTGATCGGATTAGGAATGGTTCCTAGAGGAGAAGTCGGACTTATCGTAGCAACTCTTGGTTTCCAAGCTGGAATAATCAACAAGGAAGTCTTTTATGGGTCTGCCGCTATGTGTATCTTAACGATTCTTGCTGTACCTTATTTTATAAAAAAATTAGCTTTAAAATATAAAGTGGAAATAAGCGAAACAAATACACAAAACTTGTAATTTCAAGCCTTTACAGTTTTACCAAAAAAGCCCACATCCAAAAAAGATATGGGCTTTTTTTACTCTCTTTTTTTTTCATTTAGACTTGATTAGAAGTTTAAGATATTTTTCACTTATAAAGATTTCAGATACCTTTTATCTATCGCTTTTTTAATACTCAAAAATGATTACAAACGGCTAGACAAACTCATAAAACCTTTCTCTCAAACTCAATCTTATTTACTCCAAAATATTTTTCTAATGTTAACTATCATTTAAGATACCGTTCAAAAAAGAACCCTACAGATAATTGATTTAAAATATAAAATCATATTAAAATATAATAAAAAAATTAATGCAAAAAAAATAACATCACAGAACAACCTTCCCATAACAAAAGCTCAAACTATACAAATTTTCTTATCAGACGGACACCCTGAAAGCATCAAAGCCGCAGAAGTCACTAATAGACTTATCAAAACTATTTTGACACCTAGAAGCAAACTCAAAGATCTAGAAAAAATACCGACAGTTCATAATGTTGGCATTTATTTTCTTTTTGGCGAGTCAGAAGACGCAACAGAAAAATGGCATATATAGGTGAAACCGAAAATATAATCAATAGACTCCATCAACATAATAGAAAAAGAGACTTTTGGAATACAGCTATTGCTATTCTTTCCCAAAGCAACAGTTTTACAAAAACGCATGTAAGATATCTAGAGTAGCAATGTTATTCAATAGCAGAAAAAACTAAAAGATATAACTTTGACAACACAACAGCACCTTCCAAACCTGTGATCACGGAGCCTATGGAAGCAGACCTTTTAGACAACGTTGAAACAATTACAACTCTTTTAACAACTTTGGGATACCCTATTCTTGAAGCAATCAAAAAAAACTCAATAAAAAGTAAAAATTACTACATTCAAAAGAAGAATATCAATGCAACCGGAACCTATACAGAAGAAGGCTTTATTGTTTTTAAAGATTCCCAAGTTCTTTTAGCTAAAAGCCAATCTGCAGATAATCACATTACAACACAAAGAGAAACCTCCTAAATACTAATATTTTAGAAAAAAAAGAAAGTAAATATATTTTCACCAAAGACCATATCTTTAAGTCTCCAAGTGCTGCAGCATCAACAGTTTTGGGACAAAGCTCAAACGGTTGGACTGCGTGGAAAAATAAAGACAATAAAACCTTGGACGAGATTAAAAGAGAAGCATAAAGCCTTAGAAAAATCATCTCCTTACAAAGTTCAAAATTATCACTCTAGATCGAACAGATATCTATCACCTTCGAGACAGTCTAGCTTCTTGCGAATAACATCATTATCTTACAAGAAAGCTTACAACCTCTTATACTGCTATACGTTAAGAAAGCAAAAAACTTTTTGAATATTTTTCCTTAGAAAAGAGATAATAATAATAAGGAGAAATGGAAATGAATAAGAAAAAATATAAAGCAAAAGAACGGTTAATAATAGTACTTGAGGGAATAAAGGGGAATGTAAGCTTGGGGGAATTATGCAATCAATATGGGATTTCGCAACAAACCTATTATAATTGGAGAGATAGACTGCTATCTGAAGGGTCTAAAATTTTTTCCTATGGGGTAGTTGATAGTGAAAAAGAGGTTCTAAAACAAGAGGTGAGTCGTCTAAAAGAGACAGTAGGAGAGCTAACAATGGAGTTAAAAAAAAACGATTGGTAAGGTCTAGAAAAAGGTCGGATAAGGTTAAGATTAGAGATGTTTTTTTATTAAAAAAAATAGACCTAATCAAGTCTGAACATCCTTATTGGGGCTACCGTAGAGTTTGGGCTTATATGAAATATATGAATAAAGAAAGCTTTGCTATGGCTAGAATTTATAGAATTATGAAAGAGAACAATCTTTTATGTACGAAAAACAACAGACTTAGGGCTAAGCGAACTCCGCCTTACCCTTCTAAGCCTAAGGCAACTAAAAGAAATGAAGTCTGGGGTACTGATATGACTAAAATTAAAACCTCTTTAGG
>MDLB01000090.1 GCA_001730085.1 PVC group bacterium (ex Bugula neritina AB1)
AATGAATGGGACAATGGTTTTTCTGCCTCTTCGGAGGTTATACGAGCTATTAAAAAATATAATGAGGACTACCCTCACTCTGTAATATATTATTTTACTCCTAATGCGTTCGATAATTTATGTAAACAAAAGGACCTTTATTCAAGAAGTTGTGCTTGACTTAACGTATAGCACTACATTACAATAAAAAATTCTTTTAAATTGTTTTATAAAAAAGTTGATAAGTTTTTTTGAAACTCATATTTTTAGACTTTTATTTAAGACATTTCATATGAATCTTGAATCAAGTTCCGGCAGCTTACTTTTATGGGCAAGAGGGAATAGATCGCATGCGGTTTTTTTTGAAAGAAAAAGTTTTAAAAAATACGAGGTTGACTTGTAAATGCTAACTTGATTAAGAAAGGTTCTATATTAAATGTTTTATACTCGTATTTTAACTGCTCTTATATTGTTCGTATCTTTTTTCGAAATAGGTAATGCTAAAAAATCAAATGATACTTTAGCAACTTCATCTAATCTTTCTTTTCAAACTAAGCTAGACCCTGTAACTAATAAGCTAGACCCTGTAACTAATAAGCTAGACCCTGTAACTTTGGGCTATCTTAAGGATGTTGAAGTTGCATCGAAGGTATTTTTACAGACTTTAAGAGAGCAACATGACAAATATCCGAATTTTTCGTTATGTGGATCTAGCATGAGCCCTTTCATCCCAGCTGTTTCCCAAGAAAAGTCAAGTTCTCAAAATGTTTCTTTTGATCCCGAAAGCGGTATTTACGTTACCGATAGCGTGGATAACCCCTGTCTAGAACTCGCTGCTATAGTCAGTGTAAAAGAGAGTATAGTGAGTAGAGATATCATAGAACAAATCACACAAATCATACTTTTAAATCCTGGATGTACCGATGAATTTATTATGGAGGAAGCTAAAAAAAACGTCGGACTAGACTCTGATCTTATCAATCAATCAACGGTAAAAAAAATCAGAGAAAGTGTGAATGAATATCTCACCTCTTTCGATAAAGAGTTTATAAATGATTTTTTAGAATTAAAATCAGGTATGGGTGATATTATAGATAAATTAATAGAAAATAGATTTTTAAATTATATAAATTTAATTATAAGTGATTTTTTTATTGAAAAAATGAAAATTAATAGCTTAATAAATAAAAATAGTGAATTTATTGATGAAGGATTGATAAGTCAGATTGTAGGTATTTTGAAGGACTTTAATGAGGTAGATAAGGATCTAGATGATAAAAAAAGGGAAGAAATTATACAGAAAATTAGGCAAAATCTATCGATAAAACCCAAGATTACTCGTAAAGATATCATAGATCAGATTTCTCAAAGCGTAGCCTCAAAATTTAAAATCGATAAAGAGGATATTATTACTCAAGTTAATGAAAGTCTACGTCGAAATGTTGATTTTCACAATAAACTTATTTTTTCTGTCCATGATGAATCAAGCAGGTTGAAATCTCTTTCAAGTCCTGTGAGAGTTGTTAAATCTTCTCTGAGTGTTCACCATTTAGAAGGTAGTACTTGGTCGATTTCGTGTTTTATTTCTGTTCAGAAAGGCTTTTCAAAGAAAATTTTTTACGATTTTAGTCAACTTACAAGGGATATGGATAAATTTACACATAAAAATCAGGAACTTAATAAAGCTCAAGATATATCGAGAACCCCCGTCAACGCCTCTTTAAAACCTAAGCAAGGTAGTGATGATGATGAGAAGATTGATAGTGAAGAAATAGATACAAAAGATATAGATTCAAAAGATATAGATTCTTTATTGGATGATTCACATGATCCAAATACGTCAAATTATGTAGAAATGGAAGATCCTTTCGAAAAAGTTAAGATTTTTAAAAATTCTTTAGTAGAAAATTCTTTAATAGAAGCTTCTTTCGACAATTATCCTAGTTCATTTGAAGCACGATTTAAGGTGTATGCTAATCGTGATAATGATAAGTTGCTTGATATGTTAGAAACACTTAACATGAAGGTAAAGATATTTTCCATTCATAAGCCTTCTGCTTTTCCTAGAGATAAGGATGTCCTTACTATTCAACTTAGCTTTATGAGTGAGAATCCTGTTTCGGATTCGGATAAAAATAGCTTTTCAGTTAAAGATACGAATCTTTTTGATTATATTCGATTTTTGTCAATTGGTAGACAGATCTCTGAGATTGGCTCAAGCTTAAAAGGTAATTCAAAAATGAGTGAGAATCCTGTTTCGGATTCGGATGAAAATAGCTTTTCACTTAAAAATCTGAATCTTTTTAATTATATTCGACGCACTGAGACTCTCTCAAGGTTAAAAGGTAGTTCAAAACCACAGGTTGATATATTAAAACCACAGGTTGATATATTAAAACCACAGGTTGCTTTAAATGGTATAAATGGAAGAATAGGAGTCGTATTTTTTCGTAAAGCCTTTAAAGAGTCTCTACAAGAAAAGGGTTCTTCTTTAGACATAGTTGCTTTAACTCATGCTAAGATAGAAAGCTCTCAAGAATTTGGATCATTTTTTTCTAAAATTATAACAGATCCTGTTCATGGCCTTGTTGATGAGTCTTTATGCGGAGAAGTTATAGCGTGTGAAAAACCTGTAGACATAGAATCAAGTAGATATAGTAAAAAAGACTTGATAGAGAAATTTGGCTTGTCTTTTGAACAGCAAGAATATCCACATCTTTTTATTATAAAAAGTCCCAATGGTAAAGAAATTCCTGTTTATATTCTTGTTAATAAAGATTTTACAGAGTTTAAGGTTTATAAAAAATCTTATATGAATGTTCAATTAAAAAAGGGAAGTTATTATAAATGCTTTATGCAAACACAAATTTGCGAAAGAAAAGATGACCCTGCTGATATACAATGGCCTTCTGGTATAAAAAATTTAACAGTCGTAGAGACTACAGGAAAATTTTGTAGCAAGAAGCAAGCGATGAGGCACTTTGGAGATGGATCTGACTCTAATGTTTGGGCTGTCGTGCTAAGTGCTCCTGGCAAAGGAGATGGTTGGGAAACAATAACACATGTTAATGGTGTTAATCCTAAAGCTATTTTTAATGCCCTCACACAAGAAAATGAAAAACTTCTTCTTTCTGCAGCGTCATGCACAACGAATGCAGCAGCTCCAATTCTTGAGGTTTTATCCAAAAAGGGACCTGTTAGAGGAGTTGGATCAACATACCATACTAAAACGAATAGCCAGAAGACTGTGAACGCGCAGTCTGTAATATCTACAACATCGGGCGCCCAAAAAGCTCTGGCTAAGGTTCTTGATCCAGAAAAGGTTACTATTGATGTGAAAGCGATGAGATTTTCTATGGTTAAAGCATCCCTTCTTAATATTAGGGCTATTTTTTCTGGAGAGATTACCTCTGTTGATATCGTGAAAGCTTTTAGAGAAGAAGCTCAAGATCAATTTAAAGATCTTATTATTATAGATTCTAGTGATCAACCGACGACAGATAGCGTTTCTAACAAAGGTGCCGTTGTTCTTTATGAAAAAAGCGTTAAGGTTATAGGTGTCTATGAAGACCCTATTACTGGAGAAAAGAAGACCGTTTTACAAATCCTTTGCGGTTATGGCAATGAGGATCAGTATGTTAATCAACTGTCAGAGGCTGTTATAAAACTATTTTCAACTAATCGTGATAGACAACAGGTAGCTAATGAGCTAGCATATGTAGCTGATGGCCTTGACAAAAACCCACCCTCTTCTCAACTAAAAGATAAATTCGGCCAAATTAAAACCTCTTCTTGATGCTAAGATGCCTTAGGGAGTCAATTGGTTTAAAGTAATGAACTATTGCCCTGTTAATATATAGAGATTTTTATATTAGCCACGAAAAAACTTAGAAGTTATTGCGAAATACCTCATATATTTTTTGAGGTATTTCGCATTTTTTTATGCTCTACTTTTAGAAAATTTGTAAAATAAAAATTATTTTACAAATTTTAATTAAAAAATATTGATTATAATAAATATTTTTAATTTAGTAATATACGTTTATGTGGATCTATAACTTTTTTCTTCTTTAACTGGGATAAGGTTTAAATTTTTTTGTGAAGGGTCATATTTTACAAGAAGTTTTTTTTCTGGAGAGTAAAAGTAAACGAATTTTGTATCAACTCTAAACAGGCGACTCCCTTCTAGTAAGTTTGTCGTTTCTTTTTCATCTTCGAGGCTTATTGGTGAGGATTCCTTTTTTTGACATGTTTTACATGGATTATATCTGAGTGCATGATTAAAGGAAATGACAGTTTTAAACTTAAGAGAACGGTGCCCTGCTTCATCTAGAGATCTTGAATCTATTTTTTCTTCACAGCAGGTACAAATTTTATCCGGAAGATCTTCGATAGTTGCTTGATCTAGAAGAGCTAATATAGATTTTTGAGTTGAACCGCATAGGATACACATTTTATGTATATGTTCTTCATGTTCTTTAACTTTTAATAGACTCAATGCTTTTTCGATAAAAGGGTATTGTGTATTGGGATCATAATTGATCCTAAAGTCACAAAGATAACACACATAGTTTTGATTTAGGATTTTTTGATAGTCTGACTTGGGAAGCTATAGCAAGAGCTTCTTTGTTCAAAGATTTAATGAGTTTTTGAGTGATAGGAGCTGTGCATTTTAGACAGTTTAACACTTTGGGATCGTTTGTGGCCGTTCTAAAAAAAGGTAGCTTGTATATTTCTAAAAGATGTTCGCTTAATCTGGAAGGAGATGAGGTTTTTTCTTTAATACTACTGATTTTTCTAAAAAAATCTTTAACTTGATCTTCAGATTCCTTATTTTTAATACAGGAGTATAGATGTTTATTTGATAATTTACTGTAATCAATAGAAGAAAAGATTTTCTTTAGGGAATGTTGTGGAAGAGATTGCGGAGATATAGCAGATTTTTCAAAAAAACCTATCATGGGGTCATTATTAATATTAAAAAGCAAGTTTTCAAAATCAAGTTTTGTTGGATAAAGACCTTTTTGAGTCAAGAATTGATAGGTTAGAAGTATTTTTAGAAAGAGACTTGCTAGCTTTTCTATTGAGTCGACTTCCGGCATTATATCTTTAAATCTAAAGGGATAGTGAGGCTTTTCTTGTAACAAGAATTTTTCACCATTTAGTTCATAAATCTCTTGTCTTAAAATTTGATGTAGGCAAGGGTGATATTGAGATAATTCTATTAGGTTTTCTCCAAAATTTTGAGGAATATACTTGTTGAGCTTAATCACTTCTATCAAAGTATTTTTTGTAAAACAATAAAAAGTACGTGAGTTAAGGGTAAGATCTATAAGGTTAGATTCATGTTTTAAAAGGTAAGGTAAAGAAGCCTTATCTTTTTCAAACCAGTCAGGGTTTTCATGTGAAGAGCTTTTTTTGTGCAACGCTAAACTTCCTGAGTTTTGGAACCTTTCCCCACAAAAGATACATACAAAGTGTCTCTGTTCTTTGTGCTGTTTCATTTTGAGAAGAGCGTTTTCGCGTGAAAAATTTTCAAGTATGTTGCTTTCTATATTTGGCAAGTCACGCTTTTCTTGGAGAAGTATCTCTGAGGACTTAAATGCAAGAAAGCAGATATCGCATTGATGGGTTTCTTTGGATAAGCTCAAGTAGTCTGAATCATTCACTTTAGCTTGCTCAGAAAGATGTTCTTTGTCTAAAAGTGAGATTGAACTTTTAATAGATAAGGCCCAGGTATCTATAGGGCTAAAGATTTTCAAAAATATCAAAAATACTTTTAATATAACGAAAAGGTTTTTCATGATTAATTGTTAAATACATAAAATTTTTCATGATTAATTATTAACTACAGAAACTTTTGACATGATTATCCCTGTGTAAAGTTTTGGGAAAAAGTCTGTCGATTTTTGAGGCATATACTCCCCTTTGTCAGCAACATCCATGACTTGTTTAACGGTTGTTGGGCGCAAAAAGAAAGCGACTTGAAAGGTATCTTCTTGCGATAAAGCTAAAGCTTCTTCGAAAGAACGTTTGTACTTTATGCAAGCTTGTTCTTCTATATCTTTTAATGATATATCCATGATTTTAGCGAGGATCAAATCATGTAAAACAACAACATCCAAAGAAGATAGGCACGTATCTAGGTCATTTAGGACGTCTTTTACGGCATCGTTGTCTTTTAGTTGAAGCAGGTGATAATTTTCATTCTTATGCAAAGAGAATCCTATCCGATGAGAAGAAACCTCTTCGTAAAGCTTTTTAAGAAAAGTATCTTTTTGATTATTTTCAAATATTTCTATATCGAAGTATGTTTCTAGTTTTTTCAAAAAAACACTTGGGTCAAAATTCTTTAGACTATGGATCAACCGATGTGTGGGTAAAACAATCATCCCTTCATCTTCAGCAGCAACTAAAGACATCAATCGATAACGACTCATAGGGTTTGGAGTAGATGAAGATTCAGCGAGTTCATCTCTATAATTGATAGCTGTTGTATAGCGATGATGACCGTCTGCGATATAAATCTGTTTATCTTCAAAAAAATCTTGTATAAGAGCGACGTCTTTCTCATTGTCGATGTGCCATAGAGAGTGACGAACACCCTCTTCAGAGGTTTTGATAGAAAAATAAGGTTTAGAGGTTTTGTATGAATCAAGAATATTTAAAACATGTTTTTTTGAATCTTTGAAAAGTCCGAAAATCTGACCAAAGTTCATTCCTGTTTTTCGCATTAACTCTAATCGATCCTTCTTTGGACCAGAAAGTGTTTTTTCGTGAGGGAGGATGATTTTTTTTGAAAATTCTTCCAACTCAACCATAGCCATTAGAGCAGTTCTTTTTAATGTTTTGTCTGTCTCTGGAACACAGTATTCTTGTTCGTAGATATAAAACTTAAAGGCATCATCTTCTTTAATAATATTTTCTTTTATCCAGTGATCAAAAGTTTTCTGAGCACGTGTGTAACGGTTATCATCTTCTGTATCTAGTGAAGATTTTTTGCCTAGGATAACTTGGGCTATGTTAAATTCAGACCCGTCGACATATTTTTGCCACTGCTCGGGAGATATTTTGTCGTAAGGTAAGGAAATGACTTTGGAAGCGTCTTCAATCTTATCAACATTATACATAAGGCCTTTGAAAGGTTTTAGTTTAGCCACAAGAGTCACTCCATATATGAAAATTTAAAAAGTCTAATATTTGGGCGAGGCGGGACTTGAACCCGCACGGCTACTATGAGCCAAGGGATTTTAAGTCCCTCGTGTCTACCAGTTCCACCACTCACCCAAATATAAAGAAATTAAGTGTATTTTGAAACCTCTACAAAATACCTGAACCTTATTCTGAAGAAGGTTGGTATGAGATACTTTGTAACGATTTTTTTAAAAAAATTATAACCAAGTAAAATTTTAGGCGGCACCCAGATTCGAACTGGGGAATAAGAGCTTTGCAGGCTCCTGCCTTACCACTTGGCCATGCCGCCATAATAACCGACAAAACAACAAAGACCTATTCTCTCACTTTTTTTTTTTCAAATCAAGAGATAACCTTGTGATTTTTTTTAAAAGCAATTTCAGATTGTTACAAAAAAATGCAGAAGCTTTTTTGTAGGCCTTGAAAATAAAATATATTTAAATGCTTTTTTTTGCTTAAAAATAAATAAAGAAGCATTTAAATACTTGCTTAAAGTCTATTAGCAATGCCCAATAAATTTTAGGTTCTGCTTGATAAAAAACATTTAAGATATAGGTTTAGCCGTTTTTTATTTTGACTTCTTTACCTTTTTTATCAGTGAAAAAGTCTCCTTCTCGAAAAACCAAGTTCCCATTAACAAATGTCATCACTGGCCAACCTTGAGTTTCCCAACCATTATAGGGGCTCCAGTTAACTTTTGTATGGAGGCTACCATTTTGAATAGTTTTAGTTTTTTTCATATCTACCAGTACGAAATCTGCATCATAATGTGGCAGAATGTAGCCTTTGTTTTCGACATTATAAATTTTAACAGGATTTTCACACATCCATTTCACCACATCTTGAAGAGAGCAAAGGCCTTGATTAGCACGGTTCAACATGAGAGGCAATGAAGTTTCAACACCGGGCATTCCTGAAGGAGCCTTGCCATAAGGTTGATCTTTTTCTTCTAAAGTATGTGGGGCATGATCTGTAGCAATACAGTCGATAAGACCATCCTGCAAAGCTTTCCAAAGTTTTTTCCCATGAGACTCTTCTCTTAAGGGAGGGTTCATTTGTGCTAAAGTTCCTAACTTTTTGTAAACTTCTGGAGCATGCAATAAAAAATGTTGAACGCAAACTTCTGCAGTTATCGGAGCAAGGTGCTTTGCTGTTGCTAAAATGTCTACTTCATCTCCGGTTGTCATGTGTAAAATATGCAATCGCCTTTGAAAGCGGTGAGATAAAGAGATAGCTTTTCTAGTCGCAAGAACGGCTGTTTCAACATCACGTATTTTCATATGGTCAGCAACATCTTTTGTACCTGCATATTTTTCTGTATTTTGCCTTAGTCTTTCTTCATCTTCTGCATGAACGGCGATGAGGCGTGTCCCATTTGAAAAAATCCTTTCCAAGTCAGATGAGTCGTGAACGAGCAAATCACCTGTAGATGATCCCATGAAAATCTTGATACCGCAAACATTGGAAACAGAGTTCAACTCGTCTATATTATAGGGTGTTGCTCCTATAAAAAAGTTAAAGTTGACTAAGGACTTTTCTTTAGCGAGATCTTTTTTAGCTTTGATTGCTTCGGCATTGATTGTTGCAGGCGATGTGTTTGGCATTTCAAAAAAACTGGTTACACCTCCAGAAGCTGCTGCCTTAGAACCTGTTTCAAGGTCCTCTTTCCAAGTCATCCCCGGTTCACGGAAATGAACTTGAGGATCTAAAACCCCAGGTATCAGATGTAGTCCCCTAGCATCAATTTCTTCTCCAGCTGTGTGAGAAATAGAAGGTTCTATTTTTTCGAACTTATTGTTTCGGATCAAGACATCAGCGACAAAAGAGTCTTTTGACGAAACAACCGTAGCTTGTCTAATGATCAAAGATTTTGACATATCGTTATTTCTCCTTTATCTGTTTCTGTTTGATGCTTTCGTAAGCGAGGATGGCAGTTGCATTGGATACATTGAAAGATAAGTTGGCGCCATTCATAGGGATTGTTATCAAAAAATCCAAATATTTTTTGATAGCAGGTCCTAGCCCCCCCCCTTCTGAACCTAAAGCAATAGCCAAAGGGAAAGGAAGATCTATCGAGTTGAGAGACTCTCCTTGTTCGATAACGGTTCCACAAGTCCAGTAGCCTTTTTGTTTGATTTTGATAAAAGTATTGATCATGTTGTGGACAAGGACAACTTGGACGTGGTTTTCGGCTCCCGAAGCCACATGTAAAACAGTTTGATTAACGGCACAAGAGCGCTGTTTAGTAACACATAGAACGATGTTACCGAAGCAGGCTAAAGTTCGCATAATATTGCCTAAGTTTTGAGGGTCTTGGACTTGATCTAAAAAAATCAAAATCGGTAAGTTTTTTGATTCTAAAATCTTATCCAAACAGGCGTATTCGAAGCCTTCAACTTTTGCAACAATACCTTGATGTTTTTTTCCTGGTACATACTTTCCGACATCTTTGTCGGCACAAATATGATAAAAAATATTATGGGTATTTAATAAATGTAAAATGTCTTTGGTGTCAAACTGCTTACGCACCCAAACCTCTTGAATTGATTTAGGGTTTTGGAGAAGTCTTTCTCTAACTGAGTTTTTTCCATATAAATAAAGCACGATAATAAATTCTCATATTTCTGCTAATAAAGTTTACGGTGTTTTTACAACAAGTTTTTTTCATTTTGTATCTAAAGAGGAGGGTCGTTTGAAATATCCTCCTCTTTATAATATTTCGGACTTGCTCTCGAGGGGTTTTAAAAACTGTCGGTAACCGCCCCTTTAGAAGCACTACTCACAAGTTTCGCATATTTTGCCAATATACCTCTTTCGGCTAAGGTTTTAGGTTTGACCCACTTTGACATACGTTGTTCAATTTCGGAGTCAGAAATATCAAGGGTAATAGTTTTGGCCTTTGCGTCAATGATAATCTTATCACCGTTTTCAACGATGGCTAAAAGTCCGCCTTCGAAAGCTTCTGGTGTGATGTGCCCTACGACAAAGCCATGTGTGCCTCCAGAAAACCTTCCATCGGTCAAAAGAGCAACATCTTGGCCAAGGCCCTTCCCTATTATAGCGGAAGTTGGAGAAAGCATTTCGGGCATGCCTGGGCCTCCTTTTGGACCAGCATAGCGTATCACAACAACATCTCCAGAGACTACTTCGCCATTCAAGATAGAGGATAGACAACTTTCCTCTGAGTCAAATACACGTGCTGTACCTGTAAAAGAAAGACCTTCTTTGCCTGATATTTTTGCAACAGAACCTTCTGAAGCCAAATTTCCATAACAGATTACAAGGTGACTATCTTTTTTGATGGGGTCGTTGATTGGGCGAATAATGTCTTGACCCTTAGGATAATGCGATGCACTTTCCAAGTTTTCAGCCAAGGTTTTTCCTGTGACAGTTAAACAATCACCGTGCAAGTAACCTTCCTCGTATAACATTTTCATTAAGGGTTGAACCCCTCCGATCGCTACGAGATCTTGTGTATGATATTTACCACTGGGTTTTAAATCTGCCAAAACGGGAACATTTTTGCCGATACGTTCAAAGTCTTTTAAGGTTAAATCAACATTTGCAGCATGAGCCATCCCTAGTAGGTGTAGAACCGCATTGGTAGAACCTCCAAGAGTTATCACAACGGTGATAGCATTTTCAAAAGCTTTTTTTGTCATGATGTCTCTAGGACAAATGTTTTTTTCAATAAGGTTTAAAAGGTGAGATCCAGCCTCAAAGGAGTCTGACTTTTTCTCTTCGGATACAGCAGCTTGTCCTGAGCTGTTTGGCAAACTCATCCCGAGTGCTTCAATGGCAGAGGCCATTGTATTAGCGGTATACATACCTCCACACGAGCCTGGACCTGGTATGGAGCTTTTTTCGATTTCTAAAAGCTCTGACTCTCCTATTTTATCATTTGCGTATGAGCCTACTGCCTCAAAAACAGAAACAATATCAACATTTTTATTCTGATATTTTCCAGCAAGGATTGTCCCGCCGTAAACAAATATAGATGGGCGGTTCATACGAGCCATAGCTATAACACAGCCAGGCATATTTTTATCACACCCTCCGATAGCGACAAAACCATCAAAACCTTGGGCTTCAATGACCGTTTCAATAGAATCTGCAATAACCTCACGAGAGACTAGAGAGTATCTCATCCCTTTTTTTCCCATAGAAATTCCATCAGAAACGGTTATTGTATTAAAAATGACACCTTTTCCTCCGGCTTCATTAACTCCTTTTTCAGTCTCTTTCGCTAAGTCATTAATATGAACATTACAAGGAGTTACGTGACTTCCAGTTGAAGCAACGCCAACGATTGGTTTTTTAAAATCTTCAGTTGTGAAACCTACGGCACGCAACATGGATCTGGCTGGGGCTCGTTGATAACCATCAACAATTTCTTTAGAAAAAGGTCTTTTTTTAGATGACATGAATGATAAATCTCCTATTAAAAATATTTTTAAGTCTAAGATAGATATTCCAAAGTGAAAATCTATACTTATGAAGAACAGTGAAGTTTTTCCAAAATACTTTGTAGCTAAATGAAGCGGGAGAAACTTTGTAAAAGTTTAATCCTTGTATTCGATTTTATCAGAAACATTTTTCATTTTCTACTTATAGATGCTATCTTTTAAGTTTTCTTCAGATAGAGTGTGAAGGATCTCTTGTATTTAGCACCGCCTCTAAGCCTTAAGAACTTTTATAAAGTGAGATAGCTTTTGCGCTGGGTCATTAGTACTCATTAGGGCAGACCCCACTAAAGCTCCGTCGAATTGAGAGTCGTGGACTTTTTTAAAATCGTCGACTGTTTCTAATCCACTTTCGGCTATTAAAATGAGATTCTTTATAGGAGGAATGCTTTTTTTTATTTCAAAACATTGATTCACATCAACAGCTAGTGTATCTAAGTTTCGATTATTAATACCTAGGACTTCAATACCTTCTAAATCTTCAATCATAGCCAATTCATCAATGCCGTGGATTTCAACCAAAACATCTAAATCTAAAGACTTTGCTAAGCCATGAAGGTGTTGAAGCTGTTCAAAAGATAGCAACTTTACTATCAAAAGGATAGCACTAGCGCCGAATGTTTTGGCTTGATAGACTTGGTAGTCATCGATGAAGAAATCTTTTTGTAAGCAAGGGAGTTTGACAGATTTAGAAGCCTTTTTTAAGTGTTCAAAATCACCTTTAAAGTGATCTTTATCTGTTAATATCGAGATAGCTTTTGCGCCGCTTTTTTCATAGCCAAGAGCTATTTTAGAAGGGTCAAATGTTGAAGAAACTAGAAGACCGCGTGATGGAGAGGCTTGCTTAACTTCTGCAATGATAGATAATGATTTATCTTCTCTTAATGATTCTGAAAAACTTTTTTTTAAAAGAGGCGGAGATGATGCACAGATTTCTTTAAGCTCAGTTATATTTTGCTTAGATGAATGATACTTGATCTCTTCTTCTTTGATGTTCTTGATTTTTTTAAGGAAAGACATTTTGATCTCCCAAAAAGGTTAAAGTGATGATAATCTTTGCAACTTTTCTAAAGCAGCCCCAGAGTCAATGGAAGCACGAGCTAAAGAAAGACCTTCTTTTATAGAGGAGGCCTTCCCTCCTACATAAATAGCAGCTGCCGCATTTAAGCAAACCACATCTCTTTGAGCACCTTGTTCGCCAGAAAGGATTTTTTTTGCTATGAGGGCATTTTCTTGAGGGTCGGCTCCTTTAAGGTCATCCATAGAGCACAAATCTAAACCCAAAGATTGTGGTTTAAATGTGTATTCTTTTATATCTCCATTGGGAAAAAGTTCAAGGATATCAGTAGGTCCTGTTAAGGATAGTTCATCTAAACCATCGTGTCCATGCATTAAGATAATATGATGGGAGCCTAACTTTTTTAAAACACTGCCTAAAGGTTTGAGCCATTTTTTATCAAAGACGCCGATCACTTGTCGCTTAACATTGGCGGGATTACACAAAGGACCTATGAGGTTGAAAAGTGTTCTAAAGTTTAACTCTTGGCGGATATGAGAGATGTTTTTTGCAGCAGGGTGAAATGTGGGGGCAAAAAGGAAGGCAATCCCATGAGTGTCCAAGTTTTGTAAAGACTCTTCGGCTGAAAGATTTATAGGAACACCAAGTTTTTGAATCACATCACTGCTACCACTTTTGCTTGAAATAGATTTATTGCCGTGTTTAGCAACAGTAACACCCGCACCTGCGATAACGAAGGAACTCACCGTTGAAATGTTAAATGTTCCAGATGAGTCACCACCAGTTCCACAATTGTCGATAAGGTGAGAGGAAATTTTTGGTTGTATGGATAGCATATTAGAACGCATGACTTGGACAAAGCCAACTATCTCCTCTTCAGCTAAATCTTTCATAGAAAGAGAGGTCAAAAAAGCGACGATTTGAAGGGGATTTTCTTTCCCGCTGATAAGGATAGATATCGCTTCTTTGGCTTCATCTTGAGTGAGGTTGTCTTTGTTTAAAATTTTACGAATAAAAGGCTTCAGCGTCATTTAAAAAATTCCTCAAAATATTTATGCCATCCGGGGTCATGATGGATTCAGGATGAAATTGTACCCCATGCAAGGGATAGGTCTTATGTTGTATAGCCATGATTTCATTATCATCTATAGATGTCGCTGTTATATTAAAATCATCAGAAACACTTTTTTGATCTAGCACTAAAGAGTGATAACGCATGACTTTTAAAGGGTTTTTCATACCTTTAAATACCCCGTCACTGTTATGAGATATCATCGAGGTTTTTCCATGCATAATATTTTTGGCACGACGCACCTCTGTCCCAAAGGCGTATCCGATGCTTTGGTGCCCCAAACAAACCCCCAAAATAGGGATATCTTTATAAAATGTTTTAATGGTAGAAACAGAAATTCCTGCCTCTAGAGGGCTACATGGTCCCGGAGAAATCAAGATCGAACGAGGGTTAAGTTTTTCGATATCTTTTAATGATAGCTTATCATTGCGGATGATTTCCACATTTTGATCCAGCATAAAAAGATATTGATATATGTTATATACAAAAGAGTCGTAGTTATCAATTATTAGTATCATGTTTAGCCGTCTTTTTTTTATTCACAAAGAAGTTTCGGTTAACTGTATGGCCTTTATGAGGGCCATAGCTTTGTTAAGAGATTCTTGGTATTCTAATTCAGAGTCAGAGTCTGCGACAATCCCTGCTCCCGCTTGTACATAAACTTTACCATTTTTATATAGCATAGATCGAATCGTTATACATGTATCCATTTGATTGTCAAAACCAAAATAGCCACAAAGGCCTCCATAAGTTAATCTTTGTGTAGGCTCTAGCTCGTCAATTATTTCCATCGCACGTATTTTAGGTGCACCGGAAAGTGTCCCTGCGGGGAATGTCGCTAAAACAACATCAAATGCATCTAAAATATCTAATATCTCTCCTTGAACTTCCGAGACTATATGCATAACATGGGAGTATTTTTCAATGGACATAAATTCTGAAACTTTTACCGACCTAGGCTTTGCTATTTTGCCGATATCGTTTCGTGCTAGATCAACAAGCATAAGATGCTCAGCCTGTTCTTTGGGGTCTTTCAGGAGGTCTTGGACTAAAGCGTCGTCTTCGGCTTTAGTTTTACCTCTTTTACGTGTTCCAGCAATGGGTTTTGTTGTTACAGTTCCTTTTTTGCAATGAACCATTGTTTCTGGGGATGTCCCTGTGAGAACAAAGTCTTTGTGTTTAAAGTAAAACATATAAGGAGAGGGATTAGATTCTCGCAAAAGGGTATAGATATCTAAAGGTTCAGAAGATGTTTGTATTCCAAACCTTTGAGACAGAACAACTTGTAAAATATCACCATTCATAATATATTCTTTGGCTAAGTCAACAGCTTTCTTGAAATCTTCTTTAGGGAAGTTAGAAATCTTTGAAAAATCCTCAAGTTCGTTTCCCCCTTTTTTTTCAAAAGAAGAGGTTGTTTTTTTTTGCTTTGTCGGCTCTTCATTATAAATGGAAGAAAAATCTTTGAAATGATTTTCAATTTTCTCACATTTTTCATCATATAGATCTAACAAAGTTTTTGTGGATCTGTCATCTCCTAGACTCACAGGTTCAACTAGGTATAGAGTGGGATTTAGGTGATCAAAAATAATCATGGTTCCTGTGACCATTAAAAAAATATCAGGGACCTGTAAATCATTTTTAACAGTTAGAGGGATATCCTCGATAACGCGAATAACGTCATAACCGATATATCCAACAGAGCCTCCCATGAAGGGTGCGATAGTTTTAGCTGAAGGTATTGGCTTGAATTGAGATAAATAAGATCTAACCTTGGGGAAAGGGTTTCGACACTGTTCATGAAAAATATTTTTTTGATTGTCTTCGATATTTAAAATACTATCTTTAAAGGTTATGGTGGCTTGTGTATCGATCCCTAAAAAAGTGTATCGCCCCTTCTCTGTTTCATGGTCGACACTTTCTAGAAGGAATGCTGTTTCAGATTTTTTCTGAAGAGATCGAAAAAGAGAAATAGGAGAAATTGAAGGGGTGTGGACAGCACCGTATATCCAGAGTAGGTTCCCACTGCCATTTTCAGCATTTTTGATAAAAATATCTCGATCAAGATATTGCATATGATTATAATCCTATTCTTAACCTGAAAAAAAATAATCATATCATGAAGTGAAGATCGCCGCAAAAAGTGATATCCTTGGAGATGTTTTTTATCTTAACGAGGAGGTTTAATATGTGGATCGAAAAATTAGAAAAGTTGATAGATGTTGTTGCAACTCTGCGAGGCCCTGGAGGGTGTGCGTGGGATAAAAAACAAACCCATGATTCTGTTAAAATATATTTGCTAGAGGAAGCATATGAGTTCATAGATGCTATTGAAAAAAATGATTTAGATAATATGAAGGAAGAGCTGGGAGACTTGCTTTTTCAAATACTTTTTCACTGTCAAATGGGTCAAGAGAAGAAAAACTTCACCTTTGAAGAAGTTGTAGAAGATATTACAGAGAAAATGATTTCAAGACATCCCCACGTTTTTGAAGACGAAAAGACTGATGATATTGAGCTAATTCTAAAAAGATGGGAAGAAATAAAGAGTAATGAAAAAAATAAAAAAGATAGAACGTCTCCTTTTGAAAATATTCCTCAAAGCATGCCCGCTCTTTCCCAAGCGACAAAAGTTCTTCGCAAAGCTTTTAAAGAAAAATGTTTAGAGAAAAAGACAGAGGAAACTATTTTAGAAAATATCCAAAAAATATCTTTAGAAAATCAATCAGTTCTTTCAAAAGAAGATAAGGAAAAACAAATAGCTGAGATATTATTTAATTGCGCTGAATTAGCTGAAAGAGAATCTTTGGATCCGGAGAAAATCCTTCGTGATTTTCTAAAAAATAATGTGAAAAAATGGACATCAAAATGAAAAATATGAAGTCTCTTGTTTTTTAGAAATACGATTAAACATTTAAGGGTAAAGAGCTAGGCCCTTCTTTGATTTTTTTTAGGATCTTGAAAATCAGATCCAGCTTTGATATAATCGTCTCCTTTTGTAACAATTTCCTTTTTTTATTACGCTTTGACTGAGGGGTCTTTCTGAATGAACCATTCTGACTATTACAAAAAAAACTTAGAAAAACAGGTTTCTAGGGTTGGAGATATTCTTTCTATAAAAGACTCTATTGATCAATGTTTAAATAAGAAAGACTGGATAAAAAATAAAAGACTTCGGATTAAATCTGTAGATCATAGAGCAGATATGACATTTGAAAGTTTTGTTTTAGATGACTCTAATGAAGCTTTGGTAAAAATGTGTCATAATACGATCACAAAAAAATCAACACTTTTTGACACTGTTTTTATTCATGGCTCTTCTGGTGTTGGGAAAACACATCTATTACATGCCATTTATAATGAAGCTCAGAAGCATCCTAGTTTTTTTCATCGTATTATTTTAAAAAAAGCGAGTGATTTTACCAAACATTTCTCACTATCCTTAAAAAATCGGACCATACAAAATTTTCGAAAATTTTATAGACAAGCGAATGTTTTGATCATTGATAATGTTCATGATTTAGCTCATTGTGAAAAAACAATGGAAGAGTTTTTGCATACTTTTGATTACTTGAAAGACAAAGGTTCTCTTTTATTTTTTTCTTCTAAGATGTCTCCCAATGACTTGGAAGGGTTTTCAACTCCCCTTTTGAATAGGTTTCAAGGTGCGGTATCTTTAAAATTTGATTTTTTGTCATCGCAAGCTTTAATAAAAATGTTACATTTTAAAGAAAAAAAATATGGTCTTTTTCTAACACAAGACTCTTTAAAATATATTAGCGAATATGTGAAATCTCATAATAAAAACCTTGAAAATGTTTTCGAGGAGATTTCTCTTAAAAAAAATAAGGATCGAAAATTTGTTTCTAATGATCTTGTTTTGTCTGTTTTGAAAAAAGAAAAATCTCCCAAAAATAAAATCAAGGCGATTGTTTCTAAAGTGTCCGATCACTATAAAGTTTCTCAACAAGAAATATGCTCAAAATCTAAAAAACCACACCTCACTAGGCCTCGCTATTTAGCGATTTTAATGGCCTATAAAGAAGGTGCTTCGGTGAGAGAGCTAGGTGAATATTTCGGGCATAGGAGTTTTAGCTCGATTCATATAGCTTTAAAAATGTGCCAAAAACTCTTAAAGAATGAATCAGAACTATTCTCTATTTATAACTATCTTTCAAAAGTCTGAGTCACCCGAAAAGTATTTAAGATATATATTTTTTCCTTTGGGTTTTAATAGCAAACCTTCCTAGATATAAGCAAAAAACCGCTGAATAATTTTTCATACTTGACTTATGAAAAGTGATCCAACGGTTTTTGATTTTGCTAAAAGTTTTTATAATTCTTGCAATAACTTGATTTCAAAACACTTAGACATTTCTAATTAAGAATTGAAGATTATTAAATTTTCTGGGGAAGCGTTTTTTCAACAAAGAAAGAGGTGTATGGCCTTTCTTTTCCATAGTTCTTTTTGTCATTTTTTCGAAAATTTTAAGTTTTTTGATATCTTGACCAAGTATGTAGGTGAAATGTTTTTCTCTACGCAAAAGAAACTGTGCCTGTTTGATCTGCGAAGCTGAGGCGCCTATGGCTGAAAGTTTGTTTAACACATCTTGCATATAGAAAGATGGTGATTCTTCAGCAGGAGGAGGTGTTGGTTGTTCTAAATCAGTATCAGTTCCTAAGTCTGGTTCTGAATCAATTCCTGAGCCTGGTTGTGGTTCTTCAACTGAGTCTTTTTCTGAGTCGCAATCGGTGTTTTCATCTGGACACGGTTTTGGATCTGGAAGAGGTATGACTTCTTTTTCAATATTGATTTTGACCGGATTACTCCATGCTGTTGAGATAGATAAATAATTGGCAAGAAAACTTGAGTCAATAACAATATCCTGGGGAAGTGTATTCAAATATTGAACGCATTTCAAACGGATATAGTAGGAGCCCCCATCTAAGTTATGCTTGTCTAAAGTGCTATCGAAGTTTTGAAGATTATACAAATAGATTTTCTGTGAAAAGAGAAAATCAGGGGTTTTAGATAGTTCGAATTCGTAGATGTCAATCGAGTGAAGATTTTCAACAAAAGAAGCAGAAAGATTGTGGTTAGAGCTAAAGTTTGATGCAGGCTCAGAAAAATCTGTTTTTAACACAATTTCCAAAGGCCTTTTATGAAGATTTTTAGTTGAAGGTGAGGCAATATTTTTTAAAAAAACAGGAAAGCCAAGTTCTTTTAAAGCAAAATTGATATTTTTATTCAAAGAGGTGAACTCCCATATTCTACCAGTCAAATGGTTTTCTAAAAGGAGAAGTTTGTTACCCAGAGAGACATCAATGAGGCGATAAAAAGATGAGTCGATATCATCGGTACTTAATGGAGGTCGTTTGTTGTAATTTAAGCTTGTTTTTTGATTTTGATTGGCTTCTTTATTTGCTTTCTTTAACCTTCTCTTTTTTTCAAAAAGATTAAGGAACGTAGGTTCTTGATATTTCCAACCAAGTGAGTCTGAAAAAAGTATCAAAGTTGAGTCTTGGAGCTCGTAATCACGCATATCTATGAATTGCTGAAAAGTATTTTCGTAAGAAAAAAGACCATTGTAGTCTATAAAAATAAACTTGTTTTTGGAAGACCTTTTTAATTTATTCCAAGATTCTTTGTCAATGGGATAAGTCTTAGATGCCATAGCTACAATATAGGCAAAATAAGAATTATCAAAAACAGAATAAGTAGATATTTGATCTTTTGAATTAATTAAAGGATTACGATCAAAGCTCCACCCTTTGATTAAAAAATGTTTTTCCAGGGCTTTGGTCCAATCAACTCTATCAAAAATATTATCAATCATAGCTGTGATGGAATAAATGGTTTCTATATTATCTTGATTTTCAGAAGACACTTTTGAATGAAGATATTCTTTTAGAGATAAAGACCCTAAAACAAAAAAGGCTGTATCCAAAACAGAAAAATCTGAATAAGTTGTTTTTTGCTTGGTTTTTATATCATAAAATGAAGATAAAAACCCTTCATGTAAGTCTGTTTCTGATAAGTTATTAAAGAAGCTAAAAACAACTTCTAAGCGATGAAGTGCTTCGCTTGTCGATACCCATCCGTTTTCTATACCAACAATGTATGACAAACAAGAAAGAATGCTCCCCTTTGAGCTTGACCATGGATTTTTTGTAAAATCTTTTTTAGACACATTGTAATCGATAAAGTGAGGAAAAAGATATGAGTTATTCTCAGATGATGAGAATGTCCAAAACAAATCGAAAATATTTTTGATCCAAATATATTTTTTTAACCTTTTTCCAACAATAGGATGTCTTTTGTTCAACATTTCTAAAAGGTCTTTTCTTTCGAAGTGTATCAAAAAGTCATCCGTTTCTGAACGATAAGAAAAAAGCTCTATCTCGACCAGATATTCTAAAATAGAGTTCGTGGAAGAGTCGGCTATAAAATTTGTTAATGAATTTTTTGAAATGGACAGAGGTTGCTTTTGTTCTATTTCTAAAAAAAAGTTTTTATGTTCAAAGGAATTTAAAGAAATGGGAGGGCTTTTAAAACAACTTTCTGTGAAAAAAGTAGATGTATTTCTCTTTGGAGTATCTGCTACGAGAAAAGCCGATAAGAAAGTACAGATAGAAAAATATAAAAAAGACCTCATAACCAGTAACTCCTTTTTAAGGTATCAAAAAACGAAGATTCATGTAATTATAACAATTTCTATTTTTAAATCAAGAAAATTTTCACAGATTCAAAGAGCTTAATATACTACTTTTAGATTGTTAAAAAATACATAGAAAGTCTTCTTATGGCAATTTAAAAAGGTTTTATTTTTTATAGGAAAAGTCGATTCTTAAAGTAAATATCAGTACGTTTAATAATGAAAAACAATTATGATGGTTTTGAGGTAAAAGGATATAGTTGGAAAAAATATCTGGAATTTTTTAACTTAAGGGTGATTTTTATTTTTAACAAAATCACCCTTAAGTTCTATATTTGGTATCTTTAGAATATTTTTTAAAAAAGGTATTTAGAAAAACCCTTCTTAATGGTTATCCTGCAAGAGATTCTAGTTTTGCTAAACGCTTAGGGTATTTTTTTCTAAGAAAAGAAAGAGAGTTATGATTACCGTTTTCTATAGATTTTTTCACTTGTTTTTCGAAATAGGCAAGGTTTTCTCTTTTTGAAGCTATTATCCGATCGTATTTTTTTAACAAAGAGATATAGTTATTCGCTCTGTTTATATACATCTTCTTAGAACCTTTGCTTGTAAGTTTTTCTAATAGATTTTTCATGTAAGTCAAAGAGGAAGAATCATGAATATCGCTCGAGCTTTTTACTTCGTCGATAACTTCTGAAAGATTGTTCGCCTCTTTGTACTCTTGGACCAATCGTTCAATTTTACCTAAACGTTTGGGATGTTTCTTTCGTAAAACAGTTAAACCATCGGTAGCATTTTCTGGCAAAGAAAGTTTTTGCCAAGACTCTGTAATCGTAAGGTTTTCAGTATCTGTATTCAAAAGATAGTCATATTTTTTTAACAAAGAGATATATCGCTCAGCTGATTTGATTAGACCTTTCTTGGCACCTAACTCTTTAAGATATTTCAAGAGATCTTTCATATAGATAACTTCTTCGATATCATTTTTAGAAGAACTTTCAGAGTAAGTTTTGATTTCGACAGCCTCACTCCAAAGTGTATAGCAAGCGTTTGAAAGGTTTGAGTTGTTAGAAGAATTTTCGTTGACAACTTCGTTTGATTGAGAACCCCTTACTCTAAAAAAGAATTTGCCATCATTCAATGGTATAGAGAAAAGGATATATCCTAGATTTTCATTTCGAAGGTTTTTAAAGATCTGAGAGTCATTAAAGTCAGCAAACTCAGAGACTTCGATGTCATAATAATCAACATAGCTAAATATATCAGATTCTATTTTATAGACATATTCATTGGTAACCTCTAGAGAGTCTAAGAAGTTATTTTCTTCCTGTGTGATTTTGACAACAGGAGCATCTAAGGTTTTCGTTAGTTTTCCATAGATGGCAGGAGACTTTCTAGGAGAGAGAATCGTTGGGAATTCAAGAGACTCTAAAGCTAGATTGATATTTTTGTTTGTAGAAATCAAAGACCAAATAGAACCTGCTAAAAAGTTTTCTATCGCAAGAAACTCAGCACCTTTCTCTTTAGTGACGAGACGAAGAGATACAGCGTCTCTGTCATTTGAATCGTTTGAAAAAGTGAAAGAACTTGTGAATCCATAGTCGGTCAATATCTCAGGAAAAAACTCAACAGCATTTAGCGCTATGAAGTTTTTGCGTTCTAAAAGCCTTTCAAACTGATTATAAACGGCGATTTCATTAAAGTTAATAGCAGAAAGAGCTGCTGTTGGTGAAACACGTTCATTCTCTACCGAAGAGCTTTGGGACGGACGTAATTCGTCATAAATATATTTGGATGACCAAGAGTCAGAAAGTCCCCAATATGAAGAATAAGTAGAAGTTTCTTTAGCTGTTTCATCTAAACTGTTAGCAATATCTCTAGTATATTGACGGTTGTATTGAACAGCCTTAACCGCATTATCAAAATATTGAAAATCTAAAGAGTCTTTAAAGTTTAAGACTGTATGCGAAAACTTTTTGTGGAATCTTTTTGGCAACGATGAGATGTCTCCATCAAAGCTGTAGTCTCTCATATCTAGGAAACATTGAGGGTAAACATGATCACTCAATGGGAGAGAACTTCCTGCGACAGATATGTCTTTAGCGTCTTTGATAGAAAAAGTTTGTTTGTTCCGGTTAATATTTTCCCATATTTTTTTAGAAATGGGGAATGTATCAGAACCTACCGCAAGGATGTATGCCAAGTAAGAAGCATCTAGAGAGCCATGTAAAGCTTCTTTATTTGTAACAGGGTCTAATAAAATATTTTGTGTATCAGAGGCCCACCCTTTTACTAAAAACCCTTCGTGAAGAGCACTTTGCCAATCAATTTTATTATAAATAGAATCAATTTTTTCTACAATAGTATTAATACTTAATATGTGCTCTTGCTTAATGGACATAGATGTTTCTATCTTTTTACGCGTTTTCTTCATCTTTGCTTTTAATTTTAAATTTACTGTGTCATCCAAGTCGATTTGATCTTGAGATAGACTTTTAATGAGAGATATTTTTTTAGAAATAAGGTATTGTTTTACAGATAGAGAACCTATGACAAAGTAGGAAGTATCTAGCACAGAAAAGTCGCTATCTTCATATTTTGAACCGGTTTCCATATCATAATAAGAGTTCAAAAATCCGTTGTGGATATCGTTTTCAGAAAGATTATCAAAAAAGTTAAAGATTTTTATGAGCCTTGTCAATAGTTGGTCAAGTGGTATCCATCCATACTTTTCTCCCATAATGTATGAGGCAAAAGCAAAACCTGTTCCAGCTGAACTTGTTAAGGGAACATCTTCGTACTCTAGCGTATTAGTTTTTGAATCTATATCTACAAACCTAGGAAGTAAATAACTCGACTTTTCATTATTTCTAACATTCCAAAGATAATCAAAGGTACGTTTCATGTATGAAAAAAGATTTAAAGCTTTTACTTCATTCTTTACAACATTAAAAAAAGGATCATTTGCGTCTATATTTTCAATGATATACTCATTCTTTTTAAAGTCATCAGAAAATCGTATAACTTTATAAAAAAAGAGATCGTTTAGTAGTTCCTGTGTGTTTTCCGTATGTGGTGAAAATAATTGGTGAAAAGATTGTTCGGAAATCTTTTTATGGTGGAAGTAATTAGGTGTTGTTTTTGTTTTTCCTTTACTCCATACAATAGATGGAAGTAATAAGATAAAAAAAGAAAGTAAAATTTTCATAACCAAGGTATCCTTATGCAAAATGTTTATAAAAGTATACGGTTTAAATCTCTAAAAGGGTTGGTGAATGTTCCATTTGTTTTACAAAAAAGAATAATCGGATATCTATTATATATTGTCTTTACTTATATGTCAATTTTTTTTCTATTATAATTAAAATAAAACTGTTTAAAATTAGTTTAAGCATGTATTTTAATTTAAATTTTAAATATAAAATAATAATAATAAATTTATTTTAACTTTAAATGCATTAAATTCTTTAATTGGTTTAGATGTAAAAAGCCTTTTGCTCTAAGGCTTCTAACCTCTTAGGAAACTTTTTTCTAAGAAATGAAAGAGGATCATGATTATTTTTTTCCATAAGTCTTTTTTGAGTTCTTTCAAAAAGGCTAAGTTTTTCAGAGGGTGTACAAAGAATAAGGCTGTATTTTTTTAATAAAAGTATATAGTGTTGAGCTCTTGTAATAAATTTTTTTTCAATGTTCAGATCAATAAGTTTTTCTAAAAGATTTTTCATATAAACTATAGAAGAGTTTTCTTGAAAAAAGGAAGGTTTTTCGAGTAATAGTGACTCATTTGAAGAGTTTTGAAGTTTTCTATAAGTTTCAATATACGCTTCTAATTTTAGTAAACCTTTAGGGTGTTTTTTTCTTAAAAGCTCTAAAGGAGAAAGATTTTCTTTGATCAAAGGGTGGTTTTTATACTTCTTTTCACGATCTGGATCTGATAGGATTTTATTATATTTTTCCATGAGTGTAAGATATCTCTGAGCTTTTTTAAGTAAAAAAGTTTTGTCGTCTATATTTTCTAAAGTTGTCACAATGTCTTTTAAATAAACGTCTTCAGGTGATAAAGAAGGTTCGGATGGATTGGCCAGTATTTTTATATTGATTGGCAGGCTCCATAAACTTTTACAATCCTCAGAATAGGCATTTGTATACGAAGTATTCGGTTGCAGAGGTTCTTTTGTTTGAATAGCGCGTGCTCTTAAATGATAGGATCCCGCTTTTAAAAAGTCTGGTAAAAAAGCATAGCCGAGTTTGTTCAACTCAAGAGGTGGATAGCTTTCAAAGTTTCGAAAATCAGAAGTGCTTGATATTTGAATTTCATAATAATCAGAGTATTCCATCCCTTCTAACTGTATAGCATGTTTGAAGAGGTTTGAAGATTCTTCTTTTAAAATTGTAGAGATAAGATTAGGCTTTTGTAAACGTCTACTTTTATCAAAATCATTGAGTGTTTTGGCTAAAAGAAATATAGGGAAGCCTAGTTTTTTTAGAGAGATATTTATATTTTTATCACGAGAAATGAGCTTCCATACAAAACCTGTGAAATGATTTTCTAAACTTAAAAATTCTGCCCCTTTTTCTAAGGTATCAATCCGTTGAGCTATACTTTCCCTTTCTCCAATAGGTGAAGATAGTGTAAAAGATGAGACAAAACCATAGTCTGTTAAAACTTCAAAAGGGAGATTTTCTGGAAAATGTTGGTGATTAAAAACCCTTTCAAGTTGTTTATGAACTTCATCTTCATTGAAAATAATAGTGGAGATTGTTGCTGTTGGTGAAACCCGTGAACCTTTTGGGAAACTCTTTTTTAAAGGATGTAAGGTGTCATAGATGGTTTCGGATGACCAAGAGTTAGAGAGCCCCCAGTAGATAGCATAAGTTGTGTATTTTTCAGGAAACTCATTCGCCAATTTTTGAACATACTGTTGGTTGAAGCCGATAGCTTTAGAAGCATTTTCAAAATATTGCCAACCCAAGATGTCGGTGAATTTTAATTTTGTGTACTTTAATTTTCTATGAATATTATTAGGAATATATTCTATAGAGTCTTTATAGGTATAATCTCTTAAATCTATATAGCACAATGGATATGTGTGTGAAGATAATGGTAAGTAACCACCTAAAAGAGTATCTTTTTGATGGTTTTTAATGGGTAGTTTTTCAGTTTTTCTTTGAAGTTTTTCCCATATTTTTTCAGAAATAGGGAATGTTTTTGAACCTATCGCAGTTATATAGGCGAGATAAGAGCCGTCGAAAGAATCATAAATAGACACCTTGTTAGTTAATGTATTAATAATCGGTTCATGCTTTATATTCCAGCCTTTGATCAAAAAGGATTGATGAATAGCACTTTGCCAATTGACTCTTTCGTAAATAGTATTAATCATTTCTGTAGTTTCATTAATCATATCGATTAAGCGTGTTAATCTATTCACAGAAAGAGTTAGGTTTCTGATCTTTTTTTGAGAGAATTTTTTTTGAGAATAAGTGGCTATTAGAGCATTGTATTGATAAACTTTTTCGTTGTAGGATCTTTTTTTATCTAGTAAGTATTGTTTAACGGCCATAAACCCTATGACGATATTAGCAGTATCTAAAATAGAGAAATGAGAGCTTTTAGCAGGTTTTTTTGTTTCAAGGTTGTAAACGGAAGCTATGAATCCTTCATGGAGACCTTCTTGAGGCAAGTCATGAAAAAAGGTGCAAATCTTTTTTAAGCGTGTGATGGTCTGATCTACGGAGGTCCATCCATATTCCGCACCTATAAGGTATGAAGTACAGGCGAAAGATATAGCAGATGAGCTGATTAATGGAGTGTCTTCTTTTTTTATGCTTTTTTCTATTTGCTTATAGTCAATAAAACGTGGTGTAAAGTAAGAGTACTCTTCTGAAATAGGGACATTCCAAAGGTAATCAAAAATACGCTTCATATAAGTTAGAAGGTAAATTTTTTTATATTCTTTTTGATAAAGAGGTTCCAAGAATTTGTTTTTATTTAGGTAGAAAAAGTCCTTTTGGGGTGAGTAGTTTAGGAGATTATTATTTAAAAAGGATTGGATTAAAAAGTCTGCACCTTGATGGTGGGTTGAAAAAATACGCCTTATAGATTCTTTAGAGATTTTTTCGGTGTTAAATTCACTTGTTGTAGGATTTTGAGCTAAAACGAGATTTGGGAATAAAATCACCATCAAAAATAAAACGAACTTTTTCATATAAACAATAATTCCTTGAGTTAAATTGTAAAAAAATATAATTATAAATAAAATATTGTGTAATTTCAAGTACTGGACCTCTTCGATGTTAAATAAAATAACAATTTTAATTAAAAGTTTTACTAAATAGACTTCGCTATGTTAAGAATCGAATAAACTTTTTAAATATTTAACTGTGATAAGTAGAAATAAGAAACCTTTTCAATAAGAGATATGAGAGATTGTGCAGAGGTTTTAAAAAAGTAAAAGTCTAATTAAATTTGAAGAAAAAGTATATTATTAAAATTAAATGCAAAAAATATTATTATAATGAATAAGGATGAAATGGACAATAACTATTAGAATCTTTTCGCAAGTTTTGAATCAACTGGCTACTCTATTTGACGATACAGTTCAGATTTAATTTACTATTTACAGAGATCATCTAATAGAGCCAGTCTAAAAAATCATGATATTTTTTAGGAACTTTTTTCAGTTTTAGAATCTTCGATAAATATATCTAATATTTTTTTATTATATTTAAGTGTCGAATTTAATCTATTTAAATCTTTATATTCAATATCTAAAGAATATAATGAAGAGTGCAATAATTTATTAAATGCATCTATTTTTTTAATATGATCACCTATTTTTCTTGATAAAACAATATCAAATAGCTTTTTATTTTTAAAAGACATCGTAAGATCGTTTGGAGACATCCTTAGATATGGGAATACCGGTTCCTTGGGAAGATGTCTTGCAAACATAGATATGACATTGGATGTGACATCGAAATTGTAGTTCTCTCTTAGTTTTTTTAGTTCACTTTTATAGTCTGATATTAGACTCCTTATACGTGACTTGACTTCTTTTCGAAGTTGTTTCTTTTTAGATGAACTCTTATGAATTAACTTATTAAGATTAAATTCAAGAAGGTCAATATTATCATAGATATGATTTATAGTAGAAAATATGGGTTCTTCTGATATTTTTAAATGATAAAAATCTAATACAATTGAAGGGCTTTTATCTTTCAATCGATAAATAAGAAATGAGGAACTTAATAATGTTAAAATTAAAGAAGCTATGCCAAAAAGTACAGGGAAAGCTATCGTTGAGAAAGAGGTGTGAAAAGCAAAAATAAGGATGGTTGTAGCAAGATATGTCAGAGTTTGAATGAGCATCAGAGCTAAAATTCTGTTATTTGCAGATATGTCTTTATATTTTTTAATAAAATAATAAGTAAAGTTAAAAATATAAAAAAGCAAGGAAAAAAGCAAGGAAAGAGAAAGAAGTAGAATTAAAGGTAAAAAAGAAGAAGACCCAGGGGAAAGAGAAGCAAGAGGAATAATCTCATAAATCATGAGAACAGAGGTTACAAATATCACTCCAAAGAGAAGGTTTAAAAATATTTTACCGGCAGGTTTCGATAAATTAGCATCTAAAGATAAGAGAAGTTTAGAAATCTTAGATTTATATTTTTGAATCTTTCTTTTAGAAGTGAAGGAATCTTCGGAATCAGATCTTGGAGTATACTCTTTTGAAAGTTCTTTTGAATGAACTTTTGATGACGGTGCTAACCCCCAAGATAAATCAGAGATCAAGAAAAATAAAATAAAGAGTATATTTAAAAGAAAAAGTTTTTTTTTCATTTAAGAATTCTCTCATTAAAATTCATATATCATCAAATAAGATAGTATTAGAAATGTAACATTTATGATTTAGATATATCAAAAAATAAAAGCATTAACTAAAAGTATACTGCTATACGTTAAGAAAGCAAAAAACTTTTTGAATATTTTTCCTTAGAAAGAGAAAATAATAAGGAGAAATGGAAATGAATAAGAAAAAATATAAATCAAAAGAACGGTTAATAATTGTACTTGATGGAATAAAGGGGAAGCTAATCTTGGGGGAATTATGCAACCAATAGGGTATTTCTCAACAAACCTATTATAATTGGAGAGATAGACTGCTATCTGAAGGGTCTAAAATTTTTTCTTATGGGTGGAGTTGATAGTGAAAAAGAGGTTCTAAAACAAGAGGTGAGTCGTCTAAAAGAGACAGTAGGAGAGCTAACAATGGAGTTTAAAAAAAACGATTGCTAAGGTCTAGAAAAAGGTCGGATAAGGTTAAGATTAGAGATGTTTTTTTATTAAAAAAAATAGACCTAATCAAGTCTGAACATCCTTATTGGGGCTACCGTAGAGTTTGGGCTTATATGAAATATATGAATAAAGAAAGCTTTGCTATGGCTAGAATTTATAGAATTATGAAAGAGAACAATCTTTTATGTACGAAAAACAACAGACTTAGGGCTAAGCGAACTCATCA
>MDLB01000091.1 GCA_001730085.1 PVC group bacterium (ex Bugula neritina AB1)
CTCAATCTCCGTCTGAATAGAAACGAACCAATCACCTGCATAATAAGTCACAGTGGCATTTTTGGGAGTACCTATTACTTCTTGGCTCTTGAAAAAATGCACCCAGCCTATTTTAGGAAGAAATACTTGTTTGTTTTTTATTTTGACACCTACAGGGTATCTAAATCCTGAGTCTGATTTTTTATGTTTGAATCTAGGGAATCCCCGTCCTTTGACTTTTTTCGTCAAACAATCCCAAATAGCTCTATCTAACATTTTCAACGTTTGATTAAGTGGTTGCGACGAAACCTCTTTTAAGAAATCATATTCTTCGCTTTTCTTCCAAAAATTATTTTTCCACCAGTCAAGTTCGTACCAGCTCAAAAGCTTTTGCTTGTTCTCCAGTCTTTCCTTTTGAATAGCAAGAGCTTTGTTCCAAACAAAACGATTACAACCAAGATTTTTCTTCAAAGTAATTTCTTGTTCTTTACTTTTTAATTTTAATTTAAATTTAAAACTCTTAACTTTTTTCATTCACACACTTTAACATAGGCTCTATGGAAAATTAAAAAATATATTAAAAACCAAAGCTCTCCACATTTTTAATATCTGTGAAAAAGACTCTCATCCTCCACCTAAAGGAAGAGGTCTTCTCGGCTTGAAATGATAAAAAGCTTCAGAGTTACAAAGATTTTTCAATTCTCCGAAAGCTAAAACTCAAAAGTCTCGAAAAGAGCGGTTATCCCAATGAGACATTGTTTTATCAAAGGTATTGGTAGGGCTTTTAAAAAAAATATAAAAGAAATTATAAGTAAAAATAGCTGAGAGAGGAAGCCATATCAATAAAAGTCCGAGAACAGAAAGTGTGCATAGAAAAAGGGTAAATGCATTAAGAATAAGAATATATAAAAATACAAAAGGGTGTGAAAAGAAAGCAAAAAGGGCGTATCGAAATATTTTCTTTAAAGAGAAACTCGGATTCATGACGGATAAACAGAAGATAAGAGGGCTTAAAAGAGCCAAAGTGATTTCGACCCAAAATAAGAAACTAAAGGTGAAGAATTTCAACCAAAATAGAGATTTGAAGAAAGATAGATAGAAAAATATTAGGAAAAAGATAGTCACGAAGGTTAATAAGAGTCCTGATATATAGAGAAGAGGTCTTATTGGGGCACGAAATAAGCAAATGAAATAAGAAGAAAAAATCATTTTTTGACTTTTTTGCCTAAAACAAAAAGATGACATTTGCAAAAGGGCAGAAATAACAAAAGGGATCAAAAAAATGGAAAGTGAAAGTAAAAAAGATATAATCCCTAATGATATCCATAGACCCAAGTGGTCATAGAAGTTCCAAAAAGATCTACGAAGAATGATTTGAAAATATTTTTTTTGAGATAAAGAAGGACTAGCCTTTGATCGCTCCAAGTTGGATTCCCTCAACAAAGAATCGTTGATTAAAAATGAAAAGTAGAACAATCGGTAAAAGCATAATGATGTTTCCTGCCATTAATAAAGTCCAATCGGTACTATACGAACCTTGAAAAGATTGAAGCATCACAGGAAGAACTTGAAGTTCAGAACTATTTGTAACAATCAGTGGCCAAATAAAGTTTTTCCAAGATCCCATAAAAGTGAAAGTTATAAGAGTTGCTAAAGCCGGTTTGGAAAGGGGAAGGATAACTCTTCGATAGATCCCAAATAAGCTACAACCATCAATTTTTGCAGCATCTTCTAGGTCTTTGGGTAGCCCTAAAAAAAACTGACGCAACATGAATGTTCCGTAAGCGGTGAAAAGACCAGGGGCAATCAAGGCAAAATAAGAGTCAATCCCAATAGGTTTCCCAATGAAAATATCACCCATAATGAAGATATCATGTGACCACCAATGATTCACAGGGCTGAAAAGGTGGTTAAGGTATTCAGGTATCCTTTTGAGCAAGATAAAAACAGGGATCATAGTAACATCCCCGGGTATCATCATGGTTGCTAAGTATCCAAAAAATAACTTGTCACGGAAAGGGAAGGAAAGTCTCGCAAAAGCGAATGCTGCTAGTGAGCAGGTTAAGACCTGTCCGAAGGTTGTTACAATAGCCACGAATAGAGTGTTGATATAACCTCTTGTGAAAGGTAGAACCGTGAAAGCTTTAACATAGTTAGCAAACTCAACAGGGTTAGGTATCCATTCGGGGGGGTAGGTAAAAACGTCACCTGGGACTTTTAAAGAGGTTGAAATCATCCAGATAAATGGAAAAATCATTGTTACACCAAGGGTTGTTAAAAAGAGATAGGTGAATAAATTTTTCATTATACGTCTGAAAGAGTGATTTTGATCAAATTGAGACATTTTCTAATTCCTTGAGTTATTCAAAAGGTCTGTTTTTTAGGCATTTTTCTTCCCATAATGCCAATTGTATAATGTGACAACGAAGATAAAAAGAAATAAAACCCAAGCTATAGCAGATGCATATCCCATATTGAACCATTGATAAGCATTGTTATATATGTAGTAACTGATTGTTGTTGTCGATCCGTTGGGTCCTCCACCTGTCATAACATAAGCTGAGGCAAAGCCTCCTTGAAAACCACCTATGACACTCATGATGAAAATGAAAAAGGTCGTTGGTGCAAGCATTGGCCAAGTTATATGTCTTATTTTTTGAAAAGTACTGGCACCATCAATATCGGCAGCTTCATAGAGTTCTGGGGGAATCCCATGCAAACCAGCTAAATATAAGATCATATTTTGTCCACCGATGGTTGTCCAAAAAGCTATGATCATGAGTGATGGTTTTGCCCAGAACTCATCTGTTAACCAGTGAGGACCTTCGATACCTATTTTGGAAAGAAAATAATTAAAGAGACCGAAGTTCGGGTTATACATCCACATCCATAAGATAGAAATAGCAACACCAGAGCAAATAGTTGGCAAAAAATAAATGGTTCTAAAAAACTTGATTCCTCTGATTTTTTGACTCATGAACATCGCGACAACAAGTGCACCTAGCATTTCAAAAGGTATACCAATCATAAAAATCAAGGTGTTTTTCGTGTACTTCCAAAAAAAAGGGTCGTTATAAAGTTTCTTAAAGTTTTCTAAACCCACAAATGTTGGAGGGCTTAAAAGATCCCATTCCATAAAGGCTAACGCCAAAGATGCCCCAACAGGGATAAGAGTGAATGCCAAAAATCCCAAAAAATTTGGAAGAATGAACAAATAAGCTGATAAAGTTTCACGAATATGTCGATTAGCTAAGCGAGAAATCATGATTTTTCCTAAGAAAGTGAATCAAAAAATACAGAAATTCATAGAAATCCGAGAGAAACGTCGAGTATTTCTTATGAGGAAATTTTTTGAACAAGGCTGTTGTTTTTGAAAAAAATGGATACTTTTTGTGATCCGATGATTTTCTCAAAATGACAAAAATTTTCACAAGAAACTCAAAAAGATGAGATCGAGATTCCCCAGAGGGTATAGTATTGTAGTCGAAATGTTTTTCATTGTCCATAATACTTTTAGATATCTTAAACAATCATATTTTCAGAATCAATGTCAAAAAAGTGAACTTTGTTCATATCTACAACGAGTTCTATTTCTTGGTGAACAGAAATATGATGACTGAGCTTGAGTTTAGCGATAACAATTTCTCCAAGGACTTTTAAGTAGACAAATGTTTCTGAACCCATTGGTTCAACCATATCAACACGTGCTTTAAATATATTTTTTGTTGGATTATCTGTGACAAAAAATTTGTCATAGACATCTTCGGGACGAAACCCAAAAATAACACGTTTATTGATGTAGGGCTTTAAACGAGTATCCATGTCTTTAGCAGTATAGATCTTAAACTGAGACTCTATTCCTTGAAAGTATAAACCATGTTCATCTTCCGATATAAGACCTTTAACAAAATTCATGGGAGGTGTCCCAATGAAGCTACCGATGAATTTATTGGCAGGGTTTTCATAAAGAGGAATAGGGGGGTCTATCTGTTGAACAGAGCCATCTTTCATGACAACAATCCGATCTCCCATTGTCATGGCTTCGGCTTGATCATGTGTGACATAAATCATAGTGGCTTTTAATTTTTCGTGAAGCTTGCTGAGTTCACTCCTCATTTCTGTACGCATTTTCGCATCTAAATTACTCAAAGGTTCATCGAAAAGGAAAACTTTAGGTTTTCGAACAATCGCACGACCAACGGCCACACGTTGACGTTGTCCACCTGAAAGCTGACGAGGTTTTCTGTGTAAAAGATCTGTTATATTCAAAATTTTTGCCGCTTCTTCTACTCTGTGAATGATTTCAGCCTTTGAATATTTGCGCAGTTTTAGCCCAAAAGCCATATTGTTAAAGACGGTCATATGCGGGTAAAGTGCGTAATTTTGAAAAACCATAGCTATGTCACGGTTTTTAGGAGGGATATCGTTCACCAGTTTGTCACCGATAAAGATTTCACCAGAAGAAATATCTTCCAACCCTGCGATCATACGTAAACTTGTCGATTTCCCGCAACCGGATGGTCCAACAAAAACGACAAATTCTCCGTCTTTCACTTCTAAGTTGACATTTTTCACCGCATGAAAATGGTCATAAAACTTATGCACATTTTTTAAAAGAACACGTGCCATTTAAAAAAATCTCCTAACCCTTAGCCTTTGAGAAAAAAAATGATAAAAGTAGATGTCAAAGTTTTGATGTCGTTTCAGATATTCTTTATCGTGTTTTTAGGTTTTGTATTTTTGGAAAAAATACCGTTTTGAGAGAAAATTTTTTCCAAATCACAAAGCTTTTTTAAAACTTTTTCGGTAAGAAACATTTGAGACTTCGCAGAAACTTCGTCATGATTTTAAACTCGCAGTATCTAAATTTTTCTTAAAAAAACTCTTATATCTAAATTAATTTTTATGCTTATTCCTTTTTCGCTCATTTTCATCCAAAATTATTTTACGTAAACGGATGCTTTTAGGCGTCACTTCTACGAGTTCATCATTATTGATAAAAGAGAGACATTTTTCCAAAGACATCGCTGTTGGCGGTATAAGAACAATATTATCATCCGACCCAGAGGCACGGACATTTGTTAGTTTTTTGCTTTTGGATGGGTTAACGACCATGTCTTCTTCTCGAGAGTTCTCTCCAATGATTTGTCCTTTATAGACATCTATTGACGGTCCTAGAAAGAGTTTAGCTCTATCTTGTAAGTTCGAAAGGGCATAACTGTTTGTTGTACCATTTTCTATTGCGATGATGGCGCCATTTTTTCTGTTTTTCATAACACCAGCATAGGGACCATAATCATCAAAAATATAGTTCATTTGGCCCATACCTTTGGTATCGGTCATGAATTCAGATTTAAAGCCAAGTAGTCCACGGGTTGGTATTTTGTATTTCATCCGTGTGAAATCTTGTTCTTTTTCCATTGAAAGAAGCTGTCCTTTTCGCACACCTAAGCTTTCAATAACTTTCCCGCTACACTCTTCACTCACATCAACTGTTAATATTTCATAGGGTTCATGTTTTTGACCATCGATATCACGAAAGATAACAGCGGGTCGAGTGACCTGAAACTCATAACCTTCGCGTCTCATTTTTTCTATCAAGACAGATAAGTGTAGTTCCCCTCGTCCAGCAACTTCAAAGCCAACGGTATGTGTAAGTTCTGAGACATTCAAAGCAACATCAGTTAAGATTTCCTGCTCAAGGCGGTCCTTGATATGTCTAGAGGTTACATAATCACCCTCTCTTCCAGAGAAAGGGGAGTCATTCGGGATAAAGTGCATTGTTAATGTTGGTGGGTCAATAGGTGTTGAGGGTAACGGCGCAGGATTTTCTGGGTCCGTTATTGTTTGCCCAACAGTTATTGATTCAATCCCAGCAATAGCAACGATATCTCCTGCTCCAGCTGAAGAAATCTGAGCCATATCGTTCCCTTTGAAATGATATACCTGTGTTACACGAGAAGGAACGCTCGAGGTTTCTCCATCAGCAATAATAACATCTTGGTTAACAGCGATTTGACCTTGAAAAATACGGCCAATAGCAAGTCTACCAAGAAAAGGAGAATAACTTATAGAACTTATGAGGATTTGTACGGGTTCATCAAGAGCACCTTTTGGAGCTGGGACTTCTTTGATGATTGCCTCAAAAAGTGGCTCCATTGTTTCACTTTCGTCTTCCAAGGATGCTTTAGCATAACCGTCTCTTGCAGATGTGTATATGATTGGGAAGTCAAGGGTTTCGTCTGGAGCGTCTAACTGAACCATGAGGTCAAAAACCTGATCGTGAACCCAGTCACAGCGCGAAGCTGGCTTGTCAATCTTGTTTATAACGACAATGACTTTTAAATTTAGAGCAAGAGCTTTTTTTAAAACAAAGTAGGTTTGAGGCATTGGACCTTCCGCAGCATCTACAAGAAGTAGAACGGCATCTGCCATTTGAAGAACTCTTTCAACTTGACCACCAAAGTCGGCGTGTCCAGGGGTGTCAATAATATTGATACGGTGACCCTGATAATCAAAAGAACCATTCTTAGCCGTGATGGTTATTCCTCTTTCTTTTTCTTGATCCATAGAGTCCATAAGGCGCTCTTGAACCCCTTGATTTTCTCTAAAAAGCCCACTCTGTTGAAAAAGCTGATCAACGAGAGTCGTTTTTCCATGGTCAACGTGAGCAATAATAGCAATATTTCTTATTTTCGACTGATTCACTCTTTAAATTACTCCAAATTACTGATAAGTGTTTCCAAATTCCTGAATAGTTATACGGCGTATAACAACATCCTCGAGGGGCTTATCTCTTCTATCTGTCGGAGAAACTCCGATGGATTGCAGTGTTTGAGATCCTCGGATCAGTTGACCAAATATGGTGTATTGCCCATCCAACCAAGGGGTAGGAACAAGCGTGATATAAAATTGAGATCCAGCGGTATTAGGGCCACTATGAGCCATAGCTAGAACACCTTCTTTGTCGTGTTTTAAAGTTGGATTGATTTCATCTTTGATTGCGTAACCTGGACCTCCAGTACCGGTTCCTGTAGGATCCCCACCTTGTATCATAAAGTTAGCAATGATTCGGTGAAAAATAAGGTTATCGTAAAAGCCAGATCGAGCTAAACCCACGAAGTTTTTGACCGTTTCAGGAGCTTTATCAAGATAAAGTTCCAAAACCAAAGGTCCAGAATTTGTTTCTATAATAGCAATAGGATTGGCTGTTGTTGATGAGTCAGAATAGTTAACCTTGTTAGCTTTTTTTTGTTTGCTACATCCGGAATAAAGCATCATAGCAAGAGATAAAAAATATATGGAAAACTTGTTCGTATTAAGCATTATAAAGGTATCTCCTTAAAATATTCTTAAGAGTAGTAATTGTGAGTTCAGTTTAGATGTTAAAACAAAAAGTAAACAGACCAATCATATGCTATCATGTGTTAGCTTTATTAACAAGCAAACTTATGCTTAACCTTAAATCTTTTTAAAATATAGACAAGAATTTTAAGAAATAGCTTAAGGGTTTCTTTCTCATTTTTTTACTTGTTAAATATTTGCTAAGAATACTAAGGAAAGATTTTTAAAAAAAATTAAAGTAGGAATTTGCCTTAACAGATGGATAACAGTTTGAGTCATTTGAACAGAGATTATAAAGAGGATTATCTTCTTTTTGAAGATATGAAAGAAGATCCTTTTGAACAGTTTGATATTTGGTTTCGAAAAAGCATGGAAGTTTACCGCGTTGGATCTAATGCTATGTTTTTAGCAACATCAGATCGAAAAGGTCGCTGTTCTGTTCGTACCGTTCTTTTAAAAAGTTATGATAAAGAGGGTTTGCTTTTTTATACGAACTATAACAGTTCTAAAGCCAGAGACATTAAAGAAAATCCTTGGGTATCTGCTCAGTTTCATTGGCCTGATATGCACAGGGACATACGTGTTTCTGGGAATGTGTATAAGGTTGATAAAAAAATATCAGAATCCTACTTTTATACACGTCCTCGTGAAAGCCAGATAGCTGTTTGGGCGTCACATCAGAGTCAAAAGATTGAGTCTCTTTCTCGGAAACCTTTGGAAAGGTCTTTTCAAGAGATCGCTGAGAAGTTCGAAAATGAAAAGATCCCTTATCCTGATTTTTGGGGAGGCTATTTGATTGTTCCTGAATGTTTTGAGTTTTGGCAGGGCGCGAAAAATCGCTTGCATGATAGGATTGTTTACTCTAAAAATCAAGACTTATGGCAAGTGGAACGATTGGCTCCGTGAATATATTTAGATTTCTCGTAGTTAGGCCATCTCTATAAATTAGAGAGGTTGGTGTTGGTGCCGAAGTCTTAAAAAAGCATCAAGCCTAAGAGCTTTTTTTAAGGTTAAGATTTTTAGGAATACCCGATATATGGGAGATAGTTGTTTAAAATAAAAGATAGTGGGGAATATTGTGTAAGAACTTTATAGGTTATTTTGCACGACTGAGACTTAAGGGGTTCAACTTTTTGCAAAATGACACATATGCTTGGGAAGCATATGCGATATTTTGAATAATGTGTATTTTTGAATAACGCCTATTAATATATTAGGTGATGAGGGAAAAGATGTTTTGAGTAAATTTTCTTGGTTAAAAACTCAACTTTCCGCGACTTTCGCGACTTATCTTTATTTGAAAAACAAGGGGAGCGTTTTATTTAAAAAAATTTTGTATTTTTCTAAGTCGAAAATGAGATTTTTTAATAGAGTACTACCTAGTAAACCTGATAAAAAATTTTTATTAAAAAAGAGACTTTTTTTTATTGCTTTGAGTTTATTGATAGTTTTTTTTCTGATCGGACCGGTTAGGTTTTTTTTTGAATATCATCGCGAAGATATTTTTTCTAAAAAGGAGGTTGTCTCCTCGGAGAAAAATTCCCTGATAGATTTTTCTTATGGGAAAGTAAAAAAACATATCCTTTCTAAAATTTCAGGACATTTCGACAGTGCGAGGGGAACCCACCCCTTTTATGGACTTCCTTTTCATAAATTGATTGTTGATATTGATCAGCAGCCTATTGCGAAAGATAAGAGGGTTTCTCCTAAAGATACGGCTTTTTTTTTGTTGTATTTTTTGCAAAGGGTTAAAGCTGAGAAAGAACCAGAAAAGGTCCTAGCTATTATCGAAAGGTCTTTACAAAACTTGGTCAGCTTTTCAAAGAAATTTCCCGATTTTGCAGGGCTTTTTCCCGAATCACGACTTACTTATGAAAAAGGATTAGAACCTATCAACAGTGTTGTTTCGATGCTTGATAATTCTTATTTGACATGGGTACTAGCTTCTATCGAAACATATTTTAAAAGTTCAGTTGTTAAAAAATATTCTGAAATAAAAAAAGATATATTAATGTTGGTTGATTTTATGTTAAAGAATCAAAATTATTCTATTTTTTATGATGAAGATCAAAAAGGCTTTTTAAAAAAAATATCGATTTATGAAACATTTTTTAAGCAAAAAACATATGCAGGCAGTGCTTTGGAATCAGATGTTTTAGGGCCTTTATGGGCTATTTTACATGATCAAATTCCTAAAAAAGATATTACAGAAGTCTGGGACAACTTAAAGGTTTTTTTCTCCCTGAGTCCTGACTCTAAGGGAAATTTTTGCAAAGTTCCCTTAACGAAATATGGAAACTTTGCAGATTTGATGCCTCATATAGTTTTTTTGCCAAATGAGGATACCGAAATGTCGTTTCTTGTACAAAATGCTTTGTTTTCACATTTTACTTTTTCTTCTAAAAAGGGATGTCCAGCCTTGGCAGGACCCTTTATTTCTCAACAAGGACACTCTTTCTATTCAGGAGATAAAAGTCTAGCGTTACATCCTGATGAGATAAAAAATGATTTCCCGAGTTTGGTTTCAACAAGTTTGGCGTATATGTTTGACCCTATAATATTTCAACCCTGGTTGTCACAGATGTATGGTTTGTTGTGGCCAGAAAGAATCCTTTCCTCGTATGAATTAGCACTTGTTGGCGCTTCTTGCTATGGGAGTGTTAAGGGCCTTGTGAAAGGTTACTTGAGAGGAAATAAAAAGTGGAAAAAATATAAAGAACTATGGTTTCAGAAAAAGGAAAAAGACTTTGCGGATAAAGAAGATTGTAAAGTTTTCACATTGCCAGAAAGAAGAGTAGGTCCTTACTGGAAAAAAAGAATACAAGGCAAATCAAAGTGGGGGGTACAGTCAAAATTTGATATTTTAGGTATGTCTAAGGATGTCACTCTGGACAAAGGACATTTTGGCGATGTGGTGAGTATTAAAAAAAATCCTGGTTATTTAGAAATAGAATATGATTTACAAAAGTCTATGGAAGTTCACCTGGAAATAGATCAAGCTATTATTTCTCCTGCTTTTTTTGAATCTCTGGAAATGAATTATGAAGTTATTTCCGACAACGATCTAGAAGTTAGTTTAGAGTTTAGACAGGGGCCCATTGTTTTAGCTAGAACTAAAGGGAAAAAATTATTAAAAGATTTTTTTAAAGATAAAGGTTTTAAAAAACAGGGATCTAAAAGTTCTTGGAAGCGAACCTTTTACTCCCTCTCTCATCCTCATTATTTTTCGCAAGAACGTGTTAGCACTTTAGTCATTAGATTGGAAGGGACAGAGAGTTATGCAAAGTCTATCAGCGGGAAATTGACTATTCGGAATATTGAACTTAATCCTGTGTCTCAATTGAAGGAAAGTTTTTTTCAAGAAAAAGAGAAGACGAAACCAACCTATGATTCTAAAGAACTTTTGAATTGGCCTGGGATTAAAATGACATGGGGAGATTGGAAAGTTTTTGGCCAAATGGAGCCACAAGGTAGTTTTTCCTACCCCAATGGGGGTTTTGGTTATTTTCACAGAGTTGGAGATCTTCAAGATATATCAGGTATCACGATGAAACCTACTCCCAAAAAGATTGGACAACAAAATAGTTTATTAAAAGGGGAGGGTGGAGAAAAAAAAGAAGAGCAGGAATGCAAAGGGTTAGGGTTGCGCATTCAAGAAGGTTTATACGGAAAACTTCCCAAATATTTTCAAGTTGAGGCGAAAATTCACAAAGAAAATAGGGTTGAAAAAATGTCTTGGAACATTGATATTTCCAATAAAGGTGCTGAAAAATATATTATTTTGCCGTTGCCGAATACTTTTTTGCAAGAGGATTTTTTAGAAATGACAACTCAAATAGACTCTTATTTTAATAAAGGGGATAACTACTCTTGGATGGTAGATGAGGTTCGCTTGTTGACAGAGGAACAAATGAGAGAGACTCCTTTTAAGAATGAAAAAGACTTTAGTATTTATAATCATGAAAAAAACATACCTGACAATATTATGCGTTTAATTGTGGCAAAAAGTGAAAGTCCAACTTGGAAATATGTTGATGACGCATATGTTTTTCCAGAGAGCTTTGGTCCTCAACACATATTCGAGATGGTTTTGTACCCCGAAAAACGCTTGAATGGTTCAGAGCTTTTAATAGAAGGGAGTGATAAAAACTTTCCGGATGGTTTTTTTCGTTTAAAGCTTTACTGTAATCGAGATCTCTTACTAGATAAAGATATTTTTTTGTCTCAAGGTTTAGATAATAAAGATGTTCGTATTCTTTTATCTCATGATACTCGAGGCAAAACAATTAATCGGATAGAGATATCAAATGTTGTGGGCTTTGTTAGGATCAAGGAGATGAAATTAAAAGATTGAAAACGTAGTTGGAAACATGGGGTGTATTCCGGAACAAGCTAACTTGTATGAAAGTTTTGGAATATGCTACAATTCATTCATCGATGGTTTCTAGATACTTAGACCGTTGCAAAATATCTCTAAGGCATATGGCATACTTTACAATAATGTCATTTTATTAAGAAAAAGACGTTCCTTCATTTTTTTTACATCTTGTTTTATGTTTTTTTAAAATTTATTATTTAGGTTAAGGTTTAGGCCATAACTATTTAAGGGTAGGCGTTCTTTTTGAGTTGAGAGCTTTTTTTTGGTTGTTCGACTTGTGAAAGAGTATTAGAAGTTGTGGTGTTTTTTGATAAAAGCCATTTCCTTACTTTATATATTTTATAACTTTTTATGAATCAAATTGGATGATATAAAGATGTTTTGTAATTTCTGTGGGAAGAATCAAGCTGCGTTTCTTATAACTGAGACAGTCGAAGGGGTTTCTACTAAACTGCACCTTTGTTCCGCATGTGTGCAAAAAGTGAAACATCAACCAGTAGGGGATTTTTCTATTGCTGATATGTTTGTTGGGATTTTAGATGAACATGTTTCTCCTCAACAAGAGATGTCTCTTAAATGTTCGGGATGTGATTTGACTTATGATGAGTTCTCTATCCAAGGCCGTTTCGGGTGTTCAAAATGTTATAATGCTTTCCAAGTTCATTTGCCTGCACTATTGAAAAATATTCAAAGAACCTTTCTTCATGTCGGGAAAACTCAAATGTCTCGGCCCAAGTCGACAGATGCTTTGAGAGATGAATTGAAAAAAGAGCTTGCTATGGCGATCAAGAAAGAAAACTATGAACGTGCTGCGCAACTTCGTGATAAGTTGAGGGGGATGGTGGATTGAAACTAGCAGATATGGTCACCAAACCTTGGCTTGCAAGCTCGGATGTTTCTGATGACATTGTTATAAGTTCTCGTGTACGCTTGGCAAGAAACTTGTCTGGTTTTCCCTTCCCTTGTAGAGCGAGTGCCAGACAAAAAATTCAAATCGCTAAAGTTATTCGAGAGGCTGTTAATTCAACCTTATTTCACAGTCCTGTTGAAGAAATTTTTTTATCTCAAATAAGTGATTTCGCAAAAATTTTTCTTTTGGAAAGACATGTTATCAGTAAAGAACATGCTATGGCTCAAGAGGAAAGATCTTTTTTCTTGAGCTCTGATGAGTCTATAAGTTTTATGGTCAATGAAGAAGATCACTTGAGAATGCAAATCTTGATGAAAGGCAGAGGGCTCAAGGAGTCTTGGACAGTTCTTGATGCTATAGATACTTCTTTGATGGAAAAGTTGAACTTTGCTTTTACCGAGCAGTATGGGTTTTTGACTCAGTGTCCTACAAATGTTGGTACTGGAATGAGAGCTTCTATTATGTTGCACTTGCCTGCTATTGTTATGATTGATAGGCATAAAAGTATATTTGAAACTATTGCCAAAATGGGACTAATGGTTAGAGGTCTTTATGGAGAAGGGTCAGGTTGTATTGGACAGATGTTTCAAATATCTAACCAGTTGACCTTGGGTATTAATGAAGAAAATATTCTCAAAAGATTATGGCAAGTGGTTGATCAAGTTTTGCTTCAAGAAAAGACTGTTCGTGAGGATTTATTAAAAAATCATCGACGCTTTATGGAAGATAAGTTTTATCGAGCGTTGGGTGTATTAAAAAATGCAAGGTTTATGAGTTTTTCTGAATCAATTGATTTATTATCAACATTGTGGCTAGGTTGTAGCATGAACCTTCCTTTTGATTTAGAAAAAAATATTTTGTTTCAGTTGTTTTTTTTAACGCAACCAGGTCATATACAGATGCTTGAAGAAAAAAGCATGACATCTGAGCAAAGAGATGCCAAAAGAGCTGATTTGATTCGTCAAAATCTCGTCATGGTTTAACAAAAAAGAAAAAAGGAAAAAACAGGATGTTTGATCGTTTCACAGAAAGAGCACGGAAAGTTTTGTTGTTAGCTAGAGAAGATGCAAAGTCTTTTTATCATGACTATATTGGGACAGAACACATCTTGTTGGGTTTAGCCAAAGAGGGCGAGGGTGTCGCTTCTGCTGTTTTGTTAAATATGGGTTTAACCTTTGATATTATCAGGCAGGAAGTTGAGAAGAAAATTTCCACAGAATATGATTATGAGGTTGTTGGAGAAATCGAATTCACACCTAAAGCAAAACTTGTTATAGAGCTAGCGATGGAGGAAGCGAGAAAATTTGGTCATAACTATATAGGAACAGAACATCTTTTACTCGCCCTTTTGATTGAGAAAGAAGGTGTTGCAGCGACTGTCTTGACTAACTTAGGGGTTTCTTTGTCGAAAGTTCAGAAAGACATAGGTGATCTTTTGGGATCTTCTGTTAGTTCAAAAACAAACGTAAAGAACACAGGTAATGATTCTAAAAGTAAAACACCTGCCTTAGATTCTTTTGGAAAAGATTTGACACATGCTGCGAGCATTGGCAAACTTGACCCTGTTATTGGCCGTAAATTAGAGATAGAAAGGTTGCTTCAAATCCTTGGACGTCGAACTAAAAATAACCCTGTTCTATTGGGTGAACCTGGGGTAGGGAAAACAGCTATTATCGAAGGTCTTGCTCAAAAAATCGTAGATGGCCATGTCCCGGAAACCTTGCGTTCCAAAAAGATTGTTGTTTTAGATATTGCGCTTATGATCGCTGGAACAAAGTATCGTGGTCAATTCGAGGAGCGTATTAAAGCAGTGATGGAAGAGATCCGTAAAGAACAAAATATTATCTTATTTATTGATGAGATACATATTTTGGTTGGAGCTGGAGGTGCTGAAGGAGCGGTTGATGCTGGGAATATTTTGAAGCCAGCCTTGTCAAGAGGAGGGATACAAGTTATTGGTGCAACAACTCTTGATGAATATCGCAAATATATTGAAAAAGATGGTGCTCTTGAAAGACGTTTTCAGACGATATTCATAGAGGCTCCTAGTGTTGAAGAAACTATCGAGATTTTAAAAGGGCTTAGAGACAAATATGAAGCTCATCACCGTGCAAGAATCACAGATGATGCCTTGGTTGCGGCTACGAAGATGTCAGATAGATATATATCAGATCGCTTTTTGCCGGATAAGGCTATTGATATGATCGATGAAGCCGGTTCAAAAGTTCGTTTGTCTGTCACAACTTTACCTAGAGACTTTCACGATTTGAAGCATGACTTAGAGCGTGTTCACGAGGAAAAAGATGAGGCTGTTAAGAATCAAAACTTTGAACTCGCAGCTTCTTTGAGAGACAAAGAAAGATCTGTTTTAAAAAAGATGGAAACATATGAGCAGGATTGGCGTGACTCTAAAAATGAATTGGAAACCGTCGTTACAGTAGAGGATGTTGCGGAAGTTGTTTCTAATATAACAGGCGTTCCTGTGACCCGATTGACTGAAAAAGAGACAGACCGTTTATTAAAAATGGAGACTTTTTTAGAAAAACAAGTTATTGGTCAAGGCGCGGCTATTGAGGTGGTTTCAGATGCTGTTCGTAGGTCTTCTTCTGGGATGAAGGATCCAGCACGTCCGATTGGTTCTTTTGTTTTTTTAGGGCCAACAGGTGTTGGAAAAACCTTACTTGTTAAATCGTTAGCGGAATTTTTATTTGGAGATAAGAGTGCTGTGATCACGGTTGATATGTCTGAATACATGGAGAAAACATCGGTCACTCGTTTGATTGGTGCAGCACCTGGATATGTAGGTTATGAAGATGGCAGCCAGTTTGCTGAAAAAGTTAGAAGAAGACCTTACTCTGTGATACTTTTTGATGAAATGGAAAAAGCTCATCCAGATGTTTTTAATCTTTTATTACAAGTTCTTGAAGAGGGGTGTCTTACAGATAACTATGGTCGACGTATCAATTTTCGCAACACTCTAATCATCATGACATCGAATGTAGGGGTTGAAACGTTACAGCAACAAAAATCTTTAGGGTTTCATGCTGTTGGAGATAAAGACACAAATGCTATTTCCGAAGAAGTTAAAGGGAGACTTTTGGAAGAAATGAAACATGCTTTTCGTCCAGAATTTTTAAATCGCTTAGATGAGGTTATTGTTTTTAACTCTCTGGGTAGTAAAGATCTAGAGAAAATCATAGATATTGAGCTTGAAAAAATCAATGTACGTCTTTCTGAAAGGGGTGTCAACATTCAAGTGACTGCGAAAGCTAAAAAGTTTTTGATAGAAGAAGGATTTGATATCGTTTATGGGGCTCGGACCTTGCGTCGTGCCATTAGACGTCATGTTGAAGATTACATATCCAAAGAACTTCTTTCAGAAAAATTGAAACCTGGCAACACATTAAAAATCGATAGAAAAAAAGACTCAATGGTATTCACTGTTTTATAATATGAAAATTTTACGGTATTGTGCGATTTTTTTGCTGCTTTGTTTTGTTGCGATTATCTTTTTTTGCTTAAATAAAAATGATTTAACGGGTTTTTTTTTAAAAAGAACTTTTGATTTTTTTAATACAGGGGTAGACATCGGAAAAGTTGTCGAGGTTTCTCCCCATAGTATTATTTTTGATGAAGTTAAAATTCTTGTCCCTTTTGACGGAAAGAAAAATATTCATTTTTCCTTCCGTCAGGTTAAATTCTTTTTTGATATAGGTAGTTTTTTCAAAGGTAAATTTTTGAATCGAGGAACTTTTGAGAGCCCTACCTTTAGAGTGAAGGGTCTTAATCTTTACTCTAAAGGTCAATTGAAAGAAAAACTTTTCTCTTTCAAGAAGAGCAAAAGCCCTATCCAAAGAGAATCTCAGTTGTACACCTTTCCGTTTATGATCGGATCTTTTAATTTTGATTTTTTAAAAAAAGGGTTTCAATTTGATTTGTTTTCTCAAAAAGATGATGCGGTCTTTGGGGGACTTTCGGGTGCTTTTAATAAGAAAGGAGCCTTGTTTGAAGGCGCAATCTATTTAAGATCCCTTGCTTTAGATATTAAAGATGACTTAGTGAAAGTCTTTGTTTCGGATGATGATTGTTTTGATAGTGACGTTTTCTTTTACAAAAACCTTGGACTTTTAAAAATACATTTTTTTCCTTACCGCTTTACGGATGATCACTTTGATGCAAAAGGCTCTTTTTGGTTTTCACATGACTTTGCTGATCCGCTATCTGTTAAAAATAGATTTTTTGGACAAGGTGAAGCTCTTTTTAAAAATATTCACTTCGGTTACTCTTGTGAGACAGTCGAAGATGGTGTTGAGGTTTCTGCAAAGCTTCTTTCTGAAAAAGATGTTTCACATAAGGTAACTTTTCTTCTTAAAGAAAGAGATGATAAACAAAAAATCTTGGCAAAGTACCATTTTGGTAACAGTTTTGATATTGAAAGCTACCTTGACTTAGAGAGTTTTCTAGGTGATTTTAAATGGAATCTTGGTACTAGAAATTATAAAGCTCCTTTTAAAATAAGGTCTGAGGGGCAATTTTTTTATATAGAGATAGATAATATATACGGAGGTGATGATACTTTTGATGGAGGGACAATCCGCTTTGACACAAACTTATATGAAGGTGTTTTTGTCAAAGTTCATAGTGATGAAAGCGACTTTATTGCTAAAACAGAGCTTATGTTTGATGAAAAATTTATCTTTGATGCTAAGGTTCAGTTATTTGATTTTGATATGAATGGATTTGAACCTTTTGTACCATTTGATTTTCAAAAAATCGTACAGGGGTATGTTTCAGGTAAGGTTAACATTTCTTATAAGCAGGAGCTCCTTGAATATATGATGGATTTGAAGCTCAAAGATGGATATTGGAAAAACTTGGCATATCTTGCAGGTCATTTGAAGGCAAAAGGACAAGGCTCTACACTTGTGATACAAGATTCATTCTTTCGAAGAAAAAATGATGTTATTTTTTATAATGGTGAGTTGATTTATAGAGATGGACATTTGGAAAGCCGTATAGAGTATGATACAGATGGGCAATGGCTTGAATTGTCGGGTTGGACCTTTCGGAAGAAAACAGATCAGAATCAAATTTTATTGGAAAAAAAGATCAATGAGCAACTTTCTTTCTCGCTGAGAAATGAAACAGGGTATATGTATCAAGATCATTTAGAGTATAATGATACACGGTTTGAATTGGAGTATGATCTTTTTGGTAGTAAGGATATGCTCTTTTACTCAGTAGAGCAAGATGAAGATATGATGGGATTTAAACGAAAATATGAGTTTTAAATTTGTTTATCTTTTAGGAAGTTTTTTTATCAAAAAATGTGAAAACTTAGGAAGATTTTTTTTATTTGTTTTTCAGGTTTTTTCTGTATTTTTTCAAGGGTTGCCTCGTTATTCATTGATTTTAAAGCAAATATATGTGATAGCTGTTTTGTCTTTACCCGTTGTTTTGATCACAGGGGCTTTCACGGGTATGGTTATAACTATTCAAAGCTACGCCCAGTTACATATGTTTTCTTTAGAGGTTGCGATACCTCCTATTGTTGGTTTAGCGATGACGAGAGAATTAGGACCTGTTTTGACAGCTTTGATGCTGGCAGGTCGAGCTGGAGCTGCTATAACGGCAGAAATAGGAACGATGAGAGTGACGGAGCAGATTGACGCTCTGGTTTCTTTGGCTACAAATCCGCTTAGATATCTTGTTCTTCCAAGGGTTTTGGCGTGTGTTCTTTTTATACCAATCCTTACTATTTTTTCTATTTTTATTGGGATTTTAAGTGGATATCTTCTTTCGGTATATGGTTTAGGCTTTCCAAGGATTTTTTTTATCTCTAACATTCAGCAGTATGTTGAGGTTTATGATATTTTGAGCGGTTTGACAAAAACTTTTGTTTTTGGATTGATCATAGGTCTTGTGAGTTGTTATAAGGGTTTTTTTACAAAAAAAGGAGCTGAAGGTGTAGGTGTAGCTGTTATGCAAACGGTTGTTTTGGCATCTATTTCTATTCTTATTGCAGATTTTTTTCTTTCGCTAATGCTTTTTTGATTAAGATAACTAAAGAAAAATGAAAATTTTTGAAAAACACCCTGTTTTTCATTGATAGGTAGACTTCAAAGGCTTCTCAAGGTATGAGCGACTTTGTGATAGTCTGTTTTTATAAGGGGTGGGTTTATATAAGGAGATTTATACTTGTGAATATTTTACCAGCTATTGATATACGTGGAGGAAAGTGTGTCAGGCTTTATCAAGGAGACTATGCGCAAGAAACGGTATACTATGAAGATCCTACTGAAGTTGCTAGTATGTGGGAAAAGCAAGGCGCTAAGTACTTACATGTGGTAGATTTAGATGGAGCCAAGGATGGTGAGTTAAGACATTTATCTTTGGTTAAAAATATTATTGAAAAAACTTCCTTAAAGGTAGAGCTTGGAGGAGGTGTAAGATCTTTAGAAGATGTCCAGCGTGTTTTAGACGCAGGAGTCTCTTATCCTATAGTTGGGACACAGGCCCTAGAAGATGAAATCTTTTTATCAAAATTGAGCGATCATTTCAAGAGTAGTGTTGTGATAGGGATTGATGCACGTGATGGGTATGTAGCAACACGTGGCTGGCTTGATGATTCTAAAGTTAGAGCTGTGGATTTTGCTCAAAAAATTGATCAAATGGGCTTTGAAAGAATCATTTTTACAGATATTGCGACCGATGGAGCTATGTCTGGCCCTAATCTTTCGGCAAATTTAAATATTCTTGAGCATACACGGAATGTTTCTATAACAGTTTCCGGAGGTGTGTCTTCTTTGGGAGATATTTCTTCCATTATTGAAAAACAAAACCCGAGGTTTTTTGGGGTTATCATAGGGAAAGCTCTCTATGATCAAAAAATTGACTTGAAAGAAGCATTGGATCTGATTTAGTTGTGATTGTTGTAAAGGAATATTTGGCAATTCTTTTCTAAAAATAGAGATCTTTTTTTACCACACTGATTTGTGAGTTTATATGCATAGTAATAAAAATGAAAAATATAAAGCTATCTTGGCTGGTATCTATATGGATGATAAAGATGAAGCTCTTTACTCGATAGATGAATTAAAATCTTTAGCTGAAGCCAATGATTTGGAAGTAGGCGGAGAAATTTTACAAAAAAAAAATAAGCCTGATGGTTCCTTTTATTTGGGAGAAGGAAAAGTTGAAGAGCTTGCGGAAGCGTTGAAAAGGTGTGATGCAAAGCTTGTTATTTTTGATGATGAACTGCGCTCTTTCCAAGCAAGAAACTTGAGTAAACGTTTAAAATGTCGCGTTTTGGATAGGAGTGAATTGATTTTAGATATTTTTTCTAATCGTGCGAGAACAAAGGAGGCGAAATTACAGGTTGAAGTGGCACGTTTAAAATATGAGATGTCTCGTTTACAAAAAATGTGGACACACTTTGGCCGTATTGATGGGAGTATTGGTTCTCGTGGGATGGGAGAAACTCAATTAGAGATAGATAAACGTCGGACACGAAAAAGAATAGATCTTTTAGAAAAAGATTTGAAAAAACTGGTTAAAACTAAAAGTAATGAAAGTAAAAGTCGTCAGAATATTTTTAAAGTTGCTTTGGTAGGGTATACAAATGCTGGGAAATCGACCCTCTTAAATGTTTTGGCTAAAACGGATGTTTTTACAAAAAACTTATTGTTCGCGACTTTGGATACAACCACAAGAAAAATCAACCTAGGAGCATCGTATCAATTTCTTATGAGTGACACCGTAGGGTTTGTTCGAAAATTACCTCATCAGTTGGTGGCATCGTTTCATGCAACATTATCTGAGGTTAAAGAGGCGGATTTGCTTTTATATGTGATTGACTTTTCTGATAAAGAGCATCTTAAACATATTGAAACGGTAGAAAAAGTTTTACAACAAATAGATGCCGATAGCAAAAAGACCATCATTGTTTTTAATAAATGTGACTGTTTAGATGATTTAGATCTTTTAGAGAATCAAAGCAAAAATCTTTTTCAAAAAAACCGTGATTTTGTCTATATCTCTGCACAAAAAGGTCGAGGGCTTGAAGAGCTTAAATCTAAAATAAAAGAGTATATGGATGAGAATAGATCTTCTGTTACGTTAGCAATCCCTTGGGATAATAGTCAGGCCATGACCTACGTCTCGAAGTATGCTCATATTCTAAAAGAGTGGCATGTCGAAGAGAAGCGGGTGATGGAAGTGAAGATAGAAAAGAAATATATTGGAAAATTTAGACACTTTATTAGAGAAGGGCTTGAATGAAAGAGTTTGTTTTTCTTTTAGGTGTTATTTTTTTTGTTTTTGTGATGACGCTTATTAAGGCTCTTCGGATGCGTTGGTTTTCATCTGAGAACGAAGACATTCTTGAAGATGTTTTAAGTGATACAGATGAATCATATCCTGAATGAATCCTTAAAAAAATATTTGATCGAAATATCTCTAAAGTTTCCTTATCAAAGAAAAGTATGGATAACGAATCACTATATCCCAGCCAATAGACTTTTACAGGTGATGGCACGTGAAGGTCATTCTTGGCTTAATATCAATATTGTTCACCCTTTAAAGTTAGCCCAATTTTATGTAGAAAAATCTGGATTTTCTAGAGGCTTCTTAAGTTATGAAGCACAAACCTTGCTAATGAGAAGACTTTTTGAACAGGCTAAAAATGCGAACGAGTTAGTCTATTTTTATCGTTTAAATAATGGGAAAGGTTTTTTTAGACTTTTGATGGATTGGCTAGGAATGGTTCAAAGTTTCCGTAAAACATTTGACACAATGGATTTTTCTCGCTTTTTTAATCAAGCCAAAGGGAAAGATTTGATTTTTCTTGGAAAAATCTATCAAAAATACTTGGTTGAACATGATCTTTACGATAAAAATATGGCCTATGAGATAGCTATAAAAAGTTTAGAGGGAAAAAAAAGGTCTACGTCTAATCATTACTTTTTTGATCCACAGGAAAACTTTTCTTTTATAGAGTCGGCTTTTATCAAAACCTTTGCTCCCCAAGAAATGGATTTGTCGAACCTTACGCAATCACAAAAATCTTTAAAAGATATAAACGAAATATTAGATGAAGATTTACAAGGATTTAAATCCAATCAAGTGTCTTTTTCCCTTTCTTATAGTCCATGGTGTGAGGTGAGAGACTTGTTTGAAAGGCTCATCCGTAAGCAGATCCCTTGGGATGAGATTGAAATCGTTATCCCAGACATGAAAGTGTACGGAAGTATTATTCAGCATTTTTCTCTTATTAAGAATATCCCTGTCACATATGAAGGTGGAGTAAAAGTTTTCGATTCTAAAGTCTTTTATGCGTTACAAACGATTTTGGATTTTTTTACAAATGACCTCGATCAGGAAGTTTTTTTGCTTTTTTTTAAGGATAATTTAATGAAAACATCGATTGATTTAGATTATTCTAAATTAGAAGAATGCTTGTTTTTTTTGAATGTTGGGTGGGGAAGGAGAAACTGGGAGGACTTACTAGAAAATCAAAAGGGGGACGAATCAAAAGAAAATGCTTTTTTACATCGATTTTTAAAAGACTTGATCTCTTTAAAATTTGATTTTTCTGAAAGTGAACTATGTATCAACTCTTTAATGAAGAAAATTTTACATTTCTTAAAGACATATATAGATCTTGATGGAGATAGATATAGCCGAGAGGTATATTTTTCTTTAAAAGCTATTCATAAAGGCGTATTCGCTGGTTTTTATCAATCTGATTTTATAAGAAGCTTGCGCCTTATCCTTGGCTTTTTGGAAAGGGGACGTTTAGGTAAAGCAGGTCCTAAAGCAGGGCATCTTCATGTGAGGCCTTTGTTTAGTACCGTTTATGAACAAAGGCAACATTTATTTTTTTTGGGAATGAATGATAAATGGGTTCCTGGAAAAAAAAGGCAAGAGAACTTATTAAATGAGCAGGAAGAGGAGTCTCTTTTTGATAGGAGTAAGGCTTTTCAAAACAGCTCGACTCTTACGACAAAGAAGGTTAAAAAAATTATCCAATATCACAAGGGAACAGTACATATCAGCTGTATAAAGTCTGTTCCTCTTGAAGTAGATTATGGGTTGATGCCTTCCGTTATTATGCTTTGGGCGTATAGAAAAATACAAAAATCTTCAGAAGTAACTTACGAAATGATGATCAAAAACTTGGATGATCACAGCTCATATAGCGTTAGAGATAAGTCCGCAGAACTATGGTTGTGGGAGAAGAACTTGATCTTTGATGACTTTCAACAAAGAAGGCAAAAATGTTTGACTTCACGCTATAGTGGCACCATCACAGAGTACGATGCGAAAGTAAGTTTACCAAGTGAGTATTTATCCGTGACAAATGTTTCAAAAAAATCTTTGTCGGCAACATCTTTGCAAATGATGGCAACATGTCCATTTAGATATTTTTTAGAAAATAAATTACGTCTTACCAAAAGAAAAATCAAAATCAGGAAACGCTCTTGTTGGCTTGATGAGTCGGAGTGGGGACAAATGATTCATGAGGCTTTTTTTAAAATCATTAGCTTTTTTTTGCAAAAGAACAAGGACCAGAATGTTTTTGATTCAGATGAGGTCGAGCAAATGGTTGAATCTTGCCTTTATAAGTACCGAAAAACCTATGGTGTTGTTGAAGAAAAGTCGTATACATATCAAGCCAAGATGTTTAAGTCTCAGGTCAAAGCCTTTGTTGATCATGAAAAATTAAGAAAAAATAGTTGTCCAAAGTATTTGGAACTATCGTTTGGAAGGTCGCAAGTGGAGCAAAAAAGCCCCTTTTCTACGGATAAACCCATTCCTTTTGACTTGGGGAATGGGAATGTTATTTATTTGTCAGGGAGTATTGACCGTGTGGACGAGTGTGAGGATGGCTCTCATATGATATTGGATTATAAAACGGGATATCAAAGGAACTTTAAAAGTGATGACTATTTTTGTCAAGGCAGGCACTTGCAACCTTTTTTATATGCAAAGGTTTTTGAAAAAATCTTTTCGCAAGCCAATAAAGCACACTTGACAGGTTATTTTTATGCGACGATGAAAGGCGCTTTCCAAGAAAAGCTATACACCTCTTTTGATCAAGAGATGTTAAAAAAGACGGTTCGCTTACTTATTGAAACCATGGAAAAGGGAACTTTTGTCGTGATGAAAGGCTTGGATGGGAATACAGGTGTTTGCCAAAACTGTTCCGCCAAAATGGCATGCCAAGTTTATAGCGCCAACGAAGTTGATAAAAAATTCGGTGACGAGAGAAATGAAGACTTGATCCCCCTGAAAGATCTTCAGGCAGTGAAGTGATAGAATTATTTGACAGCGAAGAAAATACGTTCGTGATTTTTTTACTTAAAAAAAACATATCGCTACAGGGATAGACCTTCTAACAAAAAAAGATATTCAAGATTTAAAGGAGTCTTCTGAATTTTTAACACTTACGGCTATCCATGTAATGATTAAATTTTTCTACTTTTCAATTCCTTTAAACTGCTTTAAAATTGCTACTCTAAGCAAGGAATATCTAATATTTTGAAACGACCTTAGATCCAAAGGAATCGGTAAAAAACATTTATGGACATTTTAGAAGATCAGAAGCAAAGAGACCTTTTATTAAATCAATTGGATAAAAGCTTTTTTGTGGAAGCGGGTGCTGGTTCTGGCAAAACGACCACAATGGTTAAAAGAATGGTGGCGTTGTTAGAGTTAAAAAATGTTGAACCTTCTTCGATAGTTGCGATCACTTTTACGAATCAAGCCTCTGTTCATATGAAAGAAAAATTTCAAGAAACTCTTGAAAGAAGGATCCAATGTTTAAGAGAAAGAGGGCATTCTCCTATATTATCTCGACTGGAAAAAGCTTATGAAGATTTTCATCTGCTGTTCATAGGGACGGTTCATAGCTTTTGTTTAAACATTTTAAAAGAGATGCCGATAGAGGCAGGTTTGGACTGTGACTTTGCCCTTATGGATGATGAGGAAGAGCTAGAGGAGCGACACAACTTTTGGGGTTACTACAAACACTCAAAGTTGATGAGTGATGAGGGAGTTTTTGAGCAAGCCATCGAGTCTGGTATCAAAATGGAATCATTAGACCGTATTTTTGATAAAGTTTGTGAGAATGGGGATGTCTCTTTTGAAACACATGAAAGTTTCCCACCCTCTGTTTCTGATATTTTTGAAGAAATGGTGACATGGTTAGAGTCTTTCCGAGCATACATGCCTCTACCTACTGAAAGGTGTGACACACTGTCTTTGCTGATTCATAAAATGGAAAAAGATAGATTTCATTACGGCGAACGTTTTGCAGATAATCGCAAAATCGACTATATAGTTCAAATGAGTGGGTGGGGCAAGTTGAAGGTTATCCAAAAATTATGGACAGAGCCTAAAGTCGCTAAGTCTTTTGTGCGAGAAAAGTGGCCTGAGTTTAAAGAGTTAAAACTAGACCCTTGGGTAGAAAAATGGATGGATCATTTGTATCAAAAATGTATGCCGTGGGTCATTAAAGCTGTTCATGCTTATACAGATTATCGATACGAAATCAATAGACTTTCTTTGACGGATGTTTTGATATGTACAACACGAATGCTTAAAAATAATCCAAGTGTTAGAAATTACTGGAAAAATAAGATACGCTTTTTATTGGTTGATGAATTTCAGGACACAGATCCGATTCAGAGCGAGCTATTCATGTATTTAACTGGAGAAGATATTCACGAAAAAAATTGGAGAAAACTTTCTCCTAGGCAAGGCAGTCTTTTTTTTGTTGGTGATCCGAAGCAGTCTATTTATAGGTTCCGAAGAGCAGATATCCGTGTCTACGAAGAGATGAAAGCCCTTATAAAACGAACAGGTGGAAATATTTGTTCGTTAACCAGTAACTTTCGATCGATAGCCCCTGTTGGTAGTTGGGTTAATGATGTTTTTGATAGAGAAAGCTTTTTTCCTAAAAAAACTTCTTCGTATCAAGCGCAATTTTCACCTTTAAGATGTGTTAATCAAGAAAGGCTTGAGGGGGGGAGTATTTTCGCTTTGAGATCCTCCAAAGGCAAAGCGTCTGAAAAGGCGATGGACGAAGCGCTGCAGATAGCAAAATTCATTAGGTTTGAGGTTGATCAGAAAGGTTCAAATTATAGTGATTATCTTATTTTATCTTACAAAACATCACGCTTAAAATTTTATGTGGAAGCTTGTCAATCCTATGGGATACCTGTTTTCTTAGCTGTCAAAGAGCGTAAAGATACGAGTTTATTATTAAAAGATATGTTTCGGCTTTTCCAATGGATGCTTCATCCTGATGATGAATTTTTAGGTTACGGTGTTTTAAGGAGTGCTTTGTTTGCTTTTACGGATACGGATTTGGCTCTTTATCGTTTAAAAGGTAAGGGAAGTTTTTGTTTAAAAAAACACTTTTTAGATAACAATATCGTGGCTGCGATTGATAAGGTTTTTGAATGGAAAGAATCTTTGAGGAAACGTTCAGCTGTTCACGTTTTGATAAGGGTTTTTCAAGACTTACGGTTGACGAGTATAGCTAAGACGATGGTTCAGGGCGATTTTGAAGCGAATATGTTGTCTCTTTTTTTGGACTATTGTTGTACAAAGGGAAACCCTTTTGCGGAGACGTTGTCTGGGATTTTGGCTTTGTTTGAAAAGTTTCAAAAGATCAAACGCAAACCTTTACATGGCTTTGAGAAGAGTTTTCATATGGCGGTGAATATTATGAACTTGCATCAGGCGAAAGGTCTTGAAGCTAAAACTGTTTTTCTGGTTGATCCTGGCAAAAAAATAAAGATACAGCCAGAGTTTTATATTGATCGAGATAGTGATGGCGCGAATGCTTATATGTCTTTATTAGCGATGAGCCAAAATCAAAAGTTGAATGAAAAAATTTATGCAGAACCGAAAGGGTGGACAGGGTTCAGTGAGCAAGAACTAAATTTCCAAGAAGCAGAGCACTGTAGGCTTCTTTATGTTGCAGCAACGAGAGCGGAAGAAAGACTTGTGGTTAGCGCTCAAGATAAAACGGTTTGGGGGGAATTTTTTCCTTTTTTAGAAGAGCAAAGCTCTTTGCCAAGTCCCAATGAAGAAAAAGCCTTTGTGGAAAAGGCTTTGAAAAAAAATGAAGAGGAGATTGACTGGGGAGAACACTTGGAAAATATGAAAAAGCCTTCTTTCATGAATACAGAAGTTTCTCAAGATAAGGGAGAAAAGCCAGACACTGGGGATGTTGGTTTGGGAGTAGACTTTGGTATAGCGATGCATAAGATGTTCGAAAAAATTGTTGAATATCGTGATAGTGATGATTGGAAATATGATCACTATATGAATGATTTTTTTGACTCCTTGGATAAAGTTGAGGCGTCTGAACAAATCGCTTTATTTTTTGATAGTTCTTTATGGGAAAGAGTTAAAAAAAGTGAAGAAGTCTACACAGAAGTTCCTTTTTCTATAGATCATACGTCAGACTTCTCAACGATACAGACGGGTTTGATTGACCTGGTCTTTAAAGAAAGTGAAGGGTGGGTGGTTGTTGACTACAAAACGGATAAAGTTTCTAAAAACTTTGAATCATTGGTAACATTTTATAAACCGCAAATTTTATCGTACAAAGACTCGTGGGTGCGTATGACACAGGAAAAAGTTAAAGAGTCATTATTGTATTTTTCTGCTCATCAAAGAGAGGTGTCTTTTGAAAAAATCCCTGTTTAAATAAGAAAGAGATATTATTAGCAGGGTGCTTCCGGATGGTTTTTCGCGATATCTGTTTTTAAGTCTGACCACCACTCGAAATATGTTTTAGCTGATTTTTTTCCAGACTCGATCAACCTTTTTTTTTGACTTTCTTGTAAGTCAAAATCAGTGGTATTAATGTCGAGAGAATCGACATATATAGTTCGGTGCCAATCATCTCCGTTCAAGTGTTGGTTATCTTGTGCAGACAATAAGGTTTTTAAAAGTTGAGTGATGTAGTCTGAAAAGTTATCGATTTTTTTATGTGGAGGTGCTTTTTTGTCACGAAAAATAGATATTTTTTCTTTTGTATCCACACGGAAACTCAGAGTTTCTTTATTGTAAATATATCGACCATTTTTTAATGAAACATGGCTATCATCTTCTTGATTTTCTGAAACACTTTCATTCTCTTTTTCATAGTATTCTGGAATTCTCATCAAGTTTTTGTTGTCAAGATAGGCTTCGCGGTCAAAAAGCTTGACGGGGAAATTGTTAAGAAGGCCACCGTCTACGAAGATATCTCCGTGATCATTTTTAACAGCACGAAAAAATAAGGGTAAAGACATGGACTTTCTAACAGCATCAACAACAGGCATGTTGGGAGTATGTTCGGGGGAGTAAATCTCCGAAAAACGTGTTGATAAATTGGTGGCTAATACATACAAACTTTTATTGGAATATTGTTGTAAAAGTTCAAAAGTGATGTTGGAGTTGCCTGTTTTTCTTTTTAGCAGAGACCCCATCCAATTCTTAAAAAAATCCCCTTTATTCCACCCATACTCTTTAAAAACACGGATTAAGTTGTTTGGAGGGAACCAGCTGCTATCTGAAAAATCGTTAAAGTCAAGATTCAGCATTTCTTTTCTTGTTTCTTCAACCGTATATCCAGAAGCGAACAAAGTCGCATTTATCGCGCCCGCAGAAGTTCCGGCAACTCTTTTGATATTTTGAAGGATACCTTTTTTTTCTAAAATTTCCATCACACCAACATAGGCGAGACCTTTCACGCCACCTCCTTCAAATACCAAGTTTTTAAATGGATACATATTAAAATTCCTTTATGGTGGAAAATTTTATAAAAACCTTTATGTTTTTAATAGAATATTTTTATTTTAAAAATCAATAGTAAGAATTTTTATAGAGTGGATTTCTATATTAAATGATAATCACAGATTGTTTTAATGAAAAACGAGAAAGCTTTGTTTACGGGTAAGTTTAAAAAATGCTATATATTTTCATGAGATTAGTCGGGATGCTGTAAATGTCTTGAAAAGTTTTTTTTAGATTTTGGTGCTGATTAAGATTATATTGAGAAAGATTCTTTGAGTAAGAATAAAGGGGGGACATAGATGAAAATGGAAATGAAAGAAATGATGTTTGACTTTGTTCTTTTAGTGAATGTTTTAACATTATTTTTAGCGGTTCTTGGCTACTTGACGAATCTATACTTTGTAAGGAAGGAGAAAAAACGACAAAATATACTCACATTTTTTGATTATTACAGGAAAATGTTCGCGAGTGATAGTTTTTGCATGTTGAATTATAAAAAACTTAATGACGGTTCTTTTGAGAGAAACTTTGAAGATGAAAAGATGGAAGTGAAATTTGTACAGTTTTTGGGTGATTGTGATCACTTGGCCACGTTAAAAACGGCAAGTGGGATTTCAGATGAACTAAACTCCTATATGCTTGGGTGGTTTTGTCAAAAAGTTATCCCTCAATTATCTGAAAATGAAAAAAAGGCATTTTTTTGGTCTAAAGCCATTAACTATTTACAAGAAACGGCAAGTTTTGCAGAGACTCTTCAGGGGAAAGGAGGGTAATGAAAATCTTTATAATGGCTTATGATGGGATCTTTGGAAAAGTCCTGGAAGCTTTTTATAATAAGCTAGAACCTTGGGGGAATCTTGGTCAGTTTAGCTTGTAAAAAGAGTTGTTTTTTCTTAAGGACTTTAAATAATAAGAGGTATTTCGCAAAAGTGTCAATCAAGCTCCAAGATTTGAGATAGCTTTGTAAACAATTCTTTTTCACTAGGGATGCCGTGTAAAATCGTATACATTTTGCCTAAGTATATTTTTGAGAATCGTTCCTTAGAAGAGTCAATATTAGAAAAAAAGATTTCTTTTTCTAAAACTTTTCCAAGAGAACTTTTGTGAATAAGTTTTATTTCATGAGTGGAGAGATTCGCAGAAATCTGTAAGGTTCCTCCAGAGTGTGTGTCTAAAGTTTTAGAGATATGGTCATCTTTTTTTATCTCAGGAGGTTTCTCTTTTGGTTGAAAAAGAGACTTCACAATAGATCCACTCATCGCACCCACGTCTGCTACGGTGTCTACTGTTTTTTGAAGGAAACGGTTCACATCTTTTGAGAAAACTCTTTTAGGTGGTTTTTTTTTAAGATCAGTAGCTGTTGTTTCTTGATTTTTGGTAGCCATAGACGGTTCTACCAGGGAGTCGGCTTTAGTGACATTATCAGGAATGTTTTCGCTTTTTTTGAGGGTTGAAGATTGTGATATACCTTGAAAGGCAAATAGAATCAAGAGTGTTTTTGTAATTATTTTCATGGGTTTTTTTGCTTTATATTTATAAATATATCTTTAAAGAATTTTATTTATTGTATCATATAAAGGATAGGTTTAAAGCAACCGATTAAGAAAAAGGGCGAAGGTATTTAGTAAGAGCCGGTATTTATGTAAAATAGTATCAAACTTGTATTTTTTTATTAAAGGGAAAAGAGATGATCGATAAATTTGATCAAATAACAGAAGAAAATATAAAAACACTTGTGGATCAATTTTATAATAAGGTTCAAAAAGATAAGGAGCTTGGTCCTATTTTTGAAGGTGCCATAGGTTCGGGTGCTAAGACTTGGGAGCCTCATTTGAACAAAATGTATGCCTTTTGGTCTTCTATTATGCTCACATCTGGTCGCTATCAGGGCAACCCTATGCAAAAACATCTAGATTTACCTTCTTTTGATTTAGCTCTTTTTAACCGTTGGCTTGAGTTGTTTTTTGAGGTTGCAGATGAACTTTATGTCGAAGAAATCTCCCTCCAATATAAACAAAGAAGTTCTGCTATCGCGAAAAGATTAAGTTTTGCGATCAATACTTTGTCTTCTAAGTAAAGATCTATAAAAACGAATCTTCTGACAGAATATTTTATAGAAATATTTTTCTATAAAATTCGTATGCTTTTATAAGAGATTTTAGATTTTTAGTTCATATTTACATATGTTTTAATGTTTTAAATTATTTAATCTTTTTTATTTTTTTTGCACACTTTTTGAATAGCTTTTCTTTGCCGAGTGAACTTCAAGATGTTTATCTTTCTAAAAAAAGAAAAGCACCAACGGTAGAGAGTGAGTCAAGAGAGTCAAGCTCTCCCAAAGTCCGAAAGTCAAGAGCTTTAAATCCTAAAAAAAGACCTCTGCACAACCACTTCAATTTGAATTTAACCCATATGAAAATGAAATTAAAAAGATTTTATGGAAATAAAGTTTCTTTGATAGAAAAAAAGATTTACCTAATGAACATGAAATGTATTCTATCTTGTCTAAAGATCCTGATTTACAATATTTATAGATTTTTTTTAAACATAGAGACTCTCCAGCTTCCATAAAAAATAATGGTTATAATTGAAAGAAAATTATAAATAAAATTTATAATAAATGGCGTATTTTTATTTTCTAAAAAATTAAATAGATCTATGGTAAAGCTTGTAATTAATAAACTAATAAAATGTAAAATGAAAATTTTTAGGTTAGATTTTTTTTTATTTTTAGCCATTTTTAGATCTCCTTTAAAATCTTTAATTGATTAGAATATGTAGTGCTATACGTTAAGTCAAGCACAACTTCTTGAATAAAGGTCCTTTTGTTTACATAAATTATCGAACTCATTA
>MDLB01000092.1 GCA_001730085.1 PVC group bacterium (ex Bugula neritina AB1)
TTCTAAAATTTTATGGAGCGTTGGATTTCTTTTTGCAAAACGTTCATATGCTTCATAGCTTACAAAACTCATTTGTACTTTTTCCCCTCTATATCTATTTATTTTTTTGATCATAATCTTAGCCGATTTATATTTTAATTATATTTATTTTTAGATAATTTAAGAAAGTTATTTCTTATGTATTACAATTTGATTTTAACTATATCTGTATATATTTTATGTATTTTTTTCTCTTTATATTCTTAGATTTTATACTTTTTTTATTTTAGTGCAGAGGTTTCAAGTCTGTGGAGTCTTGCGCAACAATCTTAAAATAAAGAATGAGAAGATAGTCTATATTATCGGGTGATTTTTGTTTTTTTGATCTATATTCGAACTCTTGTTATAATTCAATGCTGTTACGAAATATTTTATACATTTTCTTCGGGTTCTTTATAAAGAAATTTGATATATTAAAATAAATATATATATATAATTATTATATAAATAAGATTTTATTTTATTTGTTTTTTTTAATATTTTGGAACGAATTTGTTTTGTTGTAAGGATCAGAAGTTGATGAGTTCTTGATTAGCTTTATTGTGTATTTTGAATGTTAGGGCTTTTAAAAATGATGACAAAAGTCAAAGTAGGTATAGCCGGTTGTGGTATTGTTGGAATCGGGGTTGTTGATATTTTACAAAAGCGTTTCGAAGAGTTTCGAGAGCTTTATCAAGTTGAATTAGAATTAGCAGTGGTTGTTGTTCGAAATATTGATTCTGATAGGGATATTGCTTTTGATAAAGCTATTTTAACGACAGACTTGGCGATGTTAGATAACGTTGATATTGTTGTTGAGCTTATCGGAGGAGACACTGTTGCTAAAGATGTTGTTCTTAACGCGATTCATCAAAAAAAGCATGTGGTTACTGCCAATAAGGCTTTAGTTGCCAAGCACTGGGATATTCTTTTTGAAGCTGTTCGTGGATCCCAAGTTATGCTTAAATTTGAAGCTGCTGTTGCAGGAGCTGTTCCTGTTATTAAAACGATTCAAGAGAGTCTTATTGGAAATAAGATTGAAGAGCTTAAGGGAATCATTAATGGGACTGCTAACTATATTTTATCGGAAATGGAAAGCAGAGGTGAAAGTTTAGCTCTTATTTTAAAAGAAGCCCAAGACTTAGGCTATGCCGAAGCGGACCCTACATTTGATATTGAAGGTTTTGACGTTGCCCATAAATTGTGTATTTTAGCTTCACTGGCTTATGGAGTAAAGGTCGAATGTGAGGATATGTATATTCAAGGTATCACAGATTTAGAGGTTAAAGATATGGCGTATATTCGTGAGCTTGGCTATAGGATTAAGCTTCTTGCTATCGCTAAAAAATACGAAAAAGGTTTGGATGTACGTGTTCATCCTGCGCTTGTTCCTGAATCACAAATTTTGGGAGCTGTTTCTGGGCCATACAATGCTATAGATATCAAAGGGCATGCGAGTGGGGATATTCTTTTGTATGGACAAGGGGCAGGCAGATACCCTACAGCAGGAGCTGTTGTTGGTGATATTTTGGATATAGCACGTTGCTTGCAAAAAGAACAACCCTTACCTTTTTTCTTTTCTGAGCGTAAAAAAGCAGAATTTATCCCTATAGAGGATATAGAGAACCGTTACTATATTCGTTTAAATGTTTCGGATCAACCAGGGGTTTTGGCAAAAATAACGAATATTTTTGGGGAGCATGCGATTGGGATTGCTTCTGTTATTCAGAAAGAAGTTGTCTTAGAAGATCAAGTCCCTTTGGTTGTTATGACAGGTAAGGCTAGAGAGGATAATATGAGAAGGTCTTTAGATGAGATTGAAGCTTTAGACACTGTTTTTGGTTCACCCACATTGATCCGTATAGAGGATTGATTTTTAAAAATAAAAGGATACTTATGGATCGTTGCATGAGAAATGAAGGCATTATTGAGACGTATAGAAGGTTTTTGCCGGTTGAAGATACAACTCCAATTGTCTCTTTGAGAGAAGGACAAACTCCGCTTATAAAGGCTGATCGGCTATCGAAAAAAATAGGTTGCTTCTTTGATATTTATTTAAAATACGAAGGCATGAACCCTACGGGATCTTTTAAAGATCGAGGGATGACGATGGCTGTCACGAAAGCCTATGAAGAAAAAGCGAAAATGATAATATGTGCTTCAACAGGGAATACATCTGCTTCGGCCGCTGCATATGCTGCAAGGTGTGGGATGAAATGTTTTGTTTTGATCCCAGAAGGGAATATCGCTTTGGGAAAACTAGCTCAAGCGATGCTTCACGGTGCGCAAGTGATTCAAGTTCGAGGCAACTTTGATGATGCTTTTGAACAAGTTTGTAAAATCTCTCAGGACTATCCTATAACTTTGGTTAACTCGGTGAACCCTTACCGGATCGAAGGTCAAAAAACAGCAAGTTTTGAGATAGTAGATGTTTTAGGAGATGCGCCAACTTACCATGCTATACCTGTTGGAAATGCGGGTAATATCTCGGCTTATTGGAAGGGGTATAAAGAGTATAAAAATCATGGAAAAAGTTCATCTCTTCCTAAAATGATTGGGTTTCAAGCTGAAGGAGCTGCGCCTATTGTTAAAGGCTACCCTATTGAAGCTCCTCAAACCGTGGCCACGGCTATTAGGATCGGAAATCCAGCAAGTTGGGAAACGGCAGAAAGAGCGCGTGATGAATCAGGCGGGATCATAGAATCTGTTACGGATGAAGAAATATTAGAAGCCTATGCTCTTTTAGCTAGTCTTGAGGGTGTTTTTGTGGAACCAGCTTCTGCTGCTTCCGTGGCTGGTGTTATTAAAAAATTTCAAAACGATTTTTTTGAAAAGGAAACAGTGTCTGTGGTTTGCACTGTAACAGGGCACGGGTTGAAGGATCCTCAAAATGCTATTGCCTGTGCGAAGGATCCTTTTACTGTGGATGACAATACTCAAGATATTTTAAAATGTATGGGTTTTTAACTTCTATAACCTTATAAAATATTATTTTTGAGCTAGATAAACGACTCTTCGAGGTGCTGGGTAGCCTTCTATGGTTAGTTTTGGATTATGGGGATCCAAAAAACTTTTGAGAGAGGATCCAGGCATCCAAGGGGTGCTACGTTGCTCTTTTGTTGTCGTTTCGCATGTGTGTATTTGTTGAATATTTCTGTATTGACACTCTTTTAGCCAAGCCTCCAATGTTGTACAAGATGGTATGTGGTGAACGTTCCGCATGCGAGCATAGCGAGGTTTGGGCTGCAAAATGGTGCCTGAAGACTCTTCTATGTACAGTGTTTCTAATAATAAATATCCCTCTTTATTTAATAAATCATGGATTTGTTTAAGATGCTCAAGGGGATTTTTTCTATGGTAAAGAACTCCCATTGAGAAGGCGAAGTCGCACCAAGGTTTGAGGTTAATGATTTCTTCCAAAGGGAAAGGGAAGAGGGCAAAGTTATCTTGTTGGATATAGTTTTGAAAAATGAGAAATTGAAAAAAATATATAATGGTAAGGTCTAGGCCTAAGGTAAAAAGAGGTTTGTGCTCTTGAACTCTCCAGCAATGGTAGCCATTACCGCACCCAATATCTAAGATCGCTTTATCTTTTAAAGAGGGAAGGTGTTGGGATATGCGATCCCATTTTTTGTCGGATCGCCACTCTGCATCGATATGGATATCAAAAAGCTGGTAAGGGCCTTTCCGCCAAGGGAGAAAAAGCTCTAAGGTTTGTTTTAAATGTTTTTGCTGTGAGGGTGAAAGGTCATCATTGTTTCCGACCGAGATAATATTTTGATTTAAATGAATAGAAGATGGCTTTATTTGAGGTAATGAAGATATTTGTTCGACCCACTTCTCCCAATTTCCATGCATTTTATTTTGCAACATGAAATCTTCTAAAGATTTCAGGCGGAATCTAAGTTCGTCAGAGTTTAAAGAATGATAGAACTTTTCAAATAAAAGATTCATGGTGTTCATTTGATAGCTACCAAAGAGGCGAAATTTAGGTTTTGATAAACAGTTGAGACTGACGAGAACCCAGCAGCTTCTAAGCGATGCTTTAACTTTGATAATGTATCCGGGATGAGAGTTTTTTCCAGAGCCAAACGTTTTTGATTGATTTCTAGTTGAGAATATCCTTGGTTTAGCTTGAAATCATGATGTAGTTCTGTGAAAGTCTTTTGAAGTAAAGGGTTATTGAAAAAAATTTTTTCCGAGAGGAAGAGCATTCCTCCATTTTTCATTCCTGCGTGAATTTTGGATAAAATGTTGTCACGTTCCTGTGGGGATATGAATTGCAAAGTGAAGTTCATTGTCACAAAGGAGGCATCTTTTATAAACGTGTTTTCAATCGTTTCACATATAAAAGTGAACTGAAAGTTAGAGAATCTCTTTTGTTGAAAATGTTGCATGCACTTGTTTATCATGTCTCTTGATGGATCAAGAAGGCATATGTTGACATTTTTTTCTTTTATTTTGGGTGCGATTGCCTTGACTGTATTGCCTGTTGCTGCTCCTAAATCGTAAAAAGAAGTATCTTTCTGAATGAATAGCTCAGCTAAGCTGGCGGATAATTTTAAAATCTCTTGATAGCCAAGGATGGAACGTTCAGCCATGTCGTCAAAGACATCCGTAACGCTTTTATCAAATTTAAATGGCTTAATATTTTTTTTGTATGTTTTATAGATTTTATCTTGTTTTTCCATTGAGAGTTGTTTTTTTGAAAGAGTTGAAAGTCTTTTTTCCTATTGAGAGTCTTGAAAAATACCTCACAATTTTTTTTGAGTTTTTTAATAAAAAATCTACGCGAGAGATACAATTTTTTACAATGATAAAGAGTTCAAAACTTTTTTGCAGATAAAAAAGTTTGAAAAAGATATGTAAATCCAGCGGATATTTGAAGGATATTCTAACATAAAAAATCTCAGGCTGTTTGGAAATGTTCGATCATTACTTAATTAATCTAGCTTTTATGAACCTTATTTGCGCTGTTGGGTTTTAATGTTCTTGTTCAGATGCTTACTGAAAAGAAATGTCTATCTAGAGGGGATATTAAAGTGGTGTCTCTTTATATGCTAAAAAGCTATAGGTTAGACTGTTTCGGCATGACATCTAGAAAAGGTTCATGGAGTATTGCCCAAGAAGATATAATTTTTCTTGATTTTATTTTAAAAAAATGTCATTTCCTTAAGATATCTATGTTTATTGAGGGCATGAATTTTTTATGAAGTTACAACGGCTTCTAAAAACTTATTTTTAATAAAGCAATGTGGGTTATTTTTAGTTGTACTGTTTTATGTGTATTTTCTTTAATATTTTTTATTTAAATAAAAGTTATTTTTAAAAAAAGTCTTCAAACTTTTATCGTATTTATAGGCCTGATTTGACAAAGCTCCACAGAAATGTTAGACTTTCATTAAAGTTTCTTTTTGGCAGCGATGGTTTTTTCTTCTGTGGTTCTTCAAATTTTCTAAAGATTATCAAACAGTTTTTTATTTTAGATTTGTCGATTTCTCTTTAATTCAGATATTTTTAGTAAAAGATTGATTGTTATTTAAGAACTGAGAGCAGTTTTTTTATGATTAAAAAATGTTTACTTTCTTGACTTTGCCTTTATGGCGCTTAGTGATTCTGGGAAATTTCTTTTAATAAAATATAAAGATGGCTATTGAGTTATGTTGGTATTAGGTTTGACAGGTGGAATAGGCAGTGGAAAATCTTTTGTGATGGAGATTATTTCTCATTACGAAGGGGTTGTTACCTTGAGTGCTGATCGGATTACTCGATTTGTTTTGCAAAAAGGGCAAGTAGGTTATAGCGAAGTCGTGAATGCTTTTGGTGAAGAGATTTTATCTGAGGACCAAGAGATTGATCGCAAACGTTTAGGTGGCTTGGTTTTTGAAGATCGTCATAAATTACTTGATTTAGAAAAACTTGTTCACCCTCTTGTTAGAGAGCATTTGAAAAAAAACATATGTGAAATTGAGGAATCACAAGAGTCTGAAGAAAAAAAAACATGTTTAGTCATAGAAATACCTCTTTTGTACGAGGCTGGATTTGAGGATTTGGTTGATAAAGTTCTCGTTGTTGCTTGCACAGAAGATAAACAGTTTGAAAGGTGTTATAAAAGAGATGGTTTGTCGGAAAAGGATGTTCGCCAGAGAACTATCAGGCAAATGCCTTTGAGAGAGAAAGTGGCTAAAGCAGATTTTGTTATAGATAATAATTTGAGTATGGATCAAACAAGGAGACAGGTGGAAGATCTATGGCCGAACATAATCAAGATAGGGTGAAATTTCAAAGAGGTTCTCGCACATATAGAGGATCTAGACCATCTAAACCTTCGAAAAAAGTAAAAAGAGGTACGTATTATAACGAACGCTCTTTTGAAGATATGATCGTCAAAAAAACAGACAATATGATTGATATTTCTGATTTAAGAAGCAAGCAAATCACAGAGATTCACGCTATTGCTCAGGAAGTTGGAATCGAAGATCCAGGAGCTCTTAAAAGACAGGAGCTCATTTTTAAAATACTTCAAGCGCGTGTTGAGCAAAATCAAATCCTTTTTGCGGAAGGGGTTTTAGAAATTTTGCAGGATGGTTTTGGATTTTTAAGATCCCAAAACTATAATTACTTGCCGAGTCCCGATGATATTTATGTTTCTCCTTCGCAGGTTCGTTTGTTTAATTTGCAAACAGGAGATACTGTTGCTGGGCAGATAAGGAACCCAAAAGAAAGTGAAAGATACTTTGCATTATTGAGGGTTGAATCTATTAATGGTGATGATCCCCTTAATAGTAAGAATCGGATTAACTTTGTGAACTTGACTCCTTTGTATCCAGAGGAAAGATTCTTTTTGGAAGATGAGTCTAATGATAAATCTTTTTCTATGAGAGTGATGGATCTTTTTACTCCAGTTGGAAAAGGTCAAAGAGGGCTTGTTGTCGCGCCTCCTCGTTCGGGAAAAACGGTTTGCTTAAAAATGATGGCGAATAGTATTACGCGTAATCATCCTGAATGTAAGCTCTTGATATTGCTTATAGATGAAAGGCCTGAAGAGGTCACAGATATGCAGAGATCTGTTAAAGGTGAGGTTATTAGCTCTACCTTTGATGAGCCACCTGAAAGACACGTACAGGTTGCTGAGATGGTTTTGGAAAAGGCTAAACGTATGGTCGAGTATAATCATGATGTTGTTGTTCTTTTGGATAGTATAACGCGCTTAGCTAGAGCTTTTAATACAGTTGTGCCTCATAGTGGGAAAATTCTATCAGGGGGAGTTGACTCGAATGCTTTACATCGCCCTAAGAGGTTTTTTGGAGCAGCGAGAAATGTTGAAAATGGTGGAAGCTTAACTATTATCTCCACAGCCTTGGTTGAAACCGGTAGTCGGATGGACGAGGTTATTTTCGAAGAGTTTAAAGGTACCGGGAATATGGAGCTTGTCTTAGATAGAAGGTTGGCTGATCGTCGTATTTTTCCAGCGATGGATATTAATAAATCTGGGACGCGTAAGGAAGAGCTTTTGATTCACCCTGAAGAACTTCAAAAGATTTGGTTATTACGCAAGGGGTTAAGTGAAATGAACCCTGTTGAAGTTATGGAGTTTTTACAGAATCGGATGAAAAAAAGCAAAAATAATGTTGAGTTTTTGCTGACGATGAAGGATGAATAATTTTCTATTGAACGTTCTTTAATCTCAAAAATATGACTTTTCGGATGAGAAACAAAATCTATTTTTTTAAATGGAAACGCCTTATACAGAAGTGGGGTATCTGGCCTTTTCTTTTGCTTTCTTGTTTGGTAGGGGCAAGGTATATAAAGCCTAGACCAGATAGTTCGCTTTCTTTTTCTATACATGTGAAACATGTTATAGATGGTGATACAATACTTTTGTCTGATGGTCGAAAAGTTCGTTTGATAGGAGTGGATACGCCTGAGTCTCATGATTCAAAAAAGCTTGATCGAATATTGAAAAAATCTCATAAAACGAGGTCTGAAATCATTTCACAGGGGCGAAAAGCCACCTTTTTTACAAGGAAGCTTCTTGGTGATCGAGTTTTACATTTGAAATTTGATGTAGAAAATGACAATAAAGGGCATCGAGATGTTTATGGTAGACTTTTAGCCTATGTCTATGTGGATGCGCCTTCAATGATTGATCAAAAAAAACTTGTTTATGTTAAGGATGACGAAGGTAAAAATCTTTTATTTCTTAATGCATCTCTTTTAAAGTCAGGTTATGCTAAAGCCTATCGCTCTTTTCGGTATAAAGAGAAAATGTTTTTTTTGAACTTGGAGCGAGAAGCTCGTCAAAATAAAAGAGGGCTTTGGAGAGATGGTTTTTGACTTTAACAAACTAAACAGGTCTGAGTTAGTCTTATGAAACGTTCTTTTTAAGTTCGAGCTTAGATTTTTTCCTTTATAGTTGCGATGCAAGAGTATATGGGTGGCTCTTTTAAAGTGCTCTTTCTATGAGTAAGAGTTGTTTTTTTTTCTCGACTTTAAGTTTTTAATCTTTTTAGGGTTCTCTCTCTATATATAGCGATAGTTTTTGTTTGATAAATTAAGAGGGTTTGTCAAGCAATGACGCTCTTTTTAGGCGAAGAGTAGGAGTAGGTGTTAGGGCCAGTTTGGTGCGCCGAAATATGTTTGATGTGTGTGTTGATAGTTTTTGTAGATACTTTGTAGTTTAGGATGGCTTTTGAAATGGAACTTTTAGCAGCTTTGGTTCTTTTTGGGATTTTAATGGTTGGTATGTCTTTAGGGGTTCTTTTAGGAAAAAAACCCCTAAAAAAAGGTTGTAGCAATGTTCCAGATGATGAAGATTGCCCTGTTTGTCACAAAAAACCTAAAGATAGGTGTTGATTAGGTTTTCTATTAAAGCATGGACAATCTTTACCCTTATCTTGTTTATGCTTCAGATTGTCTTCTAATAGCTATTTCGAAAGAGCGAGCATCTTCATGTTTAGTTTCTCCAACATAGTGAAAGAATGAACTTCCCGGAATAGTGACTTTTTGAAAATCTGTCCGGTCGACCGTATTTTTTTCTTCATTTTTAAAAATGGTTTGAATGCCAACGTGAACGGAACTTTTTGATTTATTGAAAACTTTAGCGGTTACATGGATATCTCCCTCATCGTTCATCTGAGCTTTTTGATTCATGATTTCTAGGATTGATGATAGTTCGGCGGTAGGGTTGTTTTTTCTTTTACAAACAGCAGATTTCTTTTTGCACTTTTTTTTCGAGTAAGGCCACATTTTCTTCATGTTCAAAGATTTTCCACAGCCGCCAGAAAAAAGACCGACCACTAAAATACCTATAATTGCTTTAAACATTTTTTTAAAACCTCCATTTTTCCCTTCAAAACACTTCCCAAAAGTTTTCGCTTGCAAAATTATCAACTATAGTGATGAGAAATGATTTTTGCTTCATTTTTTAAACTCAAGGATAATCAAACGTAAACATTCGATACTTTACCATTTTTTTATAAAAAAAATCAAGAAGCTATGTGTTAAAATTGTTAATGGTATTATGTGCAAATGCCTCGTATGCTTTATGGGAAGGAGCTTTTATGAGATTTTGTTGTTTAGAGAAAACCCTGTTGTCTTTTTTGTATTGACTTTTCTCTAAATTAAGAAAGTGCTCTAAAATCTCTTTGCTTATTTCATAAGGAGGTTAGCTTGACAAGAGGCTTTGAGTATGAAAATGCTTTATATTAAATTAAAATTTTTACCTATTTTCTCTTTGATATATAGACTTATGCGTCGATTCATTATTAAGTGTTTTCGGATCAAAAGTTTTTTTAGAAAAAAAGTTTTTGACTTTGAAGAGGTTATTGAATTTGGAGATCTTTTATTAGAATCTTTAGATAGGCGAGTAGGGGAATATATTCATGAGTTCCCTTTGCCAGATAAAAAGGGTGTGTGGGTTCACGACTTATACTTTCCTTCGCCTCTTATTGTTTCATCTTTTAAAGATAACCCTGTGGCACTTGAGGTTTGGTTGAAAATGGGAATGGGTGGTTTTATTTTTAAAACCATTTTAGAAAATTCTCAAGAGGGAAATCCTAGGCCACGTATTGTTGATTTTGATCAAAAAGGTGAGATTTTAAATGCCATGGGGTTGCCGGGGAAGGGGCTTGAGGGTTTAAGGAATATTATTTGTAGTAACCAGGCTCTGCTTGGCTTTGAAAGGCCTGTGGGTATAAGTGTGGGTGGCAAAACAAAAGAAGAGTATTGTCGTAATTTTCTTTTTATGAATAAACTTTGTGATAATTTTCCAAAGACGGCTTTCTTTTTTGAACTGAATATTAGTTGTCCAAATATAGATGAGGGTAAATCTTTGACCGAGAACCATGAATCATTTAAAGAAACTTTACTTTTTTTGCGTAAACATACCTCTAGGGTTGTTGGAGTGAAGCTTTCTCCAGATCAGTCAAACGAGGATATTGTACGCTATATTGAAACGATTAGTGAGTTAGATAAAACTTATGTGAACTTAGGAAATACGACTTATCGAGATAGAAAAAAAATGGGGCTTTCTTCTGAAGATTTTTTTCCTAAAGGGGGTGGTCTTAGTGGTGATTCTTTATTTCCTAGAACGTTAGAAATGCTCCAGCTTGCGAAACCTTTTAATGTTCCTGTTTTATCGACAGGCGGAGTTTCTAAGTTGGAACAGGCTGAGTCTCTTTTGCAAGAAGGAGCATCCTTGGTTGGGATTGCGACAGCTTTGGTTAAAGATCCTTATAGGGTTATTCAGATGAATTTAGAGGTTTTAAATTCTAAGGAAACTGACTAAAAACTATCCTTGTTCGTTAAAAATATTTTTTTTGAAGCAATGAAATTGTTGAAAAAATAGGGAGAGACCCTGTGAAATGTTTGGGAATGATCTTGGAAAATCTTTGATGATGCTTTCTGTGTTACAATGTAGAGAAATTTTTAGGCTTTTAAAAAAGAGATTGTTTTTAAGGCTCCCCATAGGCTTTTTTTGAAGGGATTCTTTACTAGAGAAAACAAAGAGAAATCGATAGGTCTTTTCGAGTGGTCGGGTTATTGTGTAATTGGCTATTTATTAGGCTTGATAGATGATGAAAATTTTTATGGAATCAAAAATTAAAAAATGAAGATGATTGATTTTATATTTATCTTTGGTGAATTTTTAGTTTTCTCAGGAAGCCTGGGGTGTTGCTTGGGAGATTGTTTGTGTTTTTGAGTACAAAATAATGGCGTCATATCTGGGTGTCGATATTGGTGCCAACTCTATTAAAGTGGCTGAACTTAAGAAAACCAGAAGAGGTGTTGTTCTTAAGAAGGCTGGCTATTTTCCTTATAATGAGATTCCTTCTTTTGATGAGTTGGCTTTAGGGAGTAAAGAAGCTGAGGTTTTGAGGTGGATACTGTCTCAGAATCAGATCAAAAAAGCTGAAGCGATCGTTGCTGTTCCTTCCCAAGAGATTTTTACAAAGTATATTGCGCTACCTCCTGTAAAATACGAGCAAGTTGATCAGATCGTTCACTTTGAGGCGAGACAGCAAATACCCTTTCATGAAGAGGATATCTCTTGGGCCTATCATCTTCTGTCTTCTGATGTCAATAAAGATAATATGAATGTTGTTTTGCATGCTATAAAAAATGATTTTTTAAACAGCTTTATAGAAAATATTACAGATACGAAGCTTTCTATAAAGGCTCTCGATGTTCCGGGGATGGCTCTTTATAACTTGGCCTCATATAACAATGTTTCGACGGGTTCGATGCTTTTGGATATAGGGCAGGATCAAACAGAAGTTTTAATAGTTAGTGATAGAGGGTTTTGGTCTAGGAACCTCTCTTTGTCGGGTAAGCATTTTACAGATTTTTTATCTGAAAAAATGAAGATAAATAGGACTTTAGCTGAAGAGTTCAAGCAAAATGTTGGATTTAAAGGAGAAGGCCTTGACTCCTATAGGAGCGAGGTTTTAGAAGAGATCGTTGGGAAATTACTAGATGAGGTAAAAAAAACTGAAGAAGATTATCTTTCTCAAGATCCTAAATTTTCTTTGAAAAAGATTTATATAACGGGTGGAAGTTCTCGGATGTTGGGAATGATTGACTTTATGGTTGAAAAATTTGATGCCGAAGTTGAACTGTTGGACCCTTTTGAAAGTATGGAAATATCTTCAGCTGTTGGAAGTACGCCTTCTGAAGAAATGAGACATTTTTTTGGAGTAGCAGCTGGTTTGGCTTTGAGGCAAATCCTGCCTTGTCCAGTTCAAATAAACTTACTTCCTAAGGAAGTGAAGAAGGCGAGATATGTCCAGAAAATCTTTTTTATTTTGTGGGCTATTACGGGGCTTCTGGTGATGTTTTTTGCCTTTTGTGTTTATGATACAAAGTTTGAAATTAATCGTGTAAGTGAGGGCTCTAAGCGGTTAAAAAAAGAATCCGAAAAGTTTTTAAAATTAGAGAGCTCTATAGGTGAAAAAGTTAAGCGGATCAATAGTTTAGAAGCAAAATTGATAGAGTTAAAAAAGGTGAGCTTGAAGAAATTGTTTTTGATAGATACTTTGTTGGATTTACAAAAAGTTACAGAAGACGATATGCACTATACTCTTTTGCAGTGGGGCTTGTCTCGTAAAGAACTGATGGAGTGGCAAAATCACTTAAAAAAAGACCCTCAAAGAAAGGCTCTTTTGAAATCTCAAAAAATTGATTTTTCTTTATTGGACAAGGGGATCGCTTCATTAAATGATTTTTTAATTCAAGGGGTGACAAATGACTCTTACTTAAAAATAGATAATCTTAAAATAGCCCTAGAGAGTTATGATTACATAAAAAAAGTTGATGTACAGCTTGCAGAGGAGAAGATTGTAGAGGACAGGATGCAGATAAATTATCACATGATTATTAATGTAGAAAACAGAGAGTCTTAATTTGATGAATGATTTCTTTAAACATGCGAAAATTTTGAAGACGATTTTCTTTATGCTTTTTTTTGTTTTAGCGGCCCTTTCTGTTCTTAGTTTTCAATATGTTCAGTTAAGGCAGGTTGAAAAAAAATACAAAAAAAATATGATTTTTTTTGATAGATATTTAAAAACATCTAAAAAGGTTCCCACGAATGAAGAGTTGAATCTTTTGACTCATAAGGAAAGACGTTTAGAGGGGCAATATCTAGAGGTTTCGAAGATGCTTGACTCCAAAGAGGTGTCTTTGAAAGATTCCTTTGATGCTGTGGAAAAGGTGTTTACGCCTTTGGAGTTTAGGACTTTGCTAACCAGTCAAAGGCGTCGTTTTGGCAAAGAAGATATGGGTTTTTCTGATTTTTTAAAGAAGGTTCCAAAAGAGGCAGAAATTTTTGACCTTAAGCAATACTTTATAATAAGTATGTTGCTTTTTGAACTTTGTGCTCAAAATCATATTGAAGAAATATCAAAAGTTGTGAGACTACAAAAAAAGAATCTGAAGAAGGCCGGAGCATCTGCTCTTACAAAATATGCAATGATGTTTAGTCTGACTTTAAGAATGGATCAACTTTATAATCTTTTGTATGATATTGCTTCTTTTAAGAAGCTTATTTTTGTTGAGGGGGTTCGTGTTGAGACAAGTGCTAATAACAATGTTGAGGTGCTTTTGAAAGTGGCGAGTGTGAAAGGTTTTGATCTGTGATTTTTTCCCAAACTTTTAAAAAATATATATGTGAAAAAATAGAGTGGATTGCTTTCTTTTTAGTTTTTTTTCTTGTCGCTTTATATTGTGTTAATGTGGCTGTCTCTTGTTTGTTTTTTCCTTCAAAAGTTTCAGAAATTGACTCTGTTATTAGACAAATTCATGTGAAGGCTCAAAACTTTACTCAATTGAATGATAAATCGAAAGATGTTGATTATGTTTTGCAAGTAGCTTTTTTAAATCCTTTGTCTCATTATGAGGAGCTTTTTGTTAGAGACTTTTGTCATCCTTTTCAAATCAAAGTGGCGCAGAAAGATTTTTTAAAAAACCCTTATGTTTTTTTAAAAATCGAAAAGCAAGAAGTGCCCTTTGTTTTTAAGGGAACTCTTATTCAGAAGGGGAAGAAGGATTTTTATGCACAGATCAATTCTGAAAAAGGTACATCCTTTTTAAGAAAAGGTGATACTATAATGGGGTATGATATCTTGGCTATTTCTCCTAGCTATATTGAGATTAGATATAAAGGGGAGGACGATTTGATCCGTCTTGATGTGGGACAAGTTTCTTTGCATGGTGCTGTTAGGGCTAAAATTTATAATCAACGAGATGCCAATGTTTTCACAGTTAAAGAGGGTGATTTGGTTGAAGGGTGGAGAGTCGTTTCAATCATGGAGCAAGAAGTTGTCATGACTAAAGGAGATGGGGACATTGTGGTTCAAAAAAAAGAAAGTGTGTTATGAAGTCGATTTTTAGATTTTGCACAATTGCTGTGTTTGCGTTTTTCTTAAATATATCTGTTCTGAAAGGTAAAGAAGTAGATGTTTCTTCTAAAAGAGCTACGGAATACCGACTGGAAGGCTATAGATGTCAAAAAAAAGGTGATCTTGATAAGGCGATCACTTTTTATAGAAAAGCTCTTGATGAGGACAAGACTTATGCAACAGCTCATAATGATTTGGGTGTTGTTTATGAAAAAAAAGGTATGTATGAGTCTGCAGAAAGATCTTACTTGAGAGCGATTAAGCAAAATGGAGAATATAAGGCAGCTTATACTAATTTGGCAGCTCTTTATGAAAATAAAGGTGATATTAAAAAGGCTATCTACTATTGGAAGAGAAGGGCTCTTTTGGAAAAAAACTCTCCAGGATCGTCGAAGTGGATGAAAAAAGCACGTGATAAAATTATACAGTTGGAGCAAAGACGTCAGACTCGCAAAGAAATGAAGGATGAACATCGCTTAAAACAAAAGGCTTCACGTTATGAGAATAAAAAGATAGAAGAAAAAAAACATTGGTCTCCGGATACAAGTCCTTCAACGATTGAAAAAGAGATTGGTCAAAGGTACTTTGACAAAGGTATCTCTTTGTATAATCAACATAAATATGATGAGGCAATGGCCTCTTTTCGAATGGCTAGGCATCACAATGTTCATAATAAGGATGTGAGTCGTTATTTAGTTAAAATTCATAAAGTTAAAGAGGCTTTAGCTAAATCTGATATAACAGGAGAGATCCCGTACGCTTCAGTTGTTCCAAAGGAGGATCTGCTTTTAGCTAAAGATCATTTTAAAATGGGACTTGATTATTTTGCTGAAAATGACTACGAAAGAGCTTTTTCTTCTTTCACTATGGCTATGACTTATAACCCTCATGATGAAATTATTCAGAGATATGTGGAAGATTCTAAAATAAGGATTCAAGAAGAAAAAATCCGTCGAAAAAAGCACAGAGAGCAGACTATTCGCTCTGAGCATGCTCGGATGATTGAGCCAAGAGATATCCGCAGTGATATGGTTCAGATTAAAGAAGATATGATTAAAAAAGGGTTTGTTACGACAGCGAAAGATATGAGTGTTGAGGCTTTTATAAATGATGGACATGAACTTTTTCTTGCAGGACGTTACGAAGATGCAATATATCTTTGGAAGCAAGCCATTTTATTAGATGTTTCGAATATTTATACGGAAAAAGTACGTGGATTGATTGATAAAGCTTATATCGAAGGTTCTAAACTTCAGGAAGGACGTCTAGATAGATTGGCAAAGGTTAATGCTCAAAAACTAATGACAGATGTTACGCGAGCAGCAATCCCTTCGGCTAAGGAGGGTTCTCCAGGCTGGTCACTATTGAGTAATAGAAAAATAGGAAGGCCAGTTTTAGAGGAGGAGATGTCTATTGAGAAGCGTTCTATCATGAAAAAGCTTAAAGTTAAGTATACGCTTAACTTTAAGGATGCTTCTCTTAAAGGTGTTGTAGATCTTTTAGCAGAGTTGACGGGTTTAAATATTGTTATAGATACAAAAGAGATTGGCAAAGACGATTTAGATAGAGGGAATATAACATTTAAAGTTTCCGATATGCCCCTGATCAAAATCATTGAAGCTATTCTTAGATTCACAAACTTTGACTACTTGATCGAAGATAATTTGATATGGATAACGACCAAAGAAAAAATCCGTAAAGAAGATATTGTGTTGATGGTTTATGATGTGGAAGACTTGATTGGTAAAATATTTGATTTTCCTTCAGAGGAATTGGGAGGGGCGTCTTCAAAAAAGGATGGTGCCTCTGCTCTGAAAATATAAGTTTGAGTAGGTGCATTTGAGGAAATAAATGTTATGATTTTGATATATATATATAGTTTTATTTTGTTTTGTTTTTCAAGTTTTATTTATGCTTCTGGGACTGTAGAAGTTCACAATGCAGATACAGTTACCTCTCAAATTGTTACGCATAAAGATACCGATAAATCTTACATGGTTACAGGTGGAGCTATTGTTGGTCTCTTGAAAGAAATGGTGAACTTTGATATCGATGGATCAGGGATTGTTTTTCATAGAAAAACAGGGAAGCTTTTTGTAAAAAATACTCCTCAAAATCATTTATTGATTCAGGATATTTTAAAAAAAATGAGGTCTCATAAACATAGGCAGGTGCTCATTGAAACTAGGATTATAGAGGTTTACTCTTTTAAAGGTGTGGATATAGGTGTTGACTGGGATAAAATAGCACGGAATGGTAGACATGGTACTGCCGGCTCTTTGAACTTTGCTCCAGGAAGTTGGGGCGAAACTCCTTTGAACCCTTTGAATCAGCTTAATCTTTCCTATAAACTTTTGAGTGGAGCCAATGCTTTAGATATAACCCTTAAAGCGTTGGAAAAGGATGGCAAGATAAACACCCTTTCGTCACCGAAGATTATTTGCTTTAATAATCAGCGGGCGAATATAAAAATTGAAGAATCAACAGATTATGTTTCCAAGCTAACATCTAATACTGTGTATACCAATAATAATTCAAATGTTCATAATAGTGCAGATATTGATACAGCGGTAGAGGGTATTGTTTTAGATGTTACTCCTACGATAAATACAGATGAGCAAACGATTACCTTAGATTTGCACCCGAGTGTTGTGGAGTTAGTGTCTTTGAATCCCGTAAATTTGGGTCGAGGCGGAACTATTCGTGTTCCCAAATACATACGTAGATCGGCAGATACAACTGTCAGCTTGAAAGATGGGGGGACAGTGGTTTTAGGAGGTCTCGTTAAAAGAACTCAGTCAGACGAGATCAAAAAAGTTCCTGTTCTCGGAGAGATTCCTATCATTAAAAATCTTTTTCGTAGCAAGACGACTTATGAAAAAAAATCTAATTTGATCATTTTTATAACGGCCAAGATTATTGATTTATAAAAATGAGTCGGCTCTCAATTTTCTGATATTTCTTAATTAAAAGAAATGTAGATGGTAGAAACCAAGGGTTTTTATATATTTCTTTGTGATAGAGATCTTTTTGTCGACATGAGGTTGTTGCAAAATACCCTGTATGCTTTGTTGAAATAAGTTTTAGAACAGTTTGTTTTTTTGAAAAAAACTTCCTATCATTAGTTGATATGAGTTTTTTTTTAAGATGGTACAACTATAATAACGAAGTCGTGCTAGATGATTTGCAAGTTTTTCGATATTGTAAGATAAAAGCTAATTTTTTTAAGAGAGGTTATAAATGATTGATAGATATACGAATGAAAAAATGGGAAAAATATGGTCCGAAGAGAATCAATATCAAAAATGGTTAGATATTGAAATTCTTGTTTGTGAAGCTTGGGCAGACCTTGGAATTATCCCTTTGCCAGCTTTAAAAACAATCAAAGAAAAAGCTGCTTTTGATATTGACCGTGTTCGAGAAATAGAAAGTCAAACACATCACGATGTTATTGCTTTCCTAACGAGTGTTTCTGAGTTTGTTGGTCCAGACTCTAGATATGTTCATTATGGAATGACATCTTCTGATATTTTAGACACGTCTCTTTCGGTGAGATTGGTTGAAGCGAGTGACATCATCTTAGAAAAATTGAAAAAGCTTGCTCAGGTTTTAAGAGAAGGAGCTTTGAAGTTTAAGGGTATGGCGATCATGGGTAGAAGTCATGGGATACATGCAGAGCCAACCACATTAGGGCTAAAAATGTTATTGTTTTATGAAGAAATATGCCGCAATATTGAAAGAATGCTTCAGGCTAAAAAGGAAATATCGGTGGGGATGATATCTGGGCCGGTTGGAACTTTCTCTAATATGGATCCTCGTGTTGAAAAATATGTTTGTGATAAACTTTCTTTAACGGTTGAGCCTGTTTCAACTCAAGTCATACAAAGAGATAGACATGCGCAGTATATGACCACGTTGGCTGTTATTGGAAGCTCTTTGGATAAATTCGCAACTGAAGTTAGAGGGTTGCAAAAAACAGAAATCCGTGAAGTTGAGGAGTATTTCGCTCCTGGACAAAAAGGGTCTTCTGCTATGCCTCATAAAAGGAACCCTATTATTTCGGAAAGGTTGTCAGGATTGGCAAGGCTTCTTAGGAGCTACTCTATTGCAGCTTTGGAAAATGTTGCGCTTTGGCATGAGAGAGATATCTCTCACTCTTCTGTTGAGAGAGTGATGATGCCAGATGCGACTATTACTTTGGATTATATGCTTGGTAAGGCGATTGACTTGTTTGATAAACTAGTAGCATACCCTGAAAATATGCAAAAAAATATGTCACTTATGAGAGGTCTCGTTTTTTCTCAAACAGTTATGCTTGCTTTGATTGAAAAAGGTGTTACACGTGAAGATGCTTATCTAAAAGTACAAGAAGCAGCTATGAAGGTTTGGGCAAATAACGAGGGAAAAACGTTGAAAGATTTCGCTTTAGAGGGAGAGTCTTTTTTGCAGCACCTAGCTGAAGATGAAATCAAAAAATGTTTTGATATGAAGCACTTGTTGAATAACGAAGATGTTATTTATGAACGTGTTTTGGATAAAAATTGCTGCTAAAGAATGTATAGAGATTTTGATGAATTTACAAGTTATAGTAAAAAGAAAAAAATATTTAAAGTAAGGAGAAATATTGGTGAGAGATTGTCTTTTACAAACAGATATGCCTGATTTGAAGCTTTTTCGCAGAGGTAAAGTGCGTGATGTTTATGATTTGGATGACTCTTTGTTAATTGTTACGACAGATAGAGTTTCAGCCTTTGACTGTGTGCTTCCTAATGGACTTCCAGGGAAGGGAAAACTGTTGACAGCAATTTCACTTTTTTGGTTTGAGTTTATTGGGAAACATTTTCCTCATCATTTGATTTCTGCTAATGTGGAAGAGTATCCAGAGTATTTGCAAAAGTATAAAAATCAACTTGAAGGGCGCTCTATGCTTGTTAAAAAAGCTCGCCTTTTAGAGGTTGAATGCATCGTTAGAGGTTATATAACAGGTTCTGGGTGGAAAGAGTATTGTCGAGACGGTAGTGTTTGTAATATCCCATTGCCTGAGGGATTGCAGAAGTCTCAAAAATTGGAAGCCCCTTTATTTACTCCATCGACAAAGGCGGATGTTGGTCACGATGAAAATATTTCTTTCGAAGAGTCGGCTAAAATCGTTGGTCTTGATAAGGCTGAAAAAATCAAGGAAGCATCTTTGTTTATTTATCAAGAAGCTGCGAAGTACGCACTTAGTAGAGGTATTATTTTGTGTGATACAAAATTTGAGTTTGGAGAATATGAGGGTGAAATCATTTTGATTGATGAAGTTTTGACCCCTGACTCATCTCGCTTTTGGGATAAAGAAAAATATGTTATTGGTCAAGAGAATGATAGCTTTGACAAGCAAATTGTTAGGAATTATTTAGATTCTTTGGATTGGAATAAGACAGACCCTGCTCCTCCATTGTCTGAAGATACCGTTCAAAAGACACTTGATCGTTATGAAGAAATTATTGATAGATTAATGTCGTAAAAGTTAGGATTTGTTATGTATCGTGCACAAATTTATATTTCTCTTAAGTCTAGTATTGCTGATCCGCAAGGGATCTCGATCGAAAAAGCTCTTCACTCTTTGGACTATAAAGGAATAAAAGACGTTAGAGTGGGTAAGTATTTAGAACTGAACATAGATCAGGACTGTTCAGAAGATGAAGCGAGGGCTTGTGTTGTAAGTATGTGTGAGAAGCTGCTTGTGAATGAAGTTATTGAGAGGTATCATTTTGACCTTGAAAAAGAGGAATGAGACGCTTTAGTTTTTGTATCTTTTTACATTTATTACTGACTCTTTTCTCTTTTTCTTGTTTGCCTAATCGCTATATTAAGACCTTTGATATTGATGGAGATGGTGTTTTTGATAAAGTTTTGCATGTTGCTTATCATCGTGTTGTGAAAGAAGAGTTAGATCGGAACCGAGACGGGCTGAGTGATACTTTTCTTTTTTATGATGAAAAAGGATGTGTTTACATGAAAGAGCATGATCGAGATGGAGACGGGGTTGTTGATTTGCGCGAAGAGTTTTTTCCGGATTTTTCTATACGTAGAATGGAAGATCAGAGTAGAGATGGACAAATGGATCGATCGTGGACTGTTTATTACACTTCTGAAGGAAAGCCTTTGCGAATGAATATCGATCATGATTTTGACCATGTTTTTGATACTAGGGTGAACCTTGTAACAGAAATACGAGAAGAAAGAGTGAGTGGTAAGTGGTGTAAAAGTAAAAAAAAAGGTGATCAAAGATTTATATTCGTTAAAGATAAAGTTTTTCCTGTCGAATTTGTCGAAAGCGAATGGCAAATTATTGCCTGATCTTTTTGAGGCTTTTGTGAACTTCAACAGCTTGTTATTTTTCTGAAAGGTTAATATTTTTTTAGAGGTAGACTTTTTTTTAAGTGATAAACTTTTTTAAAAGAACCTTCAGAAAGAGTGTGAGCTATTAGGTAAAGGCTTCCTTACTTTCATGCTTGGAACATACGAGCTCTTTATGATAGAATTGTTCGATGATGTGTGCTGTGCTGCTTGTTAGGATGCTCTATTGGGGAAGGGTTAAAAGACCTCTGCACAATCTCAAATTTTTTTTATTTGAAGGATTTTTTAAAATAATTTTTTGCTTCTGAAGAAGTTTATATATCTATATAAATGTTATTTTTCTAAGTTTGATTGTTTTTAAGATTCTAATGAGTTGATATGTGAGATTTTTCAGAGTTTTTTTGATACTGAAATAGAGAAAGATACATATTTTCCTTTATTTTGGTGGGGTATTTTTAAAATGCTGAGTAGGGATGCTTTTCTAAGGATATTCTTACTCAAATTTTAAAAATTTCTGCCACAATCTCGAATGTTTCTTGTTTAAAAACACCGATGAGGGGTATCTGAGAGTGTGCGAATTTTTCGCCTTTTACGTCTCGTCATATTTTAAAGAGATCGGTGGGTTATAGGGATGAAGAACATGGACCTAAAGTTTTTGATACCAAAAAAAATTGTTGGTCTTTATTTTAATCAAGATTTTATTGAAATAGCGGTTATTCGAAAAGATATTTATAATACAAAAATATTAAAAGTTGATTCTCGAAAAATTGCTACACAAGATGTTGATGTTGTTGATCAAAATGAAATAATTCGGAATGCGATAGATGATCTTTTTGTAGAGAATAAGATCTCTCGATCTAATGTTGTTCTGAATCTGCCCAATCAGAGTGTTATCGTTCGTGTTTTTTCTATGCCACGTCTTCCAGAAGAAGAGTGGGGGCAAGCTGTTCGGTTTGAAGCTCAAAAATATATCCCTTTCCGTGTTGATGAGATTGTTGCTGACTTTATTGTTTTAAATAAAAAAGATGATTCGGAAAACATGGAGGTTCTATTCCTGTGTTCGAAGTCAGTCGCGATTTCTAGATATATCAGTATATTGGATGAGCTCAATATCTCTTTTTTTAAAATCAACTCTGTTTTTTTGTCAATGGTCAAAATATGTTTGCATGGGGGCATTATTGATGACTCTAAGCCAACTTTGATCATGTCTGTGAAAAAGAAGCTTTTTAGCCGTGAAAGAGTGCGGCTTTGGGCAGATATGGTTTTGGTTTATGAGGGCAAACCTGTTGTTGCAAGAGATATTTCTGTTATTAGTTCCGAAGATGCTATTGATGAAAAATTTTTTAATGAACTGTTTTTAAGTATTAAGCTTTTTAATAGTTCTTTGAAAAGTTCAAAGATTGAGCATGTTATTTTCTTGGAGGGTGGATCTTTGTATAAGTTTGAGGAGCTCTTTGAGGAAAACTTTTTTGCATCTGTCCAGAAAGTTGATTTTCAAGAAATGTTTAATGTTCATTCTATTGATGGTGTGAGTCTTGGAGCCGCATTTTCGGAAATATACTGGCCGGATATTGATGTTAATTTATTTCGAGATCAATCTTTAAAAAAATCTTCTCCTGAATTAAAAAGTTTCTTTATAAAGGGAGCTTTTGTTTCTATTTTTATTTTGATTTTTCTTTTTGTTTTTCAATATTTTATATTTTTAAAAATGGATGAGGTTTTGCAAAAGAAAAAGAGAGAGCATAATGTTTTAGTTATAAAAGATATTGATTCGCTAAAGAAAAAAAGAAAAAAAATTAACATGTTGGAGAGGTTTTGCACGCAGCATGATTCAAAAACAATTCTTTTGCATGACTTCTTAAAAGAGATTTCGGCTATTTTTGATAAAGATGAGAAGATCTGGATGGATAAGGTTATTTATACTATTGGGAACCGGATGGTTTCCGAAATGAAAATTTTTGGGACGGCATATACAGAAAATGCTATTGAAGATGTTTTGTTGGTCAATCGATACCATAAAAAAATAGAAGAAATGAGAAAAGGTAAGAATCATTTGAAGTATGTTTATCTTTATAAGACAGTTAGAAGAGATGATCCTAAGAGAAGCCTTTCTTATACCTCATTTGAAATAAGTATATCAAGTCTACAAAAAAGGCAAAAGAGATGAACTTAGACTTTTTAAAAATAAGAAAATATGATTTTGGAAATATAAAAAATATGATGCAAAGCATCTTTTTTGTGGTATCTTTTTATCTTTTTGTGGTTTATCAAGTTTATAACCTTGGAATGAAGCCTTTTTTTAAATCTAAAAAACATGAATTTGCTAGATCTATTAGCTACTTAGAGCTAGTCAAGGTTGTGAAAAATGAAGAGAGCAAGTTTAATGAAAATGCGCGCTTTTTCTATAAAAATGATGATCCAAATGTTTTCATTTCTATGATAAATGATGTTTTGAATGAAGCATCCGCTACTAAATCTAATATTTTTTCTGATAAGGTGAAGATGGTTGAAAATATGAAAAAAATGCGATTTGTAACAAATTTTGAAGCACGGTTTGAAAGTGTAGTTTCAATATTGCAGAGTCTAGAAAATGGAGAAAAAAAACAGTATATTGATACTTTTAAGATATTTCGTGCGAGAGAAGAGATAGGTAGTGAAGAGAGTGCTTATAATCCTTTGTTGAGGGTTGAGATGGAAATCCTTTTTTTTGTTGCAACATAGGGTTTGAAAATTTTGTATGGTTTAGTTGGAAGGTGAGAAATAGTATGGTCAAATATCAAACATTTGTCAGATCTCTTGCTATTTATGTTTTTTTTGTTTTTATGCAAGGACATCTTTGGTCTTTAAGTAAAAATGGGTTCACATCTTTACTGGATATTAAAAAGTATGAAACTTTACTTGATGAAGAAAGAAAAGAGCAGGAAAGAAAAGAAAACCTTCGTTTAAAAGCTGAGCTTTTAAAAATAGAAAATGAAAAGAAGAGAAGGGCTGCAGAAAAAAAAGAAATGGAAAAACAAGTTATTCTTGTTGAAAAGCCTTCACTCGAGGAAGGTGAAAAGAATGAGTCTATTTTTGATGCGACGCCTTCTTTTTTTGAAAATATGGAGGATTCTTCTCAAGGTGACGATGATTATGAAGGAGAAGGTGAGCGGAGTTCCAACTTATTTCAAGGTGGCGGTGATTATAAAGGAGAAGGTGAGCGGAGTTTTAACTCATTTGATGTGCCTGGAGAGGGCTCTGATGATAACTTTGCTTTATTAAAAAAGGACCTTTTTGGTAAAGATGATGAGATCATTTCTGATAAAGTCGAATCATCTTCTTTATATTCTTTGTCGGGAGTTGTGGTTTCTGATACTTGGAAAAAGGCTATTATTAATGGCAACATTTATAAGATCGGTGATAAAATTGATCAAGATAGTAAGGTGGTGAATATAGCGCTTGACTCAGTTCTTATTCGTCGAAAAGGAGAAACCTTAAAAGTTTCTGTGCCAATGATGAAAGTCACAACAAAAGTTTTTGGCTCTGAAGACGGGTGGGATGAAGAGGACTCTTTAGGTGGCACCTTTACCCATGTTGAAAATTCAAATAAATCAAAACCAATGGATTTTATGGTTCATGATTAAAAAAAATTATTGTAGGGAGGTTTTGTGTATGCAAAAAATTTTGAAGAGAATGTTTCTTATTGTCTTTATTTTTCTGCAATGCTTTCATGGGAGATATTTGCTTGGGATGAAAAGCAATATTTCTTCTGGGCAAATGATCAATGATTTAGATAAAAAAATCTCTATTGACTTTGTTGAAGCTGACTTGAAAGATGTTTTGAAAATTTTCACTCAACAGACGGGTGTTAACTTTGTTATAGATAAAGAGGTTTCAAGTGAGTTGGTTTCTTTGTTTTTGGATAAAGTGACTGTTCGACAAGCATTGAAGTCAATTGCTGAAGTTAGTGGAGTAGGGTTTTATCCGATAGCTGGGACCTCCGTTTTGCGTGTTGGCCTTTCTCAAGATGGCCAAAAAGACCCTCGTGTGACGAAGATATATCGTCTAAGGTATGCTCGAGTTAGCATGTTGTCACTTTCAACAGGAGAGGACATTAAAAAAACAGGAGACTACGCCGGTTCAACGGGAACTCAGTCAACACAGGCCTCCACTTCTATTTTTTCTTCTGGAGATAAAAATTCAACGGAGGGTATTATAAATGCAGTTGTTGCCGTTTTGTCTGAAGAAGGGATTTTGAGTATCGATCAAAGAACAAATTCTTTGATTGTGACAGATTATCCAGATAAACTGAGTCGGATTGATAAAATTATTAGTGAATTAGATAAAAAAACACGTCAAGTTTTGATCAAGGCTGAGATTGTTGAAGTCCAAGACTCGCTTAATAATATTCTTGGGATGTCTTATGGTGATCCTTCAGAATCTAAAAATATAGCTTCTCTTAAATATATTCCACCGAACCTTGGAGGCCAAGTTTTTCCATTTGATTCTAATCTCTTTGGATTTGTAAAAAATGCTTTAACCCAAGAAGAAGGGAATGGGGTTCGCTTGAATGAAACGACTTTTGGGCGACTATCTGCTGGTCAGTTTCGTATGGTTTTGCAGGCGTTGAAAACAAGTGGAAAAAGTCGGTTCTTGGCACGTCCAAGGGTTATAACCTTGGATAATGAGCCTGCGGTTGTTGATATCACATCAGAAACGGCTATCAATGAAGATACCATTGTTGATGAAGATACGAACCGTCAAACCACAATGTTGGAGCGGACGACGGTCGGTGTTTTACTTAGAGTTACGCCTCAAATAAATAATAATGAGCAAGTCACAATGATTCTTCAGCCTTCTATTACGGATGTGGCTCCTTCTCGATTATTCCCAAACAAGGCTTTTGACCCTTCGACGAGGAGTGTTTTGACGAAGATAAGGATCAAGCAAGGAGATACGATTTCCATCGCGGGTTTGATCCAAAAAGTTAGAAGGTCGAGTGGATCTAAAATACCTATTTTGGGAGATGTCCCTTTGCTAGGCTCTTTGTTTACTCAAAAATCTAAAGAGGAGAATCAGACCGATTTGCTTGTGTTTATTACGCCGTACATTTTAGACGAGGAAGCCCTTCTACACTTGCAGAAGAAAGAGAGAGGAAGAGATGTTTCTGGAAGGCAAGATTTTGCCGGGCCTTTTTTGCAGGGAGCATTAAACAAAAATATGACAAGACCGAAGGGTCGTCACCTTATGCAAAAAAAGATGAATAACGTAAGAATGGCGGCTGTGATTGAAGAGTGTGAGGCTAATGTTCAAAGAAACCCTCAAGATCCAGAAGCGCATAGTAACTTGGGGGTAGCCTATGCTAAAGCTAGGAAGTATGACCTAGCGATTGATCAGTTCAAAGGGGCTATCATGTTAGATCCTGAGGCAAGTGCAGCCTATAACAACTTAGGGAATCTTTATCGGATCAAAAGAAATTATGATGCAGCGATAACAGCGTTGAACAAAGCGATACAAATTATGCCGAAACATCCCTATGCGTATACAACTTTGGGTTTGTGTTATGAGGTTAAGGGTATGTATGCAGAGGCACGTAATGCCTATCAGTCTGCGCTTGAAGTTGCGCCTCATTCTTCTTGGTCAAAAACTTCTCGTGAAAGACTTTCGGTTATTGATGCCCAGATTTAGGAAAGAGGGGATATGTTTGAATCTAAAATGAAGCTGGGAGAGCTCTTGATAGAAAAGGGGCTTGTTTCCGATTTTCAGTTGGAAAAGGCACTTGATCAGCAGCGTTTAAAATATAGACCTTTGGGAGATATTTTAGTTTCTATGGGGGTTATTTCAGAAGAAACTCTGGCCACTTTTTTGAGTGAGCAGTTTAATTACCCTTGTATTCCTGATATGAAGAATCTTATTGAGCCAGATAGCACAGTTTTTGGGGAGACGTTATTTACAGAGAACTTTATGCTTCAGCACCTGGTTATGCCTCTTCATAGGAAAGGCGGGGAGTTAAAAGTTGTCATCGCAAATCCATTAGATGTTATTTTAATAGATAATCTTAAGGCGATGACCTCTTATGAAATTATACCATTTATTGCAGGGAAGTCTCTTCTAGAGAAGTCTATAATGGCTTACTTTGAAAAATCTAAAGAAGTTGAATCTCTTGATACAGATATCGATGTCTCGGATGTTTCTTTAGATAAAATCATGGCGGAAGCTTCTGAAGGCCAGGTGGTCAGGATTGTTAATTTATTGATTATTCAAGCTGTCACAGATTTAGCCAGTGATATACACTTTGAACCTATGGCAAATGATATGGCTCAAGTTCGTTATCGGATAGATGGAGAGTTGATAAAAGTTCCTTCTCCACCTTCTAATCTATATTTGGCTATTGTTTCTAGGATCAAGATTTTAGCTCGACTAGATATCTCAGAGAAACGTCTTCCTCAAGATGGTGCGATTATGATGAATATAGAGCATAGAAATATCGACTTTAGGGTTTCGACCATCCCGACGATTTATGGTGAAAAAGTTGTGATACGGATTTTAGATAAAGGGACACTACCTTTAGACATCGACTCTTTAGGTTTAAGTGAAAGATCAATAAAAAGCTTTAAAAAAGCTTTGGATTATCCCTATGGTCTTATGTTGGTTACGGGCCCGACAGGAAGTGGGAAAACAACAACTTTATATGCTTGTTTGAATTATTTGAGAAGTAATTCTAAAAACCTCATAACTTTGGAGGATCCCGTCGAGTATAAGCTTGAAGGGGTTAACCAAGTTAGTGTTCGCCATGAAATAGGACTTGACTTCGCTATGGGCTTGCGTGCTTTTTTGAGGCAGGATCCTGATGTTATTATGTTGGGTGAAATTAGAGACCTAGAAACGGCTATGATGAGTGTTCAAGCAGCGCTAACGGGGCACTTTGTTTTGAGTACTTTGCATACCAATAATGCTATTCAGGCTTTAGATAGATTAATAAATATGAAAATAGATCCCGTTTTGTGTGTTTCATCTCTGGTTCTTATTGTTGCCCAGAGGTTGATTCGCAAGCTTTGTGAAAAATGTAAAGAAGAGTATCTTCCTAGTGAGCAAATTCTAGAGAGGCTTGAGATCAATAATCGAACAACTTTTTTTAAGCCTGTCGGTTGCTCTTCATGTAACAATAGGGGGTACAAAGGAAGATTGCCTCTTCATGAAACAATCTTGTTAGATGATGAGTTTAAAAGTTTAGTTTCTAAAAAAGAGTCAACCGTTGTTTTAAGGCGTTATCTTCTAGATCAAGGGATGGTCGAGCTTAGGGAAGAAGGGCTTGAAAAAGCAGCAAAAGGTTTAACGAGTTTAGAAGAAGTTCTATCTGTCACAGTTTAGAAAGGACATTGAGGGTTTGGTTGAATTTTTTTATATTGTGAAAAATTCTCGAGGAAAAAAAGAAAAGGGATCAATCCTTGCGAATGATGAAACAGAAGCTGTACGTTTGTTGCAAAAAGAAAAATATGTCATTTTAGATCTTTATCTTAAAAATAAGTCTCTATCTAAGGCTGGCCTTTCAAGAGGTGCAACTCAAAAGGTACGCCGAAAAAAAACAGTCTCTTTGGATGATATGAGGTGGTTTTTTGATCAAATGGGAACCCTTTTGGAGGCCAGTGTTGATATTATTAGGGCTTTAGAAATGGTTGCTATGCATGTGAAGAGCGAGCCTTTATTTCTTGCATTGATATCTATGAAGACAGATGTTTTTGCAGGGGTTTCACTAGCAGATGCTATGCATAAGTTTCCGAAGATATTTCCCTTGTATATGCGTAGTCTTGTTTTCATTGGGGAACAAAGTGGTGATCTTGCTAAGGTTATGTCTCAAATATCTATAAATATTGAAAAATCTGATTCTTTTAGAAAAAAAATGGTTAAATCGATGATTTATCCTATTGTTTTAATATCTTTTAGTATCTTTGCTATCAGCGTATTTCTCTTGAAAGTTATTCCGACATTTGTGAATATTTTTAACTCATTTGATATAGAAATGCCATACTTAACTTCAATTATTATAAAAATGAGTGACATTCTAAGATCTTATATTCTCTATATTATTTTAGTTGTTTTTTTGTTGTTTATATATATCAAAAAGATAGTAAGAGTTCCAAAGCATAGGTTAAAAATAGATGAGCTTGTTTTACAGATTCCCGTTTTAGGAGAGTTACTTTTATACTCCTCACTTGTTGCTTTTGTTTCTTCGTTACATCTAATGTTATCTAGTGGGACTACAATGCTAGAATCGCTGACTCTTTCTCGTTTATCGATGAAGAATCTGTACCTTCAGATGTTGATTGACAAAGTGAGAGATCGAGTCAAAGAAGGTAACTCTGTGTCTTCTAGATTAAAAGACTTTCCTATTTTTCCAGAGTTTATTGTTCAAATGATAAGCATAGGAGAGGAGTCTGGCCGTTTGGTTGACATGTTATCTGAAATATCCAAATACTATACGAAATCTTTGAGTGATTCGATTGAAAGATTTACGGTTCTTATTGAACCCCTAATCATTGTATTTGTCGGAGGTATTATAGGGGTTTTGGTAATAGGGATGTTTTTGCCTATTTTTCAACTTACAAATATTGCAGGGTAATTTTTTTTACCATAGAAACAAGAGGAGTGAAAAAATAGAATAATCTGCAGGTGCCGGATTACTGATTGCCTTTTAATTTTGGATGACATTCAGAGGTAATTGCTTTTTTTTCTTTGCTTATGCTATTGTTAGTATATACTTTTATTTTTTTTTATTATAGATAAAAACTAATAATATAATTATTCTTAAGGCATTTATGGATTATTTGTTGAAAAAAACTTTACGACGTATTTTTGCTTTTTTTAAGCTCTAAAAAATGAGGTGTTTTAAAAAACTTTCAACGTGTATGGAGTTTTTAGGTTTTCTAAGAGTAATGTTGTTTATGAATAAAAAAAATCAAGATATTGCAGGACTTAGCTTTGTTGAGGTGGTTATAGCGACATTACTTATGTCTATTTTTGCTCTTGCTGGGTTTAAAGGCATGGTTAGGGTAAAAAAAACAGGGCGTTTTGGAGATGTAAAGTCGCAAGCGACTTTTGCTGCTTCAAATGTTTTGGAGACTTTGAAAACTGAACAAGGAGCTACAGGGTATTATAGTGACAGTTTTGAAGATGGCGTTAAAACATTTCAATCCGAAAATGAAAAAGATGCTTTGTTAGATGTTGATTTTTTGGAAAGTTTGGATGTTGGAGTTGGTCACAATATAACTCCTTCAAAAAAAATATATACTGTTGAGACTTATGGTGACGATTCGGAAAGACGTGCAGATGGTTTTAAAAAAATAACAGTTCTTTTAGAGTATGAAGATTCTGCTCAATCGCACTTTTAAGGGAAATATTGTCAGAGCGCATTTTGAACTCTTTTGAGATTTTTGTAAAATATCTGATACCCTTTATAACGAAAATTTTAAGTAAGCAGAGTTAGCTTGCCAATGTTCTTTTTAATTAAGGATGTGTATATCTAGAACTTTCATGAGGTTTTTTTGGGTTTTTTTTTATGTTTAAATGTTTGAATGATGAAAAAGGTGCTATTTTATTTGCAGTTATTTTTTTTGGGATGATTTTATCTATCGTAGGAATGACCGTTTTTAAATATATGGACTCAAATGTTAAACAAACAGGGCACTTACACCTTAGAAGAGAAGCCAATTATACAGCCAAAGCAGCTATAGAAGCAGTTCTTTATGGTCTTAGAAATAAAACAGATGATAGTTTAGATGGCATTGTTAATCATAAAGGTGAGAATATTGGATTTGAAGCTGTTTCTGAGGATGAGCCGATCTTTTTTTATGTTGATGATGTTGAATTTAATACGAATCTGAAAAACGATAAAATGAAAAGACATGTCTCAGAAGTTTACGTTACGGAAGAAGGAATGACACGTGATGGTTTGCGTAAGAGATATAAGGTAGTAGCAAAAACGAGGTATGTTTAAAATAAATATGATATTTTTCTAAAATATTTATTTTTATAATGAAAAATATGTTGTAATCAATAATATGAAAAAAGAGTACGTGCTACTTTTTAAAAGATTTAACATCTTTTTAAGGATCAAATACTCTTATTTTAACTAGAGTGCATTTTTTTTATGATAATTTTTTTTTAATTTTAATTAATTTTAAACTGTTTATCATTTCAAGCCGAGAAGACCTCTTCCTTTAGGTGGAGGATGAGAGGCTTTTTCACAGATATTAAAAATGTGGAGAGCTTTGGTTTTTAATATATTTTTTAATTTTCCATAGAGCCTATGTTAAACTGTGTGAATGAAAAAAGTTAAGAGTTTTAAATTTAAATTAAAATTAAAAAGTAAAGAACAAGAGATTACTTTAAAGAAAAATATTGGTTGTAATCGTTTTGTTTGGAATAAAGCTCTTGCTATTCAAAAGGAAAGAATGGAGAACAAGCAAAAGCTTTTGAGCTGGTACGAACTTGACTGGTGGAAAAATAATTTTTGGAAGAAAAGCGAAGAATATGATTTCTTAAAAGAGGTTTCGTCGCAACCACTTAATCAAACGTTG
>MDLB01000093.1 GCA_001730085.1 PVC group bacterium (ex Bugula neritina AB1)
TCTTTTTCAATAAGGGATATGAGGTATTTCGCAAGAGCCGTAATAAGAAATTTTTTTTACCTTGAACTTATAAAAAAACATTGACATAAGTTTAAATATCAAATATAATATTATTTATGTTTAAAATAGCTTTAATTGTAATATTTAACATTTACTCTTTTTCTTCTATTTTTCCTTTAGGTGTTTCTTCAGAAATATTTAATCTTAAGAACCCTTTGGTCAATCCAAAATCTAAAGAGCTTTCACCTGCAAGACAATCTTCTACTGATTTACACCCTTTCCCTAAAGAAAACTTTGATCAAAATGAATACCTTATCAATGATTTAGGCTGGAACATACCTTTTTATAGTAAAAATAAACGTTGGAGATCTTTTTTTAAGATTCTAGGTGCCTTCTTTGTTTTTTTTCTGATATCCTTAGGTTTTTTTATTTTGGGAGAATTCGCAAAAGAACTAGCTATACCGGGAAAGGTTCTGTTCGTTATCTCTTCGATTGCTTTAGTGCAAGTATTGACTGTTTTACTTCAGTACAATATGTTTCATATGTTAAAGGCTACTAATAAATATGAGATGGTGAAAAGAATATTTTATAAGATTTTACCAACACAGAGTTTGATTTTTTTCTTTCTGCTTTTATCTATATCCCTAACTTTATTTTTTTTAGAAGGGATCAAAAGTAATTATTTTTATTTCTTTACCTCTTTATTCCTTTTTCTATTTATCAATATATTTGTAACAGACTTTATTTTTTATAGGTATTTGAAAAAAAGAGAACTAACTCAAGAGCAAGTTGAGTATGATTTTGGATGTACGCATAAGTTTGGGAATCTAAAATCATCACTTAAGATGTCGAGTTATAATTTTAAAGATAGTAATGATGGCCAAGGTGTCCAAGCTGATAAAGATGTTCCTGATGCGGCTCAAAAAAACGCACAAAATAAATCGAGAAATCTTAAGACTAAGGTTTCTCTTATACCCACTACCAAATACAAACTATACTTGGATTGGGAAAAGAATTGGAGAGATTTTTCCTTAGCCGACGCTTTAAAATTAAAGGAGTTTTCAAAGGCTAATAAGGATCTTTTAAGTGATAATATTTTCACGATTGTTTCATTGATGTATCTTTTTGATCAGGGTAGATTTGGGAAAGAGGCACTGGCGACAGGTAAAATAACTAAAAAGTCAAAACAAGAGATTTTTATAAAAAATTTAAGAGTTTTTGTTAAGAAAGAATATAATTTAAAATATTTTTTTGAATATTTATTTATACAAAAATATCCCAAAATTAGACTGCCCTACTGGATAGAAAGACGAAACCAATGGATAAAAGATGTCATATCACAGATAGAAAATAATCCGGTTAAAACTATAAATTTATTTAAAAAACAACTTAAAGATATGTCAAAAAGGATTCATGATGAAACGAATAATGCTTGGAAAGCTTTTTTTACCCAATATTTCTCTTTAGATAAATTTGATAGTTCTGAACGAGAAAGATATGGATTATTGCAAAAAAAAGACAAGCCATTTATTAAAAGAGGGCAAGATCTAATGAAAGAAGCTTCCTTATATCCTACAAGAGATTCAAATGAGATAAGAACAGAAATCAATAAAAAGTGGGAAAAGTCGTTTTTTAAGCAAGGTAGCTCTCAAAACAACAAGGTAATGTTTAAAGATAAGAAAGAAGGGATATCGAGGGAGCTTTACGATATGCTTTTTAAACCTGACTCAGAATGTACTTTTCTTGATGTTCTTTTTATTCTCTCAGCTATGGGTATTCCTCAAATAGACTCTTCTAAAGAACTAGAAAAAGGGAGATTCCTTGAGAGCGGGGGTGAAAGAAAAGTTTATGTAGAAAAGTTCTTAATAATGATGGATAATTTTAAAAATAAATTTTCAACAAAAAACTATAATATCAGAAACATATTTAAGTTAACATTAGAACAATATAATCAAAATCTTTTAACATATATGCCTGATTATTCTAATTTTGATATTTCTAGTCAATGGAACAATCTCTATATTGAACATCTTAGTGGGCTTCTTTTGAATACAACAAGAAATTCTGATTTGAATCTTCCTTTTACCCGTCTAGTGAAATATCTTAGAGATATTTATTTCTTTTATTTGTCTGATCCTAGCGACTCTAGGGTTAAAGAAGAAAAGGAGGGCTGTGTTAAGTATAACGCTTGGCTTCTAGAGCAGAAAAGTTTCTCTTCTTTTTTAAGGAGTAAAACGGGATATTTATATTTGATCCAAGAAAGAGTAAATGCTTTTGAGCAATTTACAACAAGTGCCTAAAAGAGCCGACGATTGCTATTGAAGGTTCCCTTCCTTGACCCCCTTGCTAAATAGTTCACCAATTAAGACTCTTAAAATATACCTTTTGATATTTTTTATCATTATTTATGGGTGATTATTTTAAATATTTTTGGAATAAATCCTCGGAGGTGCTTTGTAACAATATCAAGTTTTTAACAAAAAGGGGCGAGAGCTATTTACCGAGAGATTCAAGTTGATATAAAGTTTTTTTAAACCTTTCAAAAAAACATTGAAATATATCTATTTTTATGGTATAATTTAATATATGTTAAAGATTTTTTTATATATAACTTTAAATTTTTATATGTCAATATCTCTTTTTTCTTTAGGGGTAAATTCTGAAATAAAAAAACCTAAAGCTCTTTTAGAAAGGTTTAAAGAAACCGTAAAACCTAAGTCGTTTCCCTCTAAGAATAAAAAGAATCTATCGAGAGTTGTTTTTTCGCCTATTCTTGATAAGGAAAACCTTTGGCGTTCTTTTTTTAAAATCATGGGTATTTTGCTCTTTTTCTTTTTGGCGTCTACTGTATTTTTTATTTTGGGACAATATCTGCCCAGCCTTTACTATATACCTTTTGTTCAAAGCGCTGGATTAGTAATTTTTATTTTATTTGGCATTATTTTTATTCAATCCTTTATTATTATGATGAATTATTGTCTTTTTAAATCATCAAAAACTTCAAAAGCATATGGCAAGATAAGAAACTTTTTCTATAAAATTTTGCCTAGGGTTGTTTTTTCTATTTTTATTATGTTAGCTTTTGTGGCTATTATTTTATGCTTGAATGGAATAAATATTGCCATTATTAATATACTCGTTTTTTTCACTTTTTTTCTGCCTACGAGCATTTTATACACAGATTTTGGTGTTTATATTTTCTTAAAATATAAGTATAAGGGATTTAATGAGATAGATGAACTCAAGATCACGGACTATCGATATATAAAGAGCCTTCCTAAAGTGAGGGTTTTAATCGCGAAGAAGATAGGCATTGATACTAGGGATAAATATAATTCTTTTGGAAATAGACAGTCTAATAGTATTATTTATGCAAATAAAAGTCTTAACTATATTTATGTTAATTTAAAACAAAAATGGCTTGTAAAAACTGCTTATCCTTATGTTACTAAAAAGAAGCAAAAAGGAGCTGATTTTCAGCTAAGTCACGAAAAAGCTTTAACGGACAATATATTTTTAATCGTTTCTTTGTTAGATATTTTCGAGGTAATAAAATTTAGTGAAAAAGAGTTTTTAGACGGAGCAACTTCAGATACAGCAAAAAAACAACGTTTAAAGAAATATTTAAATTTGTATTTGACAAAATCAACAAATACGAAACTCTTTTTTCACAAGCTTTATAAGACCTCTTTCTCTCCTAAGAAAGGCTCAGTTTTACCTGATGAAACTTTTATAGCTCGTATTTCTGAAAAAATAAGACATTGCCCTGCAACTAATATTAAGGAATATAAGACAAATTTAAAGGACTTGAAGGGAGTACTAAATAGCTTTAAAGAAGAGAGTAAAAAGAGAAGAAATATTACTTTTGATGAGCTATATCAAACTAAGACAAGAGCCATACTCCCTCTATCTGCTACAGGAAAAGGAGTTGCTGTCCAGAGGTCAACAGAGGATGACAAAAAGAAAAAAAGGCGGAAAAAAGCTAAGGGAACTACCGAGAGTAAATGGGTTGAGAAGCTTAGGCTAAAAGGTATATACATCCTAAACACTATTGCTGAGAACAAACAGATTTCTTCCTATTTACTAGCCTTGCTTAAAGAAAATAATCACCAAAACTTTTTAAAAACGATCTTTTTACTAGATACCTTAGGTTTTTTGCAAGAAGGCTTTAATGAAATTTTAGAAGTTAAATCTACAAAAGCGTCTACCAAAAAGGATTTATTGATTGATCGATTGTTAGTATTCTTAAGCTATATGGATAAAAGCGTTAGGAACCCTAAAGTTATTCTGGACTTTAATACTTTGTTTAGAATGATGATTTATGATTATTTAACTTTTTTTAAGGAAGCGGCAAAAGATCATAAAAAAAGTTTTTTATATCAAGGAATAAAAGATGCTACTGATAAGCTATTAGAAATATATCAGTACCGCATTGAGACTAGTTTTAATACGGGGCTTTTGGGGGAAATACATTTTTCAAAAATGGAACAAGAAGAGTGTAAAAAGAGACTAAAACTCATGACGAAAAAGTTCTTATTTTATATGATGAGTAAAAACAATAAACCAAGTAAAGGGGATAAAGGCATTCAGAAAAGAGATGAAGACTGCTCTGCTTTATGGCGTACAGCTTTTAATAACTTTATAGAGGGGCATCTAAAAGATAAGCATCCAGCTGCTTTTTCAACTCTTACCGAAGAGGCTTTTGCTCTTTTGAAAAAAAGTGCTTGATTTATCTTGAGTTATTTTTAATAAAGAATTGTAGTCTTTTTTTGAGAGTCTTTAGAGTAGAGATTAAAAAAGTGCTTTTCCCTTTTTCCGAAAGTGTGCCCGGTTTTTTCGAGAGCTAAAAAAAGCTTTCTAGTTTTATTATGCTGAAGCAGTTTCTTTAGTTAAATTATAATTAAATGTGTGGATTATGGTTTCTAAAAAACGGGTGTAGTTCTCCTTTGAATTAAGACTGTTAGAAATTAAAAAATTTAGGTATTCGTTCTTGTTGATACATTTTTCGAACTCTGATAGAGCCTGAGAGCTCGTGAATCGATCGTAAAAAATTTTTTTTAAGCTATCTTCTTTAGGAGTTAATGCTGTAGGGTATTGATGGAATCTATCTTCATCTTTTACAGCTTCGTTTGATTGAATGAAAAACTCTATTGTGCCAAAAAAATACTGAAGGAGATACCATAAAATCAAATCATGCAAAAAGGTTTGATCTGGATTTAGTTTATAAAATTTATTGCGACCTATGATTCTTCCTGCCCCTTTTGAATCGATATGACCCTTTGAAATGTTTCTATTTAAAGTGTTAAAAGCTCGTCTCATTTTTAGAATGACATCAGATTGCTCTTGCTTAGATACTAGATGCTCATTCATAGACTCTTTAAGCTGTTTTTTAAAATCAAATGAAGGATTTAATATCCAGCTTAAGGAGTCAGAGATATTTTGCAATTCGCATTTTAGAATTCTAATCAGTGTTGCTTTATCTCTCTTTTCCGAGGATAGCCTTATAGCAATTTCATTTATAGTAGCAGAGATTTTTTCTATTTTTAAAGACTTTTCAGGTATAGAGGAGATTTTCTCGGAGATTTTTTTTAGTTGAGGTATTAGAGATTCATCAAGATATTGTTTAAATGTATGTTCTTCATCGTATCTTCTTTGTTTTGTCAAACTTTCACTATGCCCAAAAAAAATACACGGCTTCTCAAGTGATAAGATTTCTGACTTTATTTTATCAATAGATTCAGAAATACTTTCTAAGATAGTTTTTGTACGTTCGTCTAAACTTTGCTCTTGAGTGCTTTCTAGTTCTTTTTCTATAGAGAGTAGAGCTTCTAACACACTATCCATGTAGTTTTCTACGATCTGTAAAATTCTTATATAGGAAAAAATCGAGTTCATAGGAGGGAAACCCGCACCTTCGTATTTAGAATATACGAGTAAGGAGGTTAGATAAACGTCTTTTAGTTTAGAGGGTTCTTTTTTTGGGGAATGAAACTTAAGTAAATCATCACTAGAGGCGTGTTTTTTTAAGAAGAGACGCATTGGGTTTTCTGAAGGAGGGCTTACAGCCAAGAAATTTGCCGTAGAGGAAGACCTGTGAGAAAGCGGAAGTTCTTCTCTTCTTGGTGATTTATTTTTTGAATCTGATGGCGGAGTCGATGAGGTTGAATCACTGATAGGTAGTTCCAAATTTTTTGGGGTTTTCAAAAGAGCCTTACTTATAAGGATTCTTTTCTTCTTGTCTGTAAGAGGGGGACTTTCACTTTTCTGCGATATAGGGGCGTGGGTACTTCCTTCAGATATTTGCGATTGAGGAGGATCTTTAGGAAGAGGGCTTGGGGGTAGATGATTTTGAAGGGTACGATTCTCGGATCCTTTTAATAAGGTACCTAAAGATAGAGATCTTTTTGAGAGAGTAGGAGGGAGCCTTCTTGGTGATTTATTTTTTAAATCCGTTGGAGGAGTAGTTGGTGGAATACTTTTCGTTTGTTTTTTTTCGATCGGATTTTGTCTTCTTAATGGGCGCCTTTTCTTTTGCTGATTTGTTGAATCACTATTAGAGAGATGCCCTTGATCTAGAGATTTTTTAGGATGACTGTTCTTAGGTTTTGTTAATGAGTTATCTGAGGTTGCTAATTGATGAGTTTTTCGATTAGTATGTGAATAAGGAGGTTTCGCTGAACTTAATTTATCTAGTATTGCAGAAGGAAGCTCTAGATTGAGTGATGTGGTTGAGTTAGAGGGAGTGAGTTTACTTTCTTGTATCGAATCATTATCTTCTGTGGTAGAAGGAGTCTCTGGATCGTGTGATGAGGTTGAGTGAGAGGGAGTGAGTTTACTTTCTTGTATCGAATCATTATCTTCTGTGGTAGAAGGAGTCTCTGGATCGTGTGGTGAGGTTGAGTCAGATGAAGAGAGATTTTTTACTTGTTTGGGATCATTATCTAGTTTGGTAGCCGTCGTCTCTAGAGAGAGTCGTGAGGTTGAGTCAGAGGGAGTGAGGTTTTTTACTTGTTTTGGACCATTATCTAGTTCGGTAGCAGTCGTCTCTAGAGAGAGTCGTGAGGTTGAGTCAGAGGGAGTGAGGTTTTTTACTTGTTTTGGACCATTATCTAGTTCGGTAGCAGTCGTCTCTAGAGAGAGTCGTGAGGTTGAGTCAGAGGGAGTGAGGTTTTTTACTTGTTTTGGACCATTATCTAGTTCGGTAGCCGTCGTCTCTAGAGAGAGTCGTGAGGTTGAGTCAGAGGGAAAGATATTTTTTCCTTGTTTTGTATCAAAAATCTCTAGATTGATTGTTCCGAGTGATTCAGATAAAGATACCTTTTTTTCTCTAGATAAAGAAATCTTTTTTTCTTGTGTTGAATCATTCTTGATTGTGTATAAAAATACAAATAGATAGACGATAAAAAAAGGTATCGATGCTAGGCATAAAGAATAGGATAAGAGTAAGTTTCTTCCAAAACTTGGAATATATGTTTCACTAAAGATGAATGCCGTAATCGTTAATAAAGCAGGAAGAGCAAAAAGAAAAATTTTTATTAGATACTTTCGGTTTTTAAAAGAGAGTCTGTTTTCGTATAAGTATAAGGAGGAAATAAGCCATACAAAGATAGAAATAAAAATAAGAGGTATAAAAAGATACTCTTTTGAAATGATTCCATTTAAAGAGATATTCAGAATGTAAATTAAAGATGATATGAAAAAGTAAAAAATAACAGAAGGGATTAAAAGTTTACGAGAAATTTTTATCCCTTTTTCTAAAGAAGTGGAGTGAGGTATAATGATTTGATGATCAATTTTTCCTCTTTTTATATGAGCTAAGGAAGATGTAGTAGTAGAGGCGATGATAGATAAAGAAGACTGAGGAGCTAGGGGACTCAAGTCTATTGAAATAGAATAAAAAACACATAAAAGTTGAAAAATGAATATAGTAAAACGTTTCACAAAAAAATTCCCCAACAAACAAGAGCACTCCCGCAAATTCTAACATAAAACATTTTTTTTTAAAATTAATATCAAATGTAGGGGCTCTAGTAACTCTTTTTAAAAGGCGATTGAGGTTTAAGTAAAATCAAAGGTAAAAATATTAAATTTTATTAAAGTATAATTGTAATAAATTAAAGGATAATCAAATTTTAAAATGATAAAAAATAGCGATCTTTCAGATTTTATAAAAATAAAAACATCTGAATTTAAAAATCTTTTAGATATATATCAAGAAAGTGATATGAAATTTTTTTATCAAAACCTTTCTTTTCATTTTTTAGAAGAGTTCATGAAACAAAAGGTTTACTCTCAAAAAGTTCTCAAGGATATTGCTAAAGGTATTTATTATATATATGGATTAAATAAAGTGGAAGGAGAGGCTGCCTATCTCTCTTTAGAAAATTTAATAAAGACAGGATTGGGAAACTTTAAAAAGGCTGAAGACAATTTTCCTCCCAAAAGAGTGGAACAGCTCACACAGCAACTTACCTTTCTTCTGAAAGACTATATGAAAAATCGTGGTCTAAAACAGATCGTACCTTATTTAAATATATTATACGCACCTTTTTTGGAAGGAATGGGTTTTGATGAACTAAAATATGTTGCTAAAAGTCTTTTATACCAAGCTCGATCTGAATCAAATGGTAACTTTTTTCCTCAAGACATTTGCTTTGAAATAGAGCTGGGTTTTCCCAAGAGTTTAAAAAACAAAAAGGTCGGTCAGGGAGACTCTATATTTAACGGCAATTTTTATTCGGATTATACCGACATCGCCGACCTTTTTGCGATAGCAATGGTCGAAACAATTGGTGAAAACTTACCTCAACAAAATATGCCAGGGTTTCCTATCTCTCACCTTGTTGTGATGATGGATGAAACGATAGATATTTCTCAAAAAGAAATCCTTAGAACAGCACTTAAGGTTTCCCATAAAAATCCTCATTTAAAGATCCAAATCAAATCTCGTAGAAAAAAGAATAAAGAAAGACTTTTAGAAGAGTCTTTGTTTTATGGTATAAAGTGGCAAAGAGTTGCAATAAACCTACCACAATTAGTTTACCGTGTGAAAGCTTTAGAAGAGAGCGCTTTAGAGAAAATTGTTCAAGAGGTTCTTTCTTCGATTGTTATAAGTTTTTTAGACAAAAAAAAAGCTCTACTCCCCTATCTCTCTTTGGGGAAGGGAGTCAAAAATTTTGACGAACATTTCTCTTGTCGCATAGAGCTCTTAGGTATGGAGTCGGCGTTAAGGTTTCTGTATGACGATTCCTTTAGGTCTAAACAAGTTTACGCTTTTGTTGATATTTTTTTAAAAGAAAGTGAGCGCCTTATGAAAAAACACTCTATTTATATAGATTTTGATGTTTTTTCAAAGTTTGAGGCGCATCACTTTTTAATGAAAAAGAATGATATATTTGATGAGAATATTAATAAGCAAATGGATAGAACGTATCAAACTTATCTAGACTTTCAAATTTTTGACAATTCTTTTATCAATAATATTCAGACCCTAAAAGATCGGCTAAAATCTTATAAAAAGTACGGTTGGTCTGCTGACTTAGATATCTTGAACACGCCGGAGAATATGCAGGATAAGACCTGGAAGGCTTTAAGAAACTTACTACAAGTTGATGGGGAAAATCTTCAAGAAGAAATATTTCACTCTTCGGATAGACTCAAATGATCAATAAAAATTTTATTTTGCAGGAGACTCAGGAAAGTATTTTGGATTAGGTTTGATATTAGCTTGTTTTTTTATATTTTCAATCCAAGAATAATAAAGCCTGTTCTTTTTCTTTTGGAGTAGAGAGTTTCGAAAAGAGTCTTTTTGTGTTTCTTTTTCTAAAATTTCTTTATCGACAGATATTTTTTCTGAAGGAGATAAAATAACAAAGCGATCATTTGTTTTTAAAGGAAAACTTATATCTCCTAAAGCTAAGTTAAAAGTAGCTTTTTTTAAAGAAGGCTCGTTGCCAAGGTTTGGTATTGAGTCTTCATACAAGAAAGCAGGAGAAAGGGTCCATTTAAGATCTGTTTTTTTAGAAATTTCATCAAAACTTAAATCAGGGTTTGCCTTGATTAGATCTTTTATCGTTTTATAGCTTTTTTCAGCTATTTCTTTAGCCGTTTTTTGACTATTGATATATCGAAGGTCTTCTATGATTTTATTTTTAACGAGTTCAAAGGGAGGGATATAAGATGGTTGTTCCTTTAGAACTTTCAAAATATAAAGATTCCCGAAGGATTCGATCACATCACTTGCTTCACCAAGTTTTAATTCAGAAGCAGCCAAGAGGACATTCATGGGGATTTTTTGCCCGAGAGATCTGATATCTTGTTGAGCAAAGAAAGGAGTTTCCTCAAACTTTACGGCATGATCTGCTTCAATCTTCGAAATCTTAGCTCCATCATAAAGAGCATCGGCAACGGCGTAAGCCTTTTTCTGAGCAAGGTCATTTTGCTTAGCTGCGAGAAGATCTTTTTCAATTTCAGCACGTACAGTTTCTAAAGTTTTATATTGAGCTTTTTCTTCTGCTTGCGTGTTCGATGAAGTTTCCTTAGTGGTTTTGCTTTTGCCCGAAGCGTTCTCGTCAGATTCAATGGAGAAACTTTCTTTATTTTCTTCATAGTAATCGCGAATAGATTCTTCGGAGATTGGATCAACCGAAAGCGTTTTTGGCATTATAGATGTGAAAAGAACTTTCCTTTTTGTAGGGATACGAAAAATCTCTTGATTACTTGAGAAATAGGCAGTCAAATCTTTTTCAGGGATAGCGCGATCAGTTTTTAAGTGATCAGAAAAGTTAAAAGAGGTGTAAAGTATTTTAACTTTTGTGTTATTTAAAAGATAGGTATCAGTGAGCTCTTGATCAGAAATAAAAACACTGGACTCGATAAATCTACGTCTTTTTGAAATGATAAGATTTTCTCGTTCCCTTTGTTCAAATTGAGCAGGAGTTATTTGAAAGTGTTGAGCGATGATTTGGTAGTATAGTTCTTTTGAAAAAATGCCTTCACTTTGAAAAAAGGGGATACTTTCTATATGTTTAACAAGCTCTGTTTCTGTGATAGATATGTTTTGTTTTTCAGCTTCTTTTAGGAGAGCTATTCTTTCCCAAGATAACTCTTGCAAATCAAAGTATTGTGAAAAAAGCTCAAAATTCTTGTGATATGTTAGTTTAAGTTGAGTTTCAACTGCCAAAAAGGCCTTGTTGTATTCGCTAACATCGACACGTTCTCCCCAAACCATCCCGGCAAAGCTTGACCTTCGCGCAATGATAGCACTACTAACACCCCAAAAAACGAGACCTGGGATAATGAGCGAAACAAGAACCGTGACAATTGTTTTCATATGATTTCTTAAATATTGAAACATAAATATCTCCAATCAGTGTGCGATAACTAGCGAAAAAATACTAGTACTAAAATATTCTTTATAAAAACTATTCTTTAGAATCATAACAATAAGTGAAAAACCCGCACGTGATCAGATCTAATCTTTATTAATTGAAAAAAAATTTCAAACTAAAATGATTTGTTTAGAAGTCAAAGAAGTGATATGTGAGATTACGTATAAGTTTCACTAAAATAGTATAAGATAGAAAGAACATTTTTTGCAAGTCTTTATGATAGATAACTTAAAAAGGTGATTTTAATTATAAAAAAAATCAGATCATTCTCAAATACTTCATACTTTTAATTTTATAGATGTTTCGAAAAAATCTGAGGTTATTTTTTAGGAAGAAAGTCGTCACGATGATTAGATAGAAATACTTGAAAACTTTTCATATAGACTTAAAAATTTTTTTTATTCAAGTTAAAGTTTATTATGATTAATTTTAATGATTTAAATTAAATTTATTTGTATTAATTATTGTTTATATGATATTAATATTAATATTGATTATTTTATCTTTAACTTGTTTATAATTGTTTTGAAAGGAAAATCTTTAGCCAATTTAATAGTGTTTTAAATTTAAGGAGATTTTGATTATGAAAAGGTTTTTTTTACTATTTCATTTTATTTTTTTATCTTTTTTTATTCCTAGTCAGATGGTTATGGCACAAGGTTCATTTGAAAAAGTGGATACTGTTATGTATGAATTTAAAGAACATCCTGTAAAAATGTTCCTTGAACGTTTAAAGTTTAAGAAACTTTTCATTGATAGAAAGGCTTTTGATCAAATTTTTTCTGAGATTCCGGATAAGAGCAAAATGCTTTCAGCTCTTTTGAAGGCCGGTCTTTTAAAAGCTAAAGGTAATTCTGGGATGTATAGTATTTATTTGAAAAATAATGCCACAAGTAATCCTACTCTAAAACTTGCAAAGAAAAAACTTTCTCTTTATGTTTATATGAAAAGTCTTTTTGATTATTTTTGGCATGCCCCTACTTTTAAAAATACACCTTTTGTACCTAAAATGATTCTATTAGGGGAAGCAAAAAATCACTCTTTCTTTAAGTGTTTTGGACCTCAAATGAGGCCTGCTTCTTCTTCTATTGAGTCTTATTCCACATTTACTCCATCAGGAATGGGTTTCGCTTGTACTTCATACGTTATTGGTGAAAAATATAAATGGGTCTCTTTAACAGAAACCTTAGCGCGGTTAAAAAATATTTTTGAATTTTTTTACTCATTGCCAACAGAAGAGATACATAAAGAATTTTTTGCATCCTCTTATGATATTGCCACAAAAAAGCACTCTTTAGATTCAACTTTTTCGGTTAAAGAAACAGCAACCTTTGTGATGGCTTCATTAGCGGTGAAGCAATATCTTCTATCGAAACGTGCCTCCTTGAAAAATAAGGATTTTCTAATTGAAACTAATTTAAATAGAAATAGAGTATTAAGGCAAAGCGGAATAAATCGCGAGTTAGCGAATCCAAACAAAGAAACTCTTTATAAAGAGATAGCAGATATTTTGGAAATGATTGATACTATTTACGAGCGGATAAATTGGACAGACGCTTTGAGTGAAGGTGGTTTTTTAGTCAAAGGGTGGGATTTGGATAGAAATTTTCTGTCAAAGAAAAATGCAAAGGGAAATGTACAAGTAGAGATTTTGGACATGTTTGACAGGTCTTACTCCGCCTATTTGCTTGCTATGGGATCTAGCACACATCCTATCAGTGATGAAGGAGCTTTAAATCTTTCAACATTTCAAAAAGGAAGCAATCGCTCTTTGCCCTTAATAGATTATTTATTGCCTCATGCTTTTGTTGATATGAGACCTTATAGGACCAGAAATGCTGACTTAAGACAACGACCTGTCGAAGATCATTTTAAAAAATCGCAAGAAGCTTGTATGGCGAATAGATTATATACTTTAGAGTTAGGATACGAAAACCCTTTAGATTTTCCAACTTATGCAGAATACTGGGGACTTTCTGACTCTTTTTCATCTAAAAATCATTTTGAACTTTTAAGACCTTTTCAGGACGATTCAAAGCTTGGAGACCGTGTTTCACCTACTGCAGCAATGGCTTCGATCATTTTTATGCCAGATATAGCTTATGATCAATTTATAAAAATATCTGATGTCGAGAACGTTGCTTTAGGAAATTTTGGAGCCCCCGATATTATGAAAGACTTTGGACTTTCGGCATCGTTCAATTCACCCGACATTTTTATGCCAGATACAGATCAACTTATAAAAATATCTGATGTCGAGAACGTTGCTTTAGGAAATCTTGGAGCCCCCGATATTATGACAGAATTTGGACTTTCGTCATCGTTCACTTTATCCGAGCCTCCTGCTGATAAAAAAAGTGTGATGAGAGCGATTGTTGATATCGAAAAAGGTTGCGAATTATTGATCTTGGAGAACCTTTTATCCGGCTTTGTATGGCAATGGACATCCATGGATAAAAATATTTCTATAGGTTTGAAAAAGGCAGGGTTCCCGGTTGTTTTATCCTCAGAACGTTCGCCGAAATCTTTTGGGAATAGTATAAAGATTCCTGTTAAACCTATTTTAAAAATTTCAAATGAAAACATGGAAAATACTAAAATTTCGAATATAACTAACTTTTATTCCCATGATGAACTAGAACTTTCCATACCGAATGCTCACTTGTTTATGTCTGTTGATAAATATATTCTCGAGGTTTCAGAAAGTCCTCTTTTTTCTAACAGTTCAACTTTTTCTGTTTCTAAACAGAATCAGATGGATGGATTACCCTATCTTTCAGAAAACTTTGTGATAAAAGATTTAGACTTGAGAGAATTTTCATCCAGCTCGCGATTATTCATTCGCTTAAAAGGTCATTCTGCCATAGGAAGTGAAAGCATAGAAACCCTTTGGGGGGAACGTCAGCAGATCAACCTTATATCAAAAGATAATAAAAAGCCATCAAGAGAACGTAAAGAACCATCAAAAGATAATAAAGAAAAGTCAAAAGATGATAATGATTCATCAAAAGAAAATAAAGAAGAATCAAGAGATGATAAAGAAAAATCAAAAGATTATGAAGAATCATTAAAAGATGATAAGAAACGATCAAAAGATGATAAGATAAATAGAGGCGATAGCGCATCGTTGATCTATATAAAGCACTTGCATCATAGGCTTCTTAAATCAGGAGCTTCAAAGGCACAAGTGAAGAGATGTAAAAATTTTATGCGATATATTTATTATTACGAGACTCTTCTGAACTATTTAAAACTTAATAGCAATGATGATTTGTCAGTAAAAAAATATCGGATGGTAATCAGAGAAGGAATAGCAAATGTAGCTGATAAGTCTTTAAGAAAAAGACTCATGGTGCCTAGAGTTATTAATATACTTCTAACCCGTAGATCTAAAATAGTTTCTTTAGACTTGCTAAGAGCGAGATTTTTTCGACAGCTTTATAAGTTAGAAAAAATGGCTCAAGGTTAATTTTTTATCTTAAAGAGACTCATGCGAAATACCTCATAAAAACTTATGGGGTATTTTGCAATTCTCTTAAATTAAGTATAAAGTTTTTTTTAAAAGGAAGAATTTTTATGAGTCATGAAGATCTTTGAAAAGCTTTAGCTTTAGAGATGACAACTTCTGTGGTGTTTTTTATCTTGAAGTTCTTCTTTAATTAGGATCACTTGAAAAATATTTTTTACTTTTTATAAAAATAAAGATTAGTCTAAGCAGCTTTTTTCTGATTTTAGCTTAAAGTTTAAAAAAAATTGAAAAATTTTATTACATTCAATATTAGGACATATTCGGTTCATGATAAGGACTCTATAAGAATGTTTTATCAAAGCAACCGAGTAAATTGATGAAGGAGTAAGATCAGAGGGCTTTTCCAAATAACTAGGAATAGCTAAAGAAAAAAGATAGGATGAAAAAAAAGTATAGCTAAGTAAGAAAAAAAAGGATGAAAAAGTTTTTGATAGATAGAAGACAAAGACACGAAGGGTTTATCCTTATGTGATTTCTTGAGTATGTGCCTAGTTCTTGGCAAAATTTAGTCGATTTCTTATTGTTTTTAGATTTATTTTTTTTATTTTATTTTTATATATTATATAAATATAAATTAAAATTTATATTTATTTTAATTTACATGTATATTTTTTAAATTTTTCATGATTAATGCCCTTTAGCCCTTTAAAATTATTTTTATATTCTATGGTAAGGTGAATTTTTTTTAAATTTTAATTAAATTAAATTGATTTAATTTAATACTAAAAAAGATAAAATATATTATATTATGTCTAATTTCTACTTGCTATTGATCCTTCTCTTAAAGTAAAATATCTTATATAGAATATAATATTCTGTTCAGATTAACTTTGTAGTATATATGAATGAATACAGATTTTTCTTTAACGATATCTGATTTTCCATTTTAGAAAAAATGTATATCACTCCAAGACTTTAGGAGGATTTTGAAAGAAATGAACGATCAAGAAAAGGTGAAAATATTCGATACCACGCTTCGAGATGGAGAGCAGTCTCCAGGAGCTTCGATGAACCTTAAGGAAAAGGTAGAGATAGCTCGCCAACTTGATCTTTTGGGTGTGGATATTATAGAGGCTGGGTTCCCAGCTGCTTCTCCTGGTGACTTTGAATCTGTTAGTATGATAGCTAAAGAGACCGAGAACGCAACTATCTGTGGATTGGCACGGTGCTTGGATAATGATATACAAAAAGTTGCAGAGTCAACTGCCGCAGCTCTAAACAAACGTATCCATGTTTTTCTTGCCACATCTAATATTCATAGAAAATTTAAATTTAATAAGCCTAAAGAAGAGATCATAAAACTTGCGATCCGAGGCGTTGAAAAGGCAAAGTCTTTTGTGGACGATGTTGAATTTTCTCCCGAAGATGCTACAAGAACGGAACTTTCTTTTTTAGCGGAGATTGTAGAAGCAGTTATAAAAGCTGGTGCAACTACAGTCAATATCCCCGATACTGTGGGTTATACAACGCCATCTGAAATGACAGGAATCATTCAATACCTTAAAAAAAATGTTTCTTGTATAGACCAAGCAATAATAAGTGTTCACTGTCATGATGATTTAGGGATGTCTGTTGCCAATAGCTTAGCCGCTGTTGATGCCGGTGCTCGTCAAATAGAGTGCACGATAAACGGTATAGGCGAACGTGCTGGGAATTGTTCTTTGGAAGAGGTTGTTATGGCTCTCAAAACGCGTCAAGATCTCTTTAACTTTCAGACGAATATTATGACGAAGGAAATTTGTAAAACCAGTCGTATGGTTAGTCATATAACAGGTATAACTGTACCTTCTAATAAAGCGATTGTTGGTGCGAATGCTTTTGCTCATGAGTCAGGCGTTCATCAGGATGGTGTACTCAAAAATAGAGAAACTTACGAAATAATGGATCCACAAGATGTGGGTTGGGGTGAAAGTGAACTTGTTTTGGGTAAGCACTCCGGAAGACATGCTTTTGAAAAACGTTTGATATCTTTGGGGTACGAACTTGAAAAAGATGTTTTCGAAGAGGCCTTTCATTCTTTCAAGGTTTTATCGGATAAGAAAAAAACGATTTATAATCAGGACTTGGTAAGTATAGTTGAGAACTTCGCTTTACAGTCAGCTGAAAACTTTTCGCTTGTTAGCGTTGAAATGAACTATCTTCGTGAAAAATCAACGTCAGAACCATCTCTTAAGGCAAAAGTTACGATAAAAGATCTAAGATCTGGCGAGCTTTTATTGGGAGAGTCATCTGGGGAAGGACCTGTAGAAGCCATTTTTGAGGCTATAAATCGTGCGTTAAAAGTTTCTGTCAAAGTTTTTAGTTATTCGATAAAGTCTGTGACAGAAGGTCAAGATGCTATGGGAGAGGTTGCTGTTAAGCTGACCTATAATGATTCATCACCTAAAATGGGGCGAGCGGCAAGTGTTGATGTTTTAGAAGCAAGTGCTCAGGCTTTTCTATATGCCCTTAATCTTCTTGATCTGTGAGAATATATGGCTTCTTTTTCCCACTCTTCTAACATACTAGACATGTGTTCGTTTTTAAGTTATGGCTGGAAAACTTTTCCCCAATTAAGAGGTATTTGAAATTTTGTCAAGGTTCGTTTTTTGATGTTTTATCCTTTTGATTTTAAAAAATGGAGAAACTTTTTTGAGACAGAAGAGCAGTATATGCTTTTCGAAACTCTTTCAGCAGATGAGTTTCGCCCTCTGACCTATCTTTTTTATCGACCTGAAATGAACCTAGTTTTTAAGTCTGGAGATGATTGGCAACTTTTTGTTGAAAAATTAAAGGACTTAAGGGAAAAAGGTTTTTTTTTAGGAATATACGCAAAGTATGAGCTTTCCTTTGAGTTCGAAGAGAAATTTCAACACCTGCGTCAAAAAGGTAGTGAATTACTAAGGGTGATGGTTTGCAAAAATCCTTTGATTTTTGATCATACTTCAAAAAAAATATCTGGAGCTTCCAAAGATATAGGTCACGTTTTATCATCTGATGAACAAGAGTTTTTCTTTTCTAATTTGCATTTAAAAGTCGATCAAGATGCTTACGAAAAAAAATTTTTAACATTACAAAAACACTTGCAAGAAGGCCGTGTGTATCAAGTTAATTTAACCGATTTTTGGGAAGCGTCCTTTAAAGGCTCTGCGGTGAGCTTGTATCAAAATTTGAGAGAAAGACAACCTGTGGGTTATGCTTCTTTGGTCAAATGTGAGGGAGTTCACACCTTGTCATTTTCTCCGGAACTTTTTTTTAGGATCAATAAAAAAGGAAAAGTTGTTGTTCGCCCAATGAAAGGGACCGCTCCGAGATTTTCAAATAGAGAGGAAGATGCACAGTCTAAACATCACCTGTCGAATGATCTTAAAAATCGAAGTGAAAATGTCATGATTGTCGATCTCTTAAGGAATGATCTGGGAAAAATTTGCAAAACAGGAACAGTTCACCTTCAAAGTTTATTTGATATAGAGCCTTATCGCCATGTTTGGCAAATGACTTCGAGTATTGCTGGGTTTAAATCAAAAGAAACATCGATATGGGATGTTTTTCAAGAACTTTTTCCCTGTGGATCCGTTACAGGTGCTCCTAAAATCGAGAGCATGAAAATCATTTCTGAATTAGAAGAAGGACAAAGAGGTATTTATACAGGAGCTTTAGGTTTTATAAAGCCCGATAATCAAGCCATTTTTAATGTTCCTATCCGCACTTTGACAATCAAAGGTGATAAATTGCAAATGGGAGTTGGGAGTGGTGTCGTTAACCAATCCCTTTGTGATCAAGAATACCAAGAGTGGCTGATAAAATCTCATTTTTTTACAGAAGTTTCAAAGCCTTTTGATCTTTTAGAAACCTTGCGTTGGGAAAAAGGTGAATATTTATTGATAGATTTACATCTGACACGGATGAAAGAATCCTCAAAGGTTTTAGGATTTTCATTTGATTTAGAAAGAATTGTCAACTTTTTAAACAGTGTCTCAAAAGAATTTGACGAAAGATGTGCCTATAAAGTCCGTTTAAAAATGAATCAAAAAGGTATGATAAAATGCAAAACACAAGTTTTAGATAAAGAGGAACCCTCTGAGCCTTTAAAATTAAAGCTTTCCAATCATGTGATCTATGATCATAACCCTTTTTTGTATCATAAAACAAGCCGGAGGGATTTGTACAAAAAAGAGAGGAGCCAAGCACGTAAAGAAGGCTTTTTTGATGTTATTTTTTGTAATCAAAACGGGCTTTTATGTGAAGGGAGCATATCGAATATTTATATTGAACGCGAAGGCGAGATCTTAACCCCTAGGCAGAGTGCGGGTCTTTTGAATGGTGTTTACCGAGAATATTTGATAAAAGAAAATCCCAGTATTAGAGAAGTTTTGCTCGTTAAAAAAGATCTTTTAACAGCTAAAAAAATTTTTGTTTCTAATGCTGTTATAGGGTTTAAGGAGGCGAGGCTTTTTCTATAGAAGATCGAGAAAAATATTTTTTTTTCAATGGATCAAACCTATTGGGAATAATTTTTATATAGCTAGATAGGGAAAGGTATATAATAAGGATATGACGAAAAAAGTAGAGAAAGATATCAAAAAAATGGCGGTTATTGGTCATCCGATAGCCCATAGCTTGTCTCCCTCTATGCATAATGCGGCTTTTGATCATTTAGGACACTCTTTCAAATATGAAGCGGTAGATATTAGTCCCGGCAACTTACTTTTGTCTTTAAAAGATGGTGGACTTTTGCACGAGTATCAAGGGTTTAATGTCACCATTCCTTATAAAGAGATCATTTTTAAAGAGTTAGGTGATCGTGTTACGCCAGAAGCTTCTTTTGTGAAAGCCGTTAATACTGTTGTTAAAAAAGAAGGTTCTTGGTATGGGCATAATACAGACCTTGCGGGCTTTTTAAACCCTATTTCTGAAGCAAAAACATTGTCTCATGTGATGATTTTAGGTTCGGGAGGTGCTGCAAGAGCTGTAGCTTTTGCTTTAGCTAAAGTTCTTAAGATAGAAAATCTATATTTTGTGGCTAGGAACAAAGAGGCCGTTGCTCGGATTGTAAAAGACTTAAAAGAAACATGTCCTCATACAAAATGTGAAGCTGTTCAGGCCGAACAAAGGTGGATAGACAAAGTAGATATGATAGTCAATACAACGCCTGTTGGTATGAAAAAAGATGATCCAAAGTTTTTTAACTATGAATATATAAAAAAGACAACCATTTGCTATGACTTGATTTATTGGCCTGAAAAAACAGACTTTTTGCTACATGCAGAAAAAAAAGGATGTCCTCATTGGAATGGATTAGAAATGTTACTTTGGCAAGGGATTTATGCTTGGGACTTTTGGTTTGGAGAAAAACCACCTGTTGATATCATGAGAACGGCTTTAGAGAAGGAGCTACAAAAAAGAAATATGGGGGTAGTGTAATATGTTAGGTTTTTTTCTTGTAGGGGCTTTAGGTTTATGCTTAGGGAGTTTACTAAATGTCTATATTTATCGAACGGTTTTAAATGAAAAAACAGGGTCAAAGGAGTCTGTTTTATTCCCCAAGCGATCGTACTGTCCTAAATGCAAAAAAACAATCAAAGCTTTTGATAATATTCCTGTTTTGAGCTATCTTTGGTTAAAAGGGAAGTGCCGTTTTTGTAAAGATAAGATATCATTGAAGTATATAAGTATTGAAATCCTAACATCATCATTTTTTCTCTTTTTGTACCAACACTTTTATATAGGAGGAAGAGGATTTTCTGATTTTTTTATAGCCCTTTTCTTGACATATCTTTTGATCGCTATTTTTTTCATAGATATAGAAGTCATGATCATACCTAACCTACTATCCTTGGGAGGTCTTTGTGTGGCTTTAGTTCTAAGTCCTTGTTTTCCTTCTTGGCATAATACTCTTGGTGAGGTTACTTTTTTGGGAGAAGCTTTAGAAGGATTTAAGTCGGCTATTTATGGTATGATTATGGGTGGAGGAGTTATTTATATTATAGGTACTCTCGGTTCTCTAGCTTTCAAAAAAGAAGCTATGGGGGGCGGAGATTTAAAAATGATGGCAATGGTTGGAGCTTTTTTAGGTTGGAAATCTATAGGTTTTATCTTATTTTTTTCATCATTTCTTGGTACCATTTTTTCACTATTGCTTATCCGGTTGAAGTCAAAAAAGATATCAGATGAGATCCCGTTTGGTCCCTACTTAGCTCTCGGGTCCTTTTTGATGTTATGTTTTAGATATGATATTTATGATTTGTTTTCAAAGTGGATGTCTGGTGAATTGATGTTCTCTTAATTAAGGAGTTTTTTTAAAATGTTAAGATATTTTACAGCAGGAGAGTCTCATGGTGAATGCTTGAGTGCTATCATTGAAGGATTGGTTGCGGGCTTGAAAATCGATGAAGACTTTATAAATGAGCAACTTTACCGTAGACAACAGGGCTATGGTAGGGGTGCTAGAATGAAGCTTGAAACGGACCGTGTTCATTTCACAGGAGGTCTTCGCTCTTTTGAAACGATTGGGGCACCCTTAGCTTTACAAATAAAAAATAAAGATAATTCTATTGATAAAATGCCATCTATCGCGAATCCTCGTCCTGGACATGCAGATTTGGCTGGTATTCAAAAATATGCGAGAAGCGATGTCCGAGATATTTTAGAAAGATCGAGCGCGCGTGAGACAGCTATCCGTGTTGCTGTCGGCTCTATTGCTCGACTTTTTTTAAAAGAATTTGGTATCCAAATCGTTAGTCATGTTGTTCAAATCGGTCCTGTGGGTTTAACGAAAGAGGTATCTTTTGAAGATATTACTCTTTGTGAGAATTCTCCCTTACGTTGTGCTCACCCGGAAACAGAGAAAAAAATGATGCTTGCTATCGATGAATCTAAATCTAAAGGTTCTTCGGCGGGAGGTGTTTTTGAAGTCATGGCCCAGGGGGTTCCAGTTGGATTAGGGAGTCATGCCCAATGGGATAGAAAGCTTGACGCTCGCTTGGCTTATGGGCTTATGAGTTTGCAAGCTATCAAAGGTGTTTCATTTGGCGCGGGTTTTTCTGCCGCGAGCACCTATGGACATGAGTTGCACGATGAAATTTCTTATGAAAAAGATAAAGGCTATACCCGCTTGTCGAATCGTGCGGGAGGTATAGAAGGTGGTATGAGTAATGGCCAAAATATTTTGGTGCGAGCCGCTATGAAACCTCTTTCAACTTTGATCCGAGCACTTAAAACTGTTGATATTAATAGCAAAGAAGAGTCAAAAGCCTCTGTCCAAAGGACAGACACTTGTGCTGTTCCGGCTGCTGGTGTTGTAGGAGAAGCAATTGTTGCGTGGGAACTAGCGGTCGCTTTTTTAGAAAAGTTTGGAGGAGACAGCCTTGGAGAAACCAAACGAAATTATGATTCTTTTCTTTCTTCTTTAGGATAAAACCTGTGTTTAAAACTATGGTTCTTTGTGGCTTTATGGGTACAGGAAAAAGCACATTAGGCCCTTTGATTGCGAAACAATTAAACTTTTCATTCGTTGACTTAGATGCATGGATAGAAAAAGAGCATCGCTGTACGATCGCAGATATATTTGAACGTTCCGGAGAAAAATATTTCCGAAAGTGTGAAACAGAAGCTCTTCAAAAAGTTTTGCTTTCGCAAAAACAAGTGATCTCTGTTGGAGGGGGTGCTGTTATTTCTGATTTTAATAGGTCTTTGATAGAGAGAAAAGCAAGGTTAGTTTGCTTAAAAGCCTCAACAGAAGAACTGTTAAAGCGACTAAAAAAAGATACGGGAAGACCTTTATTACAAAAGGCTGATTTTGAAAAAACAGTGGAACAGTTATTAAAAGAACGTCTTCCTATTTATAACCAGATTAGCTGGCAAGTTGAAACCGATAACAAAAGCTTGAGTGAATGTGTTAAGGAGATTTGTATAGAGTGGGAAAATCCTCAGTTACTGTCGAATTGAAAGACCGTGTTTATCCGATTTATATTAAAAATGGGATCTTGCACTCCTTAAATGAATACACCTTTCTTAAGGAACATAGTCAAATCCTATTAATCACGAATGAAACAGTTAATGAACTTTATGGTAAGTTGATTGAGATCTCTTTAAAATCTTTAGGTCAAAAGTATTCTTTGTATGTTGTTCCAGATGGTGAAATTTATAAATCTTGGGACATGGCTAAAGATATTTTGGATTTTGCTTTAGAAAAAGGCTTAGATCGACAATCGGCCATTTGGGCTTTAGGTGGAGGAGTGATTGGAGATCTAGCAGGATTTGTTGCCTCTATTTATATGAGAGGGATAGATATTATTCAAATACCAACCACTCTTTTGGCTGCTGTGGATAGTAGTGTGGGCGGTAAAGTTGCTGTTAATCATCCTCTAGCAAAAAACACGATAGGCTCTTTTCATCAACCACGTGCTGTATTTATGGATATTTCTGTTTTAGAAACTCTTCCTGAAAGGGAATATATTTCTGGGATAGCAGAAATCATAAAGTATGGGGTGATTTTAGACAGTAAGCTTTTTGATATCATGGAAAGTTCCTATGAACTTATCAAGAACAAAGATACCGATACGTTGCAACGGATTATCCAACTATCTTGTGAATGGAAAGCTCATGTGGTTTGTAAAGATGAAAAAGACAAGGGCTTAAGGGCTCTTCTTAATCTTGGACACACATTTGGACATGCCTTAGAAGCTATTTCTAATTATAAAACCTATTTGCATGGCGAGGCTGTTGCGATAGGTATGGTCTATGCAGGTAAACTCGCTTTAAACTCAGGTCTTTGGAGTAGAGATGAGCAAGATCGTTTGGTAGCTGTTTTGAAAAGCTATGGGTTGCCCACATCACAAGATACATATAAGATCGAAGAACTGATCCCTTTTATACTTAAAGATAAAAAGTGTTCAAAGGGACAGATTACGTTCATTTTGCCTAAGCGTATAGGCCATGCAGATTTATTTTCGGATATAAGCTTAGAAGATATGGTGGAACGTCTTTGAGTCTTTTAAAAGAAGAGACGGAATATGCTTTAAAATTAAAACTTTATAGAGGAGTTGGAGATGTGACTTTGCATCGACTCCTCGATTTTTATCCAACTTTTAAAGCTGCTTATGAGTCATTGAGGCCTCAAAAAGATATTGAAACCAGATACCAACAAGAGCTTGAAAATCTAGAGAAAGCAGATGTTTATCTTTTGTCTTATTTTGATGAGCGCTACCCTGACTCTCTGAAAAAAATAAAAAAATCGCCACTTCTTTTATATGTTTGGGGAAATGTAGATGCACTTAAAGGCGATCATATTGCAATCGTAGGATCTAGGTATCCTTCAACTCACGCACTTTTACAGGCAGAAAAACTAGCTGCAGAATATGCAGAATCAGGCATAACCGTTGTAAGCGGGTTAGCGAAAGGTATTGATACCGCCGCGCATCGTGGATCTATCAAAAAAAAAGGAAAAACGATTGCCGTTTTGGGTTCGGGCTTTTTGCACCTTACACCTAAAGATAATGAAAAACTAGCAGAAGATCTAAGAGAAAATGGTTGTTTACTTAGTGAATTTCCGATGGATATGAAGGCGACTACTGGCACTTTTCCTAGAAGGAATCGTTTGATCAGCGGGTTATCCTTTAGAGGAGTTATCATGGTTGAAGGTGGTAGAAAGAGTGGATCTTTGATAACAGCTCAATATGCACAAGACCAAGGTCGCCTTGTTTATGCTATGCCTGGCTTGGCATCTACTCCTAACACATCTGGCAATCATCATTTATTGCGTAATGGAGCGAGGTTTTTAGAAAAAGCTTCTGATTTAGAAGGTTTTGAGTCTGTAACGACAGATCCTTCTTCTAAAGAGTTAGAGAAAAAACTAGAGATAGATTTGAATGAAAATGAGCGTTATGTCTTTGAAATTTTAGATTTTGAACCACTTGGAATCGATGCCTTGCATCAGCGAGCTCAGACAAGAAGCTTTAAGCTTTCTGAACTTATGAGTATTTTGACTCTTTTAGAAATGAAAGGTTTTTGTCGAAACATAAATGGGTATCAATTTGTCAAAAGCTTTTCTAATTAAAAAATCATTTTGATTAGACTTTGCAACAATCGCTTATGACCTCTTTTTTTCTATTCACTCGCTCCTATGATCAAGTCATGTGATATGAAATCAAAAAATTTCTTAAAAAGAACCATAATAAAATTTATGATGTATTTTTCATTAAAACTATATTTAAAAGAAATGTCTTTATAAAGACCTCTGCATAGCCTATAAAAAAAATAAAAAATTTTTAAAATATACTGCTATCCGTTAAGAAAATAAAAAACTTTTTGAATATTTTTCTTTAGTAAAGAGAAACCTCTGAAAAATAGATAGAAGGGATGTAAAAAAGTGTTGTGCTTGACTTAACGTATAGCACTACACTTACTTTATTTTCTTCACTTACTTTTTTCCTTATTTAAGCCTTTTATTTTTCTAGGTTATGCAGAGGTCTTTTATAGTTTAATATTTGCTAAAATTATTTTTTTAATTTTGATTTAAGAAGAAGAAGATACTCTTTTACTCTTCCACTCTTCTATGATTTTTCTTTTCTTATTGGATTTAAAAAACTCTAAGCTAGTGATAAGTTTATTTAGAGTTTCGTTTTTGTATTGATAAATTAAATCTTTATTTTCTTGATTTAATATATGATCGATAAAAAATGAAAGAAAATCTTTAAAAGTAAATGTTAAATTTTCAATAAAATAAGATTTAATTTCATTAGATAATTTTATTTTAAATTCATTGTAGTCATATTTTAAATTTTTTAAAAGAAATTGTATCATTTTGATTTCTTTTTCACTATTATAATCTTCTATAAAAACAAGATATATAAAAAGCAATAAGTGGCTCTGATTCATAATATAGTCATGCTCATAAAGACCATTAGATTCTAGACCTAATAGCTCTATGAATTGTTTTTGTAAAATCAAAGTGTTTTCTTGAGGTTCTGACCCAATAGATAAAGGTATTTTTTTGAAATTTATTAAAAATTTATTAAGAGTTATTTTTTGACTATGACATTTTATATAAGTCCAGAAATAACTTAACCATATCTTTGGATCGCTTGTTTCTAATTTGGAAGATGTTATATGGTGAAAATGTAGAAACGTTTTTACATTACGATCTAAATTAAGCGGAGTGTCTATCGTATAGCATTTTTTTAATAAAAGATCAAGATAGGATAAATCATTTGAGCTTGAAAAATATTTGTTGAATAGATCTAAAAAAATTAGAACACCCTGAAACAAATCTTCATTAATTATATAATCAATTTTTGATATTATAATTTTCTTATATTCTAAGAAAAAATCATAATAATATTTTATAATATTTTTATAGTCAGGATAATTTATAAATTCTTTCATCAAATAGCTTAAAAATACATTGGTTAATTCTATATCGACATCGCTAAATAAAATCAGGTTAAATATTTTATCTAAGAAATCTATTAAAGAGGATATTGAAATTTGTGTCAAAAAACTTTTAGAGTTACTATCATATATTGTTGGATAGTATAAACAAATAAAATCTAAGATAAAGACGATTAAGAATTCTTCAATTTCTTTATCTTTTAAATTAAGAAAGTTTTCTATAAGTGTCGGCAAATACCTCTTTACTATAAAATCATGAAAGAGATTTCCTTGAAGATCGTGAGCAGAGAAGAAAGCCTCAGGCGTAGATGGCATTCTTCGATAAAAATTTAAAAAGGTTAAGGAAATAGCTGTTTGAAAAGGATTCATTTTTGAAAAGTTTTTTTTAATTATCTCAAAACCATGTGTTAATATTTTTTCTATTAAATCATTCCTCTTTAAGAAAGGGGATTTTGCAAGATAGCTTGAAATCACATAAAGAGAGAATAAATCTTCAACTTTACTTGCTCTATATAAAAAATCTTTCTCAAAAGATATAACGATTCTTTCCATCATTTTGCTTTCAAAAGCCTTACAAGAATCCGTATCTTCGAATCTTCTAGTATATTCTAATAAAAAATCCCAATGATTTAGATCACTCATTTGTTGAAGCTTTTGTTCTTCTAGAAAAGAGGAAGAGTATAAGAGCATTTCTACATATATAAAAAGAAACATATAATTAGATATATCTAAGCTTTTATTAAAATTTTTAAAAAAAACGGAGAGAGCTTTTTTATAAATAGCGTTATTAAAAGAAAAAGTATTTTTACAATGTAAAATATGAAGTAAAAAATTTTCTAAAAAACAATTAAAAGACTCGGTTGGATTCAAAGTATTTAACTTTTTGAAGATTTTTTCTTTCAAATGAATAGATAACTCACATAAAAGGTTTTCATGCATAAGTTTATAAAGGGTATTTATAAAAGATTCGTTATCTAGAAAGTAGGTGGGAGAAAATTGCTCCACTGGGTTGCTCTCGTCTAAAAAATCATTTAAAATAATTTCATTCAAAGGTAAATATAAGTTGTGACCTGGCTGGTTGAATATCTTTGCTTTATCATTTTTTAAAAAATAGGTTAAGAGTAAAGGAGAAACCTTTGCGGAAATATCTTTTTTAAAACTCAAATCTAGATCTTTTTGTAAAGTTAGATCAGAAGCAAAGGATAGTATAAGTATAAGGAGATCTTCGTAAAATGGACTTGACTCGTTTGATTCATTTAATATTTTTAAAGCAATATCAAAAATTTGTTTATTAAGTTCAAAAGAAGAAATAGATCGATACTTTTCTAAAACAGTAAAAGCCAAGTCAAGAAAATATTTGAGCCAAGGATCTGGTTCTTCTGAAGTGACTCTGTATGACAAAAACTGAAAAATACACTCAAAGTTTCTGACAAAAGTTTTTATGTCTTTTTCTCTTGTGTACCTTGCTGCGTTAAACTTTTCAAGGTCACAATTAAAAAGAAATGTTTCAATAAGAGATTCGATGATAAATGTGTCTCCAAGAAGGGGTGCTGATTCATTCTGAGATAATAAATCAGGAAGAGAGATAGAAAATAGGAATTCCATTACGAAAAAGGAGGGAATGGACTCTTTTGTATTATACTTATTAGAAAAAGATAAGAAATGGCACCAATATTTTAAGGACGCTTTTTGTGATTTGAATGAAGCTTTTTGGAGATAAGAAAAAAAATCTTTTTCTATTAAGAGATCATAGGGGACTTCATTCTTAGAAGCTAAAAATAGAAAGGTTGCGAAAAATAAGGTCATATAATCACCAGACGCTTCTTCAGTCTTAATCAGATCAAATATCTCTTCCAGCATATTTTCCACATATAAGTTTTTTTCGGAGTAACTATCTTTTAGCAATTCAAAAAATTTTTTTTTATCTATATTTTTAAAAATAATTAATAATAGTTTTATAAAACAGTATTTATTTAATAGATTGTTATCAAAAAGTAGAAAAAGAATATCTAAGTAACTATCTATCGTTTCTAAAGAGCTTACATTAAATATTTTTATAAAAACAAGATTGAATAAGGGGTGATCGATAAAATTGGATTCTTCTAGCAGTAAAAAAGGAGAGTGGCTGTCATAAAAGAATTGATCGAGTGGTAGAGAAATGTCAGTTTCTGTCATTTGAGATTTTTTTTCTGTACTAAGAGTTTTGAGGGGATTTTGAGAAGGTTGGGCTTCAGTATAGACATTATCTGTTTGATAGAAGGAAAGAGATTGTTGCGATTTCTTTTCTACAGGGCTTGAGTGATTTCCTTTTGTAGATATCTTACTTTTTTGTGATTTTTTATCTTTTTCTAGAAGTAGAGTATTTTCAGGTAAGGGATTTATAGTTTCTTCAAAAGAGAATAGATAGTTTAGGATTTCATTAAAAAACTTTTCATCGTAAGCGGAATCTTTAGGTAGCTGCAAAAACGCACATATAAAGTCATCCGTCTTTGAAAAATCATCAACATTGAAGATTATAAAGATCTGAAAAACATGATGATTTTCAAGTTTTATATATATTTTTTTTATAAAGAGAAGGATTGTTTTTAAACTCATTTTATGCAGATCTTTATATTGTTGAGATAAAGAAACATTGCGTTTAGCAAGAGGGTTTTTAATAGAAAAAAACACTTTATTAGATGTCCAGAAATCTGTAACATTAAAAGGGTCTATGATTTGGTCAATAAAATGTAAGATTTGCCAATCAATAGAGGAAAAAGGCTTCTTTTTAAAAAAAAGTTTCATTTTAAAGTCGAATAAATCTTTTTGTAAAAGAAACGCCGTTTCACTATAATTGAGTTTTTCATTTTGAATGATCAGAGATAAATGCTTTAAAAAAACCAATAATCGTTTTTTTTGACTTTCTAGGTTTCCTTGTGCATCATAAGATGAGAAACATTCAAATATCATTTTTAAGAAATGTAAAGAGGATATAGGTGGTGAATCATTAGCACAGAGATATTCTAAAAAAGATACATGTTTGTCAAGAGATAAGCTTGGTTTATCTTTGCCAGTTTTAAGATAAGATAAATAGGAAGTGAAATGATTTTGATATTGAAGCCAGTGAGAAATCTTTTTATCAATGCTTGTTTCATGTGCCAGTTTGAATCTTTCGAAAAAAGTTTCGAAAGAAATCTTCAGATGTTCTTTTAGCGACTTTTTAGATTTTGATAATTTTTGGTCTAATAAAGGTATTTGAACTTTACTAGATTTAACTGTTGCAAGATTTTCTTGAATTCTTTTATTTTCTTTTACAAAATCTCTTAGAGTTTTAAGTGATTTTTCATCAGCTGCTATAGTATCATTAAGATCTTTGATTGCTTTTAAATTTTGATCATATTTACTTTTAAAATAATCTTTTAAAATAGGATATTTCTTGTTCTCTATGAAGTCTTTAAAAAAAAGAGATAGTTCTTTTGACTCCTGACCTGATTGGTTATGAGAGATCCAATATTCAAAAAGAGAAGGGTTCTCTATGATTGTTCTTGGATACTTTTGCTCGAACCATGGTAGCAAAACTTTTTCCCAAAAATCTTCAAACACTGTAGAATGATCTTTTTCTTGATCAAGATTTTCAGTATTTTCGCTAGGGAGGTTTTCCTGAGATAGAGAAGAAGAAGCTTCAGAAGTATCTTTAGGGCGTAGAAGGTGGCTGTTGATTTCAAAAGTTTCTTTAACTCCAGGTTTTACAAGAGGAGTATCTGTTTCAGAGGTTTTCTGCACTGGAGCTTCTAGAGTTTCAGAAGGAACTGAATCTTTTTCAAATTGATCATCTTGAGGGAGTAGGCTTTTAGGAAGCGGATCCTTATTTCCATCCTTTATCTCAGGAGAATAAAAAAGAATCTCTCGGGTCTTAGATTTTGTTTTTTCTAAGACTTTTAACCAAGGTGAAGGGTCTTCGAGCTTAGATATAAAAAACTTCCGCTTATTATAAGAGATGTGACTTTCTCCACTTCCTTGTGCTTCTATGATTTTTTCTATAAAATCATTATTATCATTTAAAGTGTAAAATAATAAGTATGTATCTTCTTTGAATTTCTGATAGAAAGATTCAATGATAACTTCTTTGCTGTTAACACTAAAAAAATGAGAGTTTTTAAAAGACACTTTGAGTAACTCATCCTTTCCTTTTACTCGTATAAAGAAAACGGTAAAGAAGATCTTTTTGAGGTGAGAACTTCCTCCACCACGTTGTGTGTAGTCAGCATACTCCATAAAAACTTGTTTCAAAAGATCTTCTTGGGTGTAATGAGTAGGAGTCAAAGGTGTGAGTGATTTATTGGATTGTTCTTGAGAGTCTTTTGCTTTGAACAGAATACGCTCTTTGATCTCCTTTGACTTTGCTAAAAATTTTTGCTCTAATTTTTTAGGGTTAGCTAAAAGGGAATTAAATTGGTTGATAAATGTATCAAAATCGTACTCAAGGCTATCAAGCTGAGGCATATTAGGGACGGTGTCCAGAAGAACTCTCCAAAAAGTCCAAATATTATTTTGAGAATCACTTTTTTTGAAGATCTCTACTTTTTTAGGGTCTTTTATATCTATGTTATTTAAAATTTGAAAAATTTTATCAAGATACATTATAACTTTATCGAAATCTCTGTGAATATATATTTCTAAGGTGAGTTGTAGTAACTGATCACTTGGGGTTAGAGTTTCTTCATCATTATCAGAATAAAACCCTTCCCTTGAAACAGTCTTTTTTTTCAAAAAAACCGTTTCAGGAGTAAGAGCGTCTAAAGAGGATTTAGGGAGTCCAAGACTTGTTATGATAAAAATGGATATAGTCAATAATGTTGTTAAGTTTAAAATAATCATTAAATATCTTATTTGAATTGTTAAATTATATATTATAATATTTTTAATATATTAAATCAATTAAAAAATATTTAAATATAATTTAGATAGTATTTTTATAAATTTTATTTATTCTATTTTATTTTAAAATAATAAATAATCGTTCTTCTTGTTTTTTTATACAAAAAATAGAAACGAATAGAGTAAGACCTCTGCATAGCCTATAAAAAAATAAAAAAGAAACCTCTGCACTAAAATAAAAAAAGTATAAAAGTTCAGACTTTAAAGAGAAAAAAATACATAAAATAGATATAAATATAGTTATAATTGAATTATAATGCAGAATAAATAATCACCTTAAATAATAACCTTAAATAATCTAAAAATAAATATAATTCAAAGATAAAGTGGCTAAGATTATGATCAAAAAAATAAATAGATATAGAGGGGAAAAAGTACAAATGAGTTTTGTAAGCTATGAAGCATATCAACGTTTTGCAAAAAGAAATCCAACGCTCCATAAAATTTTAGAA
>MDLB01000094.1 GCA_001730085.1 PVC group bacterium (ex Bugula neritina AB1)
TTTAAAATATTATTGATTTGACTAAATTAAAATTTTTTGTACTTTCACTATAACATAAACTATGGAGATAAATTTGTAATTAAGATGAAAAATAATCGTGTTTTTTTAAAATATTATTGATTTGACTAAATTAAAATTTTTTGTACTTTCACTATAATATAAAATAAGGAGATAAACTTGTAATTAAGATGAAAAATAATCGTGGTTTTTTAAAATATTATTGATTTGACTAAATTAAAATTTTTTGTACTTTCACTATAATATAAAATAAGGAGATAAACTTGTGATTAAGATGAAAAATAATCGTGGTTTTACAATGATTGAAGTATTGATGGTTGTTCTTGTTGTTGGTATTTTAGCTTCTTTAGCGATGCCTCAGTATACTAAGGTAGTCGAAAAAGCAAAAATGTCTGAAGCAAAAACGGTTTTATCAGCTATTCGAACAGCTGAGGGGGTTTACTTTATGGAGTATGATGCTTATACGGATGATTTGACAAAACTAGACTTAGATGAAGGTATTTATACAAGTAGTGGTAGACTTTTTGATTATACTATCGATGTTCTAGGTACAGTTGGACATGCTAACTTTTCTTTTACTATCACAGCAGAGAGATTAGGTGGTGCATTTGCTGGATCTACGATGATAATGTCAGCAGATGGAACTCTTTCCGCGACAGGTTTATACGCAGACGAAAATATGGTTAGACATACATCCTCATCATCAAGCAAAAAAAGTGGCTCATAATAGGTTTAAATTTTAAATCTAAAGAGGCATAAAAAATGAAAAAAAAACGAGAGACTTCCAGAGGTATGACTCTTATAGAATCTGTCCTTGCTATGACTTTGGTTTTTATGGTTGTCGGGTCTGTTTGTTCTTATGTTTTATTTACGTTTCGTGTTTCTTCTAAGACGTTTAAACATAATGAGACAGTTGCTAATGTTGTTGTCGCATTAACTCATTTAGAAAAGATATTATTAAATATAGATAATGTTTATTTGGATGTAGATGTCGATATTGACACAGGGGAAGCTGTCTCAAATGTTTCTAAAATATTTTTTCGTACAAGTTATATACCTACCACTGTTGGTTATGATGCAACTGTTGATAGTATGGCGACTCGGTGGGGATGTATCTGGTTTCGAAAGGAAGATGGTTTAATCGTGGATCGGAATGAAATGAAGATCTTCCGGACACAAGAGGTTTCTTATCATCAAGATACTGGGTTGAATTGGTTAGCCTTGAAAAGCTTTTTTGGCCTCGAGGACGTTCTTTTTGAATGCTTAAATAATCAGGTTAAAGTGACCGTATCTTATCGGCAGGGTGAAATGATCAAAAAAAAATACATGCTTTTTAGTTGTGATAAGATTCAAAAGATTTCTGATTTTTTAGCAGATGATGAAGAGCCTATCTGGACCTGATGTGAGTTGAATCTTATAAAATATAGATCTATATGGAATATTGGATTTTCTTATAATAATAAATCAGTGCGCTCGATCTGGTCTCTTTACAAAAAATAAAAATTATATCTGCCAGCTCTTTAATAGTTTCGATCTATATCTTATAGGTTCTCAATTTTTTTCGAAAAAATTAATGCCTTTAGGGTATGGTAAAATAATAAGCATGTATAGTCTTTTAGAGCTCCCTTCTTTACTTTCTTTTGATCGAGAAAATTTTTCAACTTTATCGGCAGATCCTTTGTGTGTGTCTATAGATTCGCGGACAGTAAAGCCAAAAGATGTTTTTATTGCGATAGAAGGGGTTAGATATGATGGCCATCACTTTTGTGAAGAGGCTATTCAAAAAGGTGCGGCAGCGATCATTATTTCTAATAAAAAATACTTGACCAAAAAAGTTCCATGTTTTTACGTTAAAAATACCATGCAAACATTGATGTTTTTGGCACATCAATTCAGGAAAAGATTCACCGGCTGTGTTTTCGCGGTTACTGGATCAAGTGGGAAAACGACAGTTAAAGAACTTTTAAGACATGTTTTTTCAGAAGAATATCCTGTTTTGGCTACAAATGAAAACTTTAATAACCAGATAGGTGTAGCATTATTTTTATTATCTTTAGATAATTTTTATAAAATAGCTGTTGTTGAGGCTGGTATTAGTCAAGAGGGGGATATGGATGAATTATCTTGGATGATTCAACCCGACAGTGTGGTGATCACCCATATACATCCTTCACATATAGAGGGCTTAGGTTGCATAGAAAATATAGCAAAGGAAAAAACTAAGCTGTTGAAGTTTTCTAAAAAAGGAGCTGATTTTTATTTTCACAAAGATGAAAAACTATTACAGGAAACAGCTAAGAATTTTGATGTATCTTTCAAAGAAGTTGACTGGGAAAAAAGCTCTCTGATTAAGGGATATCTTTCAGACTGGCCTGTTTTTATGAAAAAAAATGCAGCATTAGTTGGCTTTATCGCTCAATATAAAAATATTAAAATCGAAAAAATTGGAAATTCTTTGCGGACTTTTGGAGGAGTCGGACGGAGGTTTATGTCAGAAATGATACATAAAGTGAGATTTATTGATGATACCTATAATTCTAACCCAGGCTCACTTAGAGAAGGTCTTCGTGCGCTAGCTTCTATGAGTGCTAAAAGAGTGATCGTCTGTTTGGGAGATATGGGAGAATTAGGAGAGAGTGCAAAAGAATGGCACGAAAGTATTTGGCAAGATATTGTTTTGCTTAAGCCGGATAGGTTAATACTTGTTGGCAAAATAATGCCTCACTTATATAGAGAGAAGTTTTCTTCACTTTTTGAAAAAGACACAACGCGATTGGCAAGAAGGGTTGATCAAGTTATACCCTTATGGAATGAACAACTTTTTCCAGGAGATATTGTTTATGCCAAAGGGTCTCGGGCTATCCAATTGGACTTGTGGATGGATCATGTGAAAAACCATTGGCGAAAAACGAAGAAAGATAGTTCAGAATAATGCTATATCAGGTTATAAAATACGTTTGTGCGAACTCTCCTATGGAGAATGTTTTTCAATATATCTCTTTTCGTGCTGTTTGTGCGGCCTTAACTTCGCTATGTTTTTCTTTGCTGTTTTGTCCTCTTATAAGAAAAATGATCATGAGGTTGAATATGTTGGAAAATATTTCAGATGTTCATGAAGGCCTTTATGAAAAACATCAGAAAAAACAAGGAATACCTTCTATGGGAGGGATCCTTATTATCTTAGCGATTTTTTTTGCGTTAATTCTTTGGGCTGATTTAAAAAACTTTTATATTCAAATAGGAGTACTTGTGATCATAGGGATGGGCTTGTTGGGTTTTGTAGACGATATGATGAAGGCTTTTTCTAGGGAAAAAAAAGGTCTTACGATGAAAAACAAGTTTTTGTGTCAGGTAGTGCTCACAGCAGGGATTGGTTTTCTTATTTATAGGCATGACCCAGAAGCTCTTTTTTTAACAATCCCTTTCTTTAAAAATATCTCGATAGATCTAGGGTGGCTATACATTGGTTTGATGTTTCTTGTGATTTTGGGAACCTGTAACGCTGTGAATGTTACAGATGGATTGGATGGTTTGGCGACAGGAAGCTTGATAATGTCTTTTTCTGCTTATGCTGTTTTTGCCTATGTTGTTGGGCATAGGTACTTGAGTGAATATTTTTATGTTTTACATATACCAGGAGTAGGAGAATTAGCTGTTTTTTGTGCGGCAGTCATTGGAGCTTGTATGGGATTTTTATGGTTTAATACGAATCCTGCATCGATTTTTATGGGAGATACGGGGTCGTTAACGCTTGGAGGCGCTTTGGGTGTTGTTGCTATTCTTGTTAAGCAAGAACTTATTCTTATTATTATTGGGGGTGTTTTTGTAATAGAGATGCTTTCTGTGATTATTCAAATCATTTTTTTTAAAACAACAGGAAGAAGATTCTTTTTAATAGCACCGCTCCATCATCATTTCGAAATGAAAGGTCTCTCTGAGACGCAAATAGTCGTTCGATTTTGGATATTGGCTATTGTTTTTTCTTTGATAGGTCTATTAACTTTAAAATTGAGATGAAACATTGATTGCTATAGTGGGGTTAGGAAAAAGTGGAAAAGCTGTTGAGCGGTGGTGCCTTGAGAATGATATTGATTTTTTAACATATGATGATAGTTGCTCTGCTGATTATACGCCGAAAAATATAGAGAATTTGCCATGGAAGAACATCCGTAGCGTTGTTTTAGCTCCAGGGGTAGCTTTGTCTCATAGAGTAGTTAATGAGGCCAAAAAACGAGATATTGATTGCATAGGTGAAATAGAGTTTGCCTTGAATCAGAGGCCAGAGGTTTTTTCTAAGGTTATAGCGGTTACCGGAACAAATGGTAAGACGACTCTGGTTAATATTATATACAATATTTTAAGATCTTTAGGAGAAGTTGCCCATCTTTTAGGGAATGTTGGTACACCCTTAACTGAAAAACTGGCGAAAATCCAAAAGGGTGACTATATTGTTTTGGAGTTAAGTAGTTTTCAATTGGATTCGCTATATTCTTTACGGAGTAGAGTCTCGGTTATTCTGAACATAACACCTGATCATTCAGATCGCTATGATACTTTTAATGATTATGTTAAATCGAAAGTGAAAATAACACAAAATCAAAAACAAAAAGACTTTTGTCTTTTACCCGAAGATTTTCATGACAGGGGATATTGTTTAGAAGGAAGCCCTCATGTGATTTATGCGGATTGGGCTTTGGGAAAAAACCGCTTCTCTAAAAGTGATGGATCTATTTTTCATGATGGCAAACATTGGATGTTCTGGAAAGATATTTGTTTAATCGGTGATCATAATAAAGGCAATATTCTTACTGCCTTAACAGCTTTGGAAAGTTTAGGGGTTGATGTTCATCAAAAATGTGTCAAAATAGCTTTACAAAACTTTTTACCACTGCCACATCGTCTCGAAAAGGTTGAGACTTTGAAGGGGGTTACATATATTAATGACTCGAAAGCTACAAACTTAGATGCAGTGCTAAAAGCTATCGAAAGTTTTGAAACATCGATCATTTTGATTTTTGGAGGGAAGCCTAAAAGCTCTGATGTTGAGAGGGAGATATATACAGAAATATTACCGCTCGTTGCTACAGTTATTGTTTATGGTGAGGCTGCGCACTATGTTTCTCTTAAAAAAACAGAAACAAAGAAGATACACCTTGTTGAGCTTTTACCAGAAGCGGTTTTGAAGGCACGGCTTTTAGCAAAAAAAGGGGATACGGTTTTGTTTTCTCCAGGATGTTCAAGTTTTGATTTGTATATGAACTATAAAGAGAGAGGAGAAGCTTTTAAAAAAGCGGTTTTACTCCAATGAAGAAGCTGACAGGGCAACTTTATCTTATAACAATTATTTTATCGCTGATAGGGCTTGTTTTTATTTATAGCACTAGTGCACATTTATCTATGGAAAGATATGGGCATAGCTTTTTTTTTGCTAAGCGTCAGATGATGTGGATTTTTTTAGGGCTTATCGCTCAAATGATTTGTCTTAAAATAAAACTGGACTTTTATAAAAAATATGCAATATATTTGATGCTTTTGAATATAGTCCTTTTGTTGATTGTTTTGGTGCCAGCCTTTTCTTTTACAGCTGGGGGTGCACGTCGTTGGATCCAACTCGGCTTTTTTAGATTTCAGCCTTCAGAGTTTTGTAAGTTAGTCACGGTTATATTTGTGGCAAAAATGCTTTCACTTAAAGAGATAGATATTTATAAGAAGTGGCGTATTTTTTGTACTCTTTTTATCTTTCTTATCGGAACACTCGCCTTAATTATGGCGGAGAGAGATTTAGGGGGGACGATTATCTTATCTTCGACTATTTTTGTTATGTTTTATATCAGTGGTATTCAAAAGCGTTATCTGCTTGGGTGTATAGGGCTAGTTTCTCCAGTTGTCTATATGGCCATCACGAAGTATGCTTTCCGTATGGAGAGATTATTAACCTATTTGAATCCATGGGAGGATCCGCGAGATAAGGGGTATCAAGTTATTCAGTCGATGATAGCGATTAGCCGAGGGGGGGGGCTTGGTCAAGGGTTGGGTCAAAGTCTTCAAAAATATGATTATCTTCCTGAGTCGAATACAGACTTTATCTTTTCTATATATGCCGAAGAGACGGGGTTTTTAGGAGCTTTGATTTTGATAGGTTTGTACCTTTATCTTTTTTCTGTTGCACTTTTGATTTCATGGAAAAGCGAAGATTATTTCTCAAGATATTTAGGTTCAGGATTGACATTCCTTTTAGCGATTCAAGTTTTTATTCATATGGGGGTGTCCACAGCATTACTCCCAACGAAGGGTACAACTTTGCCTTTTTTTAGCTTTGGTGGAAGTTCATTACTTTCTAACTTGATTGCTGTAGGGCTTTTGATTAATATTGATAAATTTAATCGAAAAAAGTATCAGATATGAAAATTTGTATAGCAGGAGGTAAAAGCGGCGGGCATTTGTATTTAGGAGTAGCAGTCGCTCAGCAATTTTCAGAAAGTGGGGACGCTGTCGTTTTTTTTTGTTCGGACCGTTCTCTAGATGAGTCAATTTTGAGGCCTTTGCCGTGGATTTTTAGACCTTTTTATACAAAAAGTCCTTCCGAAGGTCTTTTATCTTGGTTTTTTGTGACTTTGCAAGCTTTTTTTAAAGCGAAAAAGTTTTTGAAAAAAGATCAAGTGGATGCTGTTATTGGGACAGGGGGTTTTGTTTCTGTACCGATCATTTTTGCGGCCTTTTTTTTAAGGTTACCTATTATTTTATTAGAACCGAATGCCGTGCCAGGGCGAGCAACGAGACTGTTATCTTTTTTGGCAGATAAGATTTGCTTAGGATTTGTTGATGCAAAGAGCGAATCGTTTTTTGCTAAGAGAGTTCGGTTCAAATTAGAAAAGACAGGGGTTCCTATAAGGAAAGCCTTTTTAAATCCTTCCTCTTGTTCTAAAGAAAGAGTTTTCGAGTCTTTGAGTTTGGAAACGTCAAAAATAAATCAAAAAACTATTTTAGTCACAGGTGGAAGCCAAGGAGCTTCGAGGATTAACAATGTTATCTTAGAGCTTGCGAAAAAATTTTCGGATATTCTATGGATTCATATAGCAGGTAAAAAGCACGAAAGTCATATCAAAGAACTTTATAGAGATAAAGGGATTTATAATGTGAAAGTTTTAGCCTTCCATGAAAATATGTCAGATCTTATGTTGATCTCTGATTTGGTAATTTCAAGAGCAGGAGCCTCTTCCTTGGCTGAAATATGTGCCTTAGACAAATCTGCGATTATTATTCCCTTAAAAAATTCCATGGATGATCATCAGTATTATAATGCTTTGGCTTGTCGAAAAGAGGGAAAAAGAGTCTGTTTTAAAGACTCTGAAAATCTTTTAGAAGAAATACAAAGCTTTATAACAAGTCTTTTTTAAAAGAACGACGGAAAAAACTCAATCTGAACTCGCAACGAATATTGAGTATCTAGTGAATATTATATAACTCTATGATGATTGTATTAAAGTCTCATATACAATCTAAATCAACGGAGAATCAGTGCTAAAAGTTTTTATTTTGACCAAAGTTTAAGTAAGAACCATATTTTTCATAAATTTTAATTTGAAAATGACTCATAGGTAGACGGCTTTAGCAGACATTATTCTCAATAAACATCTGTGATGTATTTTCTAGAAGTTTTGAGTGTTTTTTTTAAGAGAAAGGGAAGGATTTTAAAGAAGAAGTATATCTCTTTATTTAGAGGCTTCTTTATTATTTTTTCTTTTTAAGATAAAATAAAGAGAGACTATTGCGAAATGTTACATAAGCCTTATGAAAAGAGGCATCTGACTTTATAGCGGTTTTGAAATTTTTGCACGATCTCAAATGGTTCTCTTTGACTTTGGGACCATGGAAAGGTATGTCATAATTTTTGTTGAAGTGGATTTTTATAGTTTTTTTGTTTTAAATTAAAAATAAAAATCTGAAAATCATTTAAAGTGACTTCAAGATGTTTATGTCATATTTGTGAGGGACTCAAAAATGAAATCTTTTGCAAATCTTCCATATTTCTTGCTGGAATAAACTATTTTAAATAGTTTGTGACTTTTTTGAAGAGAGAGTATTTCTTTCGACGAGTAAAGGTTTTCTTTTTGAATGACAAAGCTATTTATTTAAAAGAAATAGAACGCGAAAGTTTTTTTTGCAGAAGGCTCGCATCGATGGATGTGAGAGGTTTGAAGGTTGTACCGAAATTTCTTGGTGCCTTGATTTGTTGTTATAAGCATGTATGCTGATTTTTGTCATGAAAAATATTCAAAATATACATCAACCTGATGAATGGATAATCTCTAGAGAAAAACAAGGAGTTCCTTTTTGCTCGTCTGTTGATATCCGAGATGCTGGTTTTAAAGTTGCGGTTGTTGATACCAATTTGTTCCCAGCGGGTTTTAATAACCTTTGTGAAGAAAGTCTTACAAAGGCAAGTCTTGTTTTACGCAAGATCTTACTTTCTAAGGGAAATGAATCGCGCACCGTTCTGATTGTTGCAGAAGCGCATACCCGAAATCTTTGGTATCTTGAAAATGTTTTTAGCTTACGCAGTATTGTTTTGCAAGCAGGTTATGATGTGAAAATTGTAGCTCCGTTGGATCAGAATGATTTTGAAAACTTTCAGGGTTTTCCGGTAAAGCTACAAACAGCCTTGGGGAATACTTTAGAGGTAGGATCTTTGTCCGAAGCTGTGAAACGGCAAAAAAAAGGTGACCTGAATGTTGGCTTTGTTATTATGAATAATGACCTTATGCAAGGGGTTCCTGAAGAACTTTTAAATTGGAGAGTTCCTATTTATCCTTCTCCTATTTCAGGGTGGCATTTTAGAAGAAAATCTCGTCACTTTGATGAAATGAATAAAGTCGTTAGCGATTTTTTTACAAAAGACAAAAAAGACCCATGGCTTTACTCTTGTTTACATAGGGTTTGTCGAAATGTTGATATTCATAATGAAAAAGATCGTTTAAGAATGTCAATGGAGGCCGAGAACCTTTTGGGCTCTATTCAGAAAAAATATCAAGAATACGGTGTAACGCAAAAACCTTTCCTTTTTATTAAAGCGGACTACGGAACATATGGGATGGGCGTTCATGCTTTTGAAGATGCGAAAGAAATTACTCAGATTAACCGAAAAACTAGGAATTTTTTACATAAGGGAAAAAGCTCGAAGGTTGTTAATCAATTTCTACTGCAAGAAGGAGTTCCCTCGTCTGTGAAAGTGAAAGATAAGTGTAGTGAAGTATGCGTTTATCAGATGAATAATGAGTACATAGGTTCATTTTATAGGGTTAATGGGAATAAAAATGATCGCCAAAACTTGAACTCCAAAGGGATGTTTTTTCAAAAAATGTGTACGTCAGATCAGATAAATTTAAACAGTAGATGTGCTAATGATTGCTCTTCTGATGAAAAAAACTCTAAGTTAGAGCTTTATAAAAAATTAGCAAGGTTATCAGGTATTGCCGCTCATCAAGAAGTTGAAGAGATGAAGCTTCGTTGGGCGTAGGAGAGGGCTCAAGCGGTATGAATTATGTTTTTTGGATAGATGATCCTCTTTTGTTGAACCCTTTAAAGGATACGAGTTTGGCTTTGATGAAAGAAGTCAGCTTTCGTGGAGATAAAGTCTATGCTTTAATTCCGAAGGGTTTAAGTGTTTTGGACGGAGTCGTTCGTTTTCGAGTTCAACCTGTAAATGTGACGGATGAGTGGGCGGTGGAAGTCGACTCTCGGGAGGTCTGTTTTACCGATGAAGATGTGGACTTTTTTGTTATCAGAAAAGACCCCCCTTTTGATGAAGATTATTTGTGCCAAACTTGGTTATTAGACTTGCTTGAAAAGAAGGTTTGTGTCACCAATAATCCTTCTGGACTTAGAAGTGTTAATGAAAAAATATGGGTTAATCAATTCAAAGATTTAACCCCCAAAACGTTGATCACTTCCTCCCTAGAAGACTACATGAGCTTTTTAGCTGAGCATAAGTTTGTGGTTTTAAAACCTTATAATGGCTTTGGAGGGCAGGGGGTTACTTTTATTCATCACGAAGATAAAAATGCAAAAGTTTTATTTGAATACAGTAGCTACCAAGGAGAAAGACTTGTTGTTGTTCAAAAGTTTTTAAAAAAGGCACCCGAAGGGGACAAGAGAGTCTTGCTGTTAAATGGAGAAATATTGCAGTCTGTTTTGAGAAAAAATGAACAAGGTGATTATCGACATAACTTTATGGCAGGAGGAAGTGCCTTCGCTTGCGATGTGACAGCTAAAGAAAAGGATGCTATTGATCAATTGAGGCCTTTTTTAAAATCGCAAGGGCTTCACTTTGTCGGATTAGATTTTATTGGGGAGTATTTGATAGAAGTGAACGTGACTTCTCCGACCTGTTTAAGGGAGATGAACCTGTTATACGATACGAAGTTAGAGGTGAACGTGGTTGACTTCTTTGAATCGTTAAAGAAAATGAATTGAGACTTTTCCGAAATGTTCCCGATGCTTTATTTAGGAAGAACTTTTGCAAGGTTCATTCGTTAAATATAAGAAGAAATTTTGTGATGAGTCCCGTGCGAGAGAGTTTTTTTTTGTGTTAGAATATTAATATATTTTTTGAAAATACCTTAAGAAAGGTTTTTAAGTGAGGTTAAGGAAAAATGGATAAAATCAGTAGAGATATGACAATAGCCTATATTTTAGAGACCTTTGCTGATCAAGCGCCTCAGTTAACAACTGTAATGCAAAGTTATGGTTTGCATTGTGTGGGATGTCACGCAAGCACCTTTGAAACCCTTGAACAGGGTGTTTTGGGGCATGGTTTGGGTGAAGACCTTTTGAATCAAATGTTGGAAAATTTGAATGAAATTGTTAAAAAAGATGATGAACAAAAGGAAGGTGAAGAAGAATTTCACTTGACGGTCACGGACTCTGCTTTAGAGAGAATGAGGGATCTTTTGTCAAAAGAAGATACCCCTGAAAAAAGTTTGAGGGTCAAAGTTATTCCAGGTGGATGTGCAGGAGCTTCTTATGATATGCAGTTTGTTCTTGAGCCAGAGGTCGATGATATCATTTTTCATGTATCAGGGTTTAAAATGTTTATAGATAAAAATAGCGCTTCACTCTTACAAGGTTTGGAGATTGGCTATGTGAATACTATGATGGAAAGCCGCTTTACCTTTGAGAATCCCAATGCCTCAGGTTCGTGTGGGTGTGGTACATCCTTTGATTTTTGAAAGATTTTTTTAATATGCTTAATGCGAATATAAAGCCTGAAATTTTAGCTCCAGCTGGCAACTTATCTAAATTTAAAGTCGCTTTGGAGTATGGTGCTGATGCCGTTTATGTGGGAGCTCCCAAATATGGTCTTCGACAGGGAGCGGATAATTTGAGCTGCGAAGAACTGCAGCATGCGGTATCTTATGCGCATGATATGGGTAAAAGAGTTTATGTGGCGATGAATGCTATGCCACATGAAAGAGAAATGCCTGACTTATCAAACTTATTAAAAAAACTTGAAGCGATTTCTCCCGATGCTCTTATCATTTCAGATGCCGGTCTTTTTTCTATGGCAAAAAAAGAAACATCGATACCTATACATGTGTCCACGCAGGCGAGTGTTTCAAATGCGTTTCATGCCAAAATGTGGGCTCTAAATGGAGCTAAACGCGTTGTTTTGGCAAGAGAAGTTTCTTTGCAGGAAGCTCGTGACATGCGTGAATATGCGAACATAGAACTAGAATCTTTCGTTCATGGCTCGATGTGTGTGAGTTATTCAGGTAAATGTACCATTTCTAGTTATACGGCCGGAAGAGACTCGAATCGAGGAGGGTGTGTTCATAGTTGTCGCTACTCTTATCGTGTGGAAGATTCGAGAACGGGTGAATTTTATGGTGAAGGACATATTATGAATGCCAGAGACCTTATGGGTGTTCGTTTAATGCCGGATATTTTAAAGTCTGGGTTGTCATGTTTAAAAATTGAGGGGAGGATGAAGTCCCCCCTTTACGTGGCGCAGGTCACACGTATTTATCGGCAGGCCTTAGATGCTTGTTGGAAGATGTACAAAGAGGGTACTCTTGACGCTTGGAACCCTGAGTCTTATGAAAAGAAACTTTCCTTGATTTCTAATAGAACTTTTTCGTTAGGGAATTTGCAAAAGCGTGCTTTTCGTTCGTCTGTTCGTTACGACGAAGGTGGATATCAAAGAGGTCTTCAATATGTGGGGATTGTGCGTTCATTTAACCCGAAAAAAGGCCTTTTATTGGAAGTGAGATATCCTTTTTCTAGTAAAGATGATTTGACGTTTTTACTTCCTGATGGAAATAACGAGAATGTATCAGAGACTTTTTTATCCGATATAAATGATGAAGAAATATTGATGGCCAAACCAAACTCTTTGATATATTTAAAATATACAAAGCCTTTGCCTGAAAATACTGTTTTTTTCATTGATTCACATAGTCAAAAAAAGGCTGGTTAGTGCGAGCATTGCCTTTTTTTACAACGTTCGCTTCAACAGAGGAGCAATTGATTTGTGCTTTAGAAGCTAAGGCGGATCGAATCATTTTAGAAGACTCACAGTTGTCTGTTCGCTCTTATCATGATGATCCCATTGATCTGGGCTTTGAAAAAATTGTAAGATTGGTTAATCTTGCTCGGGAAGTAAATCCGGAAGTTAATCTGATTTTCAATGCTGATAGCATGATTCATGATAAAAATCTTTCGACATTAAAAGCCCTTGTTCAGGTTTTGAGGAAACTTTCTGTTAAATGTCTTCGTTTTCAAGATCCAGGTTCGATCATATGGTGTAAAGAAAATGCTCCTGATTTTTGTATTCATTTGGCTACAGAAACGGGGAATCAAAATGTACTCAGCCTTCAATTTTTTCATGATCAGGGAGTTGTTCTGCAAACATTGAACAATGAGTTGCCTTATGATGCTATCAGTGTTATTAGAGAAAATATCAAAGGGGATTTAGAGCTTTTAGTTCAGGGGCCTTTATTGATTCAATACACATATCGTAGACTTATGCTTGGTCAAAATAACCCAGAAGGTACTAACTTTGAGACATCGGCAGGGATAACTAACAAAGTTGCTTATGATCTTGGTCGAGGAGGAAGGCCTTTCCCTTTGTACGACAATGCTCATGGACATTTTATGTATTTTTGGGCTGATAGATGTCTTCTTAGACATATGGAGATTTTGATTAGTCTAAACTTAGACTCATGGTTAATTGATGCGAGGGGAGAGTCTCTAGACTACTTGAAAGAATCTCTTTTAGCGTATCGATTGAAAGCTTCTCAAGTTATTAGCACTACAAAAGCGATGGAAGAAGGTGTTCCAGCTGAAAAAAATGAAGACGTTGAAAAAAAATTAAAGAGCTTTGCTCAAAGGCCTTTCAAAGCGGGATTTTTTTTAGCTAATAAAACAGACTATAAGAAACGCAGAGGTGTTTCAATGTCAGGAGAAAAAGTTTTAGGTCGTGTGGTTGAAGCAATGAAGGGAAGCCATATTGCTGTTGAGTTAAAGTCCACCTTAAATATAGGCCTGAAGGGTTTTTATAAAACACCTGAAAATAAAGAGTTATCTGTTCATGTTCAAAAAATAGAAACAGTAGATGGCGAAGAACTTGAAAGAGCGACTGCAGGAGAGTTAGTCAAATTGACATGGGTCTCCGCTGTTACAGTACAGTCTATCCTTTTTGAGAGAGACTGATTTGTGATTCCGTTTCTTAAACAATATCTCAGAAAGTATTGGTACTTTTTTTTAGGTGCCTTTTTATGTTTAATCCTCACAAACTATCTAACTATTTTGATACCTTTAAAAATTCAAACAATCATTGACTATTATCCTAAAGCCTCAGAAAGTCATATCTTCCCACATAGGGCTTTATTAGGGATCATTCTGTTGGCTTTGGGGATGTTATTGGTTAGAAGTTTTTCGCGTGTTCTTATGTTTTATCCTGGACGAGCTGTTGAGCATGAAATCCGCAAAGATATTTATAGTCATATTATGTCCTTACCACAAAGCTTTTTTAGAAAGAACTCTGTGGGAGATATGATGTGTCATATGGTAGAAGATGTTAATAATATACGGTTAATGGTAGGACTTGTTAGCTTGCATTTTTTTAACACGTTTTTGATCTACACTTTTTCTCTTTATCATATGTTTCAAATTGATAGATATTTGATGTTAATTGTTATGAGTCCCGTCCCTTTCATACTTTTATGCGTTAGAGTTTTGTCTAAAAAGTTGTCAAGATATACAGGGAAGTCTCAAGAAGAGCTTAGTCGGTTAACAAAGTGTACGATAGACTTTTTAAGCAAAGTTTCTTTTATTAAAGTGTCCGGTTCTCAAAATTTTGTTCAAACTGTTTTTGATGAAATAAATGGAACATATGAAACCAGCTATTTGAAAATGTGTCGTATACGTGCTCAGATGTTTTCTTTTATAGGTATTATAAATACTTTAGGGCATCTTGTTTTATTCGTTGTCGGAGGAAAAATGTTAACCAAAGAAACTCTTTCTATTGGTGAGTTTGTCGCCTTTTCTTTTTACCTGAATCTTTGGGCTTGGCCCACAGCCTCTTTGGCTTGGATTATTCACCTTCTCCAACAAGGACGTGCTTCTATAAAGAGGATTCAAAATATCATGAAAAATGAGCCTCCCTTAGAGATTAAGGTCTCTTCTTCTTTTGATAAGAAGACCTTGCCAGTTCATTTGGAGGTGAAAGATTTATCTTTTTCTTTTGAAAAAGAGGTTTTGAAAAATGTATCTTTTTCTGTTTTGCCAGGAAAGAGTTTAGGTGTATTTGGAGTGACAGGGTCAGGTAAAACTGTTTTGGCAAATGTTTTAGCTGGGATTGAAAAAGCTCCTGAAGAGACTGTAATGATTAATGGTTCATTTGTCGAAAAATGGTCTCATAAGGAATATCAAAATCTATTGTCTTATGTTCCTCAGTCGACGTTCCTTTTTTCTCAGAGCGTTTGTCAAAATATCACTTTTGAAAAATCTTTCAAAGAAAATAAGCTCTTGGAAAAAAAATTAAAGAAGGTTGCGCAAGTTGCCTCAATAGATAAAGAGATTGAAACCCTTGCCAAAGGCTATGATACGATCATAGGGGTGAAAGGCGCGAAACTCTCTGGGGGACAACGACAAAGAGTTTCTCTGGCTAGGGCTCTTTTTAAACCGCATGGTTTATTGGTTTTAGATGATGTTTTGTCTTCATTAGATTCGGAAACAGAAAGCATGATTGTTGATAATCTTTTTGGAGGAGAGTGTGATGCAACTAAAATTATCATTTCGCATCGGACAAGTATTCTTTCGAAATGCGACCATATCCTTGTTCTAGATGAGGGAAGGTGTCTTGCTCAGGGGACGCATAAGTCTTTACTTTTAGAAGAAGGCCTATATCGGGAAACATGGAAATATCAAAGAGCTTTGTTATCATGAAAATTTTGAGGCGCGAGCATATAGAGTTTTTCTGGAAATATATAAAGATCCATAAAAAACTTCTTATTTTATCAATCATAGTTGTTCCTTTTTTGTCTGCGATGCATTTGTGCCAACCCTATATAGTAAAAATGGGCATAGATAATTATATTTTCTCTAAAGAATTGAAAGGGCTTTATTTTTTATCCATTATTTTTGTTTTCGTAGTTATGATGGAGTTCCTTTTAAGGTCTTTACAAAGTTATATTTTTCAATATATAGGGCAAAGGACAGTTTCGCGTATGAGGCGTGACCTTTTTGAACATATACAAGAGTTGCCACTTTCTCACTTTGATGATAGTTCTTTAGGAGAGTCAAGCTCATCTGTAATATCGGACATGCAGGCTTTGAATGAAAGTTTGAGTAGTGGGATTGTTACGCTTCTGAGTGACTTGCTGATTTTTATAGGGATTTTGGGGATGATGTTTTATTTGAATGTCTCTCTCTCTTTGATTTTTATTGTATCGATACCTCTCATTTTTCTTGTTATCAATTTTATACGTAAAAGGATGAAAAGGCTCTTCTTTTTGATAAGAGAAAAGATGTCAACGATAAATGGCTTGCTTCAAGAGAATTTGCAAGGGTCGTTAGTTATACAGCTTTTTGAAAAAGAAGAGTCATTTGAAGGTCTTTTGAAAGATGCCAGTGTTGAGTATCGGCATGTGGTTATGCGGTCTGTTGGCTATGATTCTGTTCTATTTTCTTTTATAGAAATGATGATGTTTGTTGTTATTGCTATATTTTTATGGTTTTGCTTCAAAGGGTCTTTTGCAGGGGAGGGGATTTCTTTAGGTGTTTTAGTAGCATTTATTGACTATACCTATAAGCTTTTTTCCCCCTTGAAAGATTTTTCTGGGAAGTGGACAGTTTTGCAGCATGCCTTGGCTGCTTTGCAACGGATCTTTAGAGCGTTTGAAAAAGAGAAGGAAAAAAATGAGGGACTTGTAAGGCTTACTGAACTGGAGGGGAAGGTTTCTTTTAAAAATGTTTCTTTTTGTTACAACTTGAAAAATACATCGTCTGTTTTAAAAAATGTTTCTTTTGATATCTCTCCAGGGCAGTCTGTCGCGATTGTCGGACCAAGTGCATCTGGAAAAACAACGATCATGAGACTGATTTTAAGGTTATATTCTGGGTATAGTGGGAAAATTTTCTTAGACAACTGTGATATTCAAAAAATAGACATTTATTCTTTGCGAAAAAATATATCTGTTATCTTGCAAGAGCAGAGCCTTTTCCCTAGCTCAGTTGCTTTTAATATAACTTTGGGGAAAGATAGTATCTCGACTCAAAAGATGCAAAAGTGTGCCAAAATGGTTCATGTTCATGATTTTATACAAAGTTTGCCCAAGGGGTATGATACTGTTCTCGATCAGAATAATGTGTTGTCGCAAGGTCAGTCTCAGTTGATTTCAATGGCTAGAGTTCTAGCTCATTCTCCCAAAATTGTTTTAATGGATGAACCAATGGCTTCTCTTGACTCCTATCATGAAACGATTGTACAAAAAGGTATTAGGGAGATTTTAAAAAATAAAACAACATTTGTTATTGCGCACCGACTATCGACGGTTCAACAGGTGGATAAGATTTTAGTTGTTAAGCATGGACAAATTGTCGAAGAAGGCAACCATTTGGAGCTTATGGCTTTGGGCGGTTTTTATAGACGACTGTTTAATATGCAGTTTAAAAATATGTGAGAGAGGGTTGACTTATGCAGAGTTTTTCCAATGATTGTGGTGTTGTTTTCGACTTAGATGGGACTCTTTTAGATAGTCTTTCGAGTATAGCGATAGCTATGAATGAAGCTTTGAAAAAATTAAATTTTGAGCCGCTTCTCGAAAGCGAATATGGAAAAATCATAGGTAGAGGAATTGACCGACTTATTTCAGCGGCTTTGCCAGAGAGTCATATGAACAAGCAAGATACTATTTTAGAGTGTAAAGACCTTTTTGAAATATGTTATGAAGAGTGTTGGGAAGCAAAAAGTTCTTTGTATCCGGATGTTCCTGAAGCCCTAGATTTTTTACAGAAGAACCGAGTTCCGATGGCTATTTTATCGAATAAGCCAGACGCATTTGTTCAGAAGATTATTCGGCATTTTTTTAGTGAATGGGATTTTTGTAGCGTTTATGGTTCTTTGGAGGACTATCCTTTGAAGCCTTCACCCGAATTGTTATTCAAGGTTGTTGAATCAATGAATATTTCGATGTCTAATATTTACTATGTTGGAGATACAGAAGTAGATATTGAGCTGGCTAATAGAGCTTCTTGTTTGTCTGTAGGAGCGTTGTGGGGGTTTAGAGGTAAAAAACTTTCGCAAAAGTGTGACATGAATATGGCTTGGGAATCTATACTTGAAGTTAAAAGTTTATTAAACTAAAAGGAAGAATTTGTAAGTTTTTTCTTGACATATTTGCGATTTGTTTATAAAATTGAAATTCATTTTCATTTCATGAGATTATGCGTACATATTTCATCTTTAATTCGCTCGGAAATCTTTTGCAACTTTTTTGTTAGATATTTTGCATCGAATTTATACTTGTTTTCTTTAATACAAAGAAGACTTTACACCATTTTGAAATGTGTGCAGAGGTTTTTTTATTTATACTAGAAAGTGCTTTACGTGAAAAATAGAGTTTTTTTGATTCAGCTTGTTTTTGTAATCGTTATTTCAGCGATTTTTTCTAACTCTATTTCTTGGGGATTGGCACCCTCTTCTGAAGTTTTAAAGCCTAGGGTTAGTATTGCCTTTTCTTCTTATTCTAGTGATATTTCGGATTTTCAACAGGAGATGCAATCTTTTGAAAAGGTAGAAGAGTCTTCAGTCGAGCCTTTCGAGTATGAAAAAGAGACGGTGAAAAATAAAGTTATTTATTTTTGTATATTCGCATCCTTATTTCTGATCACCTATTTTGTATCTAAATTTAATCCGTATTCCTTTGTTTTGTTAGGAGTAGCATTTGTTCCTTTTGGGACGTTTATTTTTTATAAAATCGCTGGCACCAAGTTTTTTCGTTTTAAGATGAATCCTTTATGGGATAAAACTTTTGGAAGAGCTTTAGAGTTTGTTAGAGAATCAATAAAATTTATGTTTTTATTTATAGTTATATATGCTGCTTTGGTTGTTTTTCTACATCTGGGTATTGATACTGGTTCTTTAAGGTTTACGGCAGAGGTGGTTGAGAAAATTACAATAGCTTTCACAGTTCTAAGTATCCCGGGTATTATTTTGTTTGCTATGCCTATTATTGTTGGTGGACATGTTGCGTTTATGTCGTTTTTGGATGCTTTGATAAATCTTCGTTCTCCGTGGGAAGAGATAGATGAGGAATTCACACAAGGTCTTGCTTTATTTTTGCTTCTTTTTCTTTATTTTATTATGCCTAGTTTGGATATGGAGCTTGTTTCTCTTGCGCTTGTTGCAGTGATTATTCATACCGCGGAACTTATGGAGGATAAAATGGTTGCCTCTCAAATGGCATCAATCAAAACCCTTAAAAGTGAAAGTGTATCTAATAAATTTGAGATCGTTAGTTTGAATGATGAGAGAGATTGTGAACCCTTGAGCGTTCAGCAGATTGAGAATGCTTTAGGTAGAGGTATCCGTGTCGTGGTTAGAATTAAAGCTAATACTTCAATACCTAAGCTTGATGGGGTAGTTTTAAAATGTTGTGAAAAGACAAGAATAAGTACGGCTGCTTTGACGGGTGAGTCAGCAGAATTAACGGTTAAAGTAGGAGATAAGGTCAAAGGGGGATCAATGGTTTTAGGAGACTTCATTGAGATGGAAGTTACAGAGGCTGGATCTAAAACGACATTGGGCCAAATGGAAATGTCTCTGACTTCTTTAGATCCATATGCTTTTTCTGAGGTAAAGGCTTTGTCTGACAAGGTTCTTAAGTATTTTGGACTTGTTTTATTCGCGGTTGCTTTTGTAGGTTTTATTATTCTTAAAGATTGGCTTATAGTTGTTGGTGCTTTAGCTGGTATTTGTGCATGTCCTTTTTTAATTGGGGTTCCCCTTTCTTTTGTTGTGGCACGTCATAGGCTTGCCTCTGAAAATATTTATGTTAGAAAAAACAGTGCTTTTTCCCCTGTAAATGTTTTAGTTCTCGATAAGACAGGAACGATAACAGATGATTCTGAGGCAACTTTAGGAGGAAATCCTTTTGTTCTGTGTCCTTCTCAAAAGGATTTAAATGATGACACAGAGGCTTTGCAGAGATATTTTTTTGCTACAGCAGACATAGAGGCCCCTTTAGAAGAATCAAGTTTATACTCGCGGCTTCTTATTGACTTTGCTAAGAGCAAAGATTATCTTAAACAAGAGGCTAGTTTCTCTTCTTTTTCAGGGGGTGTTTCCGGTCAATCTAGAGGACTTTCTTTGTTTATTGGCAACTATAAACAACTGAAAGGTAAGTATGGGATGGTTTGTCAAAATCTTAACGAAATCAGAGAGGCTTTTAATGAAGTGGCAGAGGCAGGCTTGACTCCTATTATTTTATATGATGTTAATAAACAACAAGCTGTTGGTTGCTATAGGGTTTCTCAAAAGATAAGAGAGGGTTTTAACGACTTAGTTGGTAATTTTTTAAATATGGGGGATTTAAAATGGTATCACAGAGTTCTTAACGCTATTTCCCAAAAAGTATTTAGATTTCAACCTTATCCGGAAAAGATTTACCCTGTAGTTGCTTCTGGAGATACAAAATTTAGTGTTCGTGAGGTTTTAAAAAGATCCTCTATGAGTTTTGGTTTGGCAGAAGTTACTCCAGAAGAGAAAGCTAAGTTTGTGTATTGGCTATCTTTCGGTGAAAATTTGAAAACACTTCAATCTTTCGTTTCTTCGGACGAGATAGAAGACTCTCAACGGTTACCTTTGGTTATGAATTGGGATGAATTTGAAAAAAATTTTTTACCAAAAGAGTTGAAGCGTCGGTTTGAAATAACGTTTGATAAAAGGTTAGAAAAAGAACAGGGTACGATGAAAGATCGTCTTACTCGTGTTGGGATGGTTGGAGATGGGACTAACGATACGATTGCTTTAAGCCTTGCTGATGTTGCTTTTTCTTTTTCTTCGGCAACTGACTTTGCTAAAACAGTAGCCAATGTTGTTTTGGGAAAAGGAAAGGATGTTTTTAAAAACTTGAAAAAGTTTTTAAAGCTTCAACGCAGGAGCTATTCTGTGATTTTTGTAAATATTTTTTTAGTAGCGTTTTTGTGGAATATTGTGATTGTCTCTCTTATTTTTGCTAAAGTTTTGACGCCTCAATATGTCGCTATTTGTCATGCCTTAAATACATTATTGGTTATATTTGTAGCCTTTTCTTTAAAGATAAATCTCAAAAAAATCTGGAGAACCTTGTTCAAAAAAAGTTTCTTTGATAAAGGTGGATTTGATGGAAAACCTCTAAGTAAAGGAGAATGGAAAAAGTTAAAAGAAAAAATAAAAGAAGAAGTTACCCTCACAAAGGCTGAAGAAAAAAACTGTCGATATGCTTTAAAATTGATGAAAGATCTCTATATGTATATGGACATTCATAACCAAGAAGGCTTCACAAATAAGTATTTGAGTGGATTTTGTTGGTTTTCTGAGTGGTTATTTTTTACAAAAGTAAACCATGAGAATTATAAGGACAGGCTGGGCTGGCTGTTAGATCAACTTTTGGGCCGGATGAAAGATTTAAAACTTTCTACTTTTAGAGACGACATTGCTTCTTTTAGGTCAGAAATGATGGACAAAGATAAAAATCTAAAAATAGAGAATTTTGAAAGAGAGCTTGTATTAAAAGTTAAGGGTTTCTTTGATCAGCAAGGTTCTATTTATGCAGAAGTCTCTGCATAAGCTTTTTGAGAGAGTTTTAAGAAAGTTTATGAGAGATTTTGCAATGGTACGCTCTTTTTCTATTCTTCATAGATTTTTGTAGAGGGAATGATGAGAGATTTTGCAACGGTATCTTTGAGTGTGTTAAAATAGTCAATCCTCTGCGCAATCTCATGTATTTTTTTTCTTGGGTTTTTCAAAGGATATTGTCTTTTTCGAAAAAGACAATATTTACAGAGGCTATTAAATTTAATGGTATTTTTTTAAGTTTTTGCATTATAGATTAAGGAATAAATAATGAATGTTCAAAAGCCGAAAGGACAGAGGCCTCCAGGTAAGGGGAAGGGGCCAGCCCCTGCAAATGGTAAAAATTTTTGGTTGTGGCTAGCTGTTGGGCTTGGTATTTTATACATTATGAGCTTAGGTAAGATGGGTGTAGAGCGGCATAAGCCGCTTGGTTATTCCGATTTTTACAAAACTTTAGATGCAGGGCATATAAAATCTGCTGTTAAAACGGGAGAGGTGATCAAGGGTAGATTAGCAGATAACACATCTTTTAGTGTTTATGTTGAAAATGGGGGAGACCCTTATTTGTTGCCTTCCTTGAGAGAGAAGGTCTCTGACTTTAAAATAGCTCCTCCTAAAACTTTTTGGGTTAATTTGGTTTATTCATTGGCCCCAATGTTGTTATTTATTGCTTTTCTATGGTTTTTTGTTTATAGAAATATGGCTTCTTCTGGAGGTAAAATATTCTCATTTGGCAAAAGCAAGGCTAGGGTTAGTCATTCTAAGAAAACGACCTTTGCTGATGTTGCTGGAGTTGACGAAGCAAAGGAAGAGTTACAAGAGATCATTGATTTTTTAAAGGAGCCTAAAAAGTTTAGCCGACTAGGTGGAAAGATCCCTAAAGGGGTTTTGCTTGTAGGCTCTCCTGGGACGGGGAAAACCTTACTTGCCAAAGCTGTTGCGGGAGAAGCAGGTGTTCCATTTTTTAGTATAAGTGGGTCTGATTTTGTTGAGATGTTTGTAGGTGTCGGTGCTTCTAGGGTAAGAGATTTATTTGAACAGGCAAAAAAAAGTTCTACTGCAAGCGGCAAAGGTGCTATTGTTTTTATCGATGAGATAGATGCTGTTGGGAGACAGCGATTTGCAGGCATTGGCGGGGGTAATGATGAGAGGGAGCAGACTTTGAATGCTCTTTTGGTGGAAATGGATGGTTTTGATGGTTCCGGAGGAGTTATTCTTATTGCTGCAACCAATAGGCCTGATGTTTTGGACCCTGCTTTGTTGCGTCCAGGTCGCTTTGATAGGCAAGTGGTTGTCGATCGCCCTGATATAAAAGGTCGTGAGGATATTTTGAATGTTCATGTGAAAAAAATTAAACTTCATCCAGAAGTAGACTTGTCTCTTATTGCTCGTCAAACACCAGGATTTTCTGGTGCAGATCTTGCTAACCTTGTGAATGAGGGGGCACTACTTTCGGCGAGAAATAACTTGGACAGTGTGGATCAAAAACAATTGGAAGAAGCCTTTGAAAGAATTGTTGCCGGACTTGAGCGAAAAAATAGAGTGATCAGTGATGAAGAGAAAAAAATCATTGCTTATCATGAGTCAGGGCACGCAATTTTAGCTGCGGTTATCCCAGAGGTTGACCCCTTGCATAAAGTCTCTATTGTTTCTAGAGGTACAGCTGCTTTGGGATATACGATGCAACTTCCTCTTGCTGACAAATATCTTAAAAGTAAGACAGAGTTTCTAGCTGAAATAACAGTTCTTATGGGAGGGCGTTTAGCCGAAAAGATTTTTTTAGAGGAGATAACGACAGGTGCCTCTAATGATCTTGAAAGAGCTACAGATATAGCTAGACAGATGGTTGCTCGTTACGGTATGAGTGATGAAATTGGACAGGTTATTTATGGGGGACAGCAGTCTGCCTCTGACGACCCTTTGGGTAGATCTGGGGATTCTCGTATCCCTAGTGAAAAAACATCTTTATCGATAGATAATGAAGTTAGGCTTATTTTAGATACCTGTTACAAAAGAGGTTTCGATCTTATTAGTGACTATAGAACATCTTTGGATAGCTTAGCAAAGCTTTTGCTCGAGAAGGAAATTGTAACAGCCTCTGATGTTAATGCGATTATAGAAGAGTTTCCACCAATCTCAGCCCCTTTGATTTAGTGGTTGTTTCTAAAATTGTTGCCATATTAAACTTGACTCCTGATTCATTTTTTGATGGAGGGCAGTATTTTTCTTCTGAAAGAGCTGTTCAACGAGCTTTAAAAATGGAAGAAGAAGGAGCTGACTGGATAGATATTGGAGCAGAGTCTACTCGACCTGGAAGCAAAGAAGTTTCTTTTGAAGAGGAGTTTCGTCGATTGAAGGATGTTTTGCCCGCCATTATGCAAAATGTATCTATCCCAGTATCGATAGATACTCGGAAGGCAAAAATTGCTGCTTGGGCCTTGGATAAAGGTGTTTCTAGAGTTAATGATGTTTCCGCGTGTCAGTATGACCCCGAAATGGCAAGTGTTATCGCCGACTCAAAAGCTTCATTTGTTCTAATGCATGCTCTTGCAGATCCAGAAATAATGCAAGATGCACCTTCTTACAGAGATGTTTGTCAGGAGGTATATAGTTTTTTTCAAAATAGATTAGACTACTGTGATAAAAAAGGAATCCCTCTAGGTCGTGTTATTTTGGATCCAGGTATTGGTTTTGGAAAAACCAGCGAACATAATCTAGAGCTTCTTAAAGCTATTCCTTCTTGGAAAAATTTAAAATGCCCTTTTTTTATAGGGGTTTCTCGCAAAAGTTTTTTTAAAGATATATTGGGTAGAGAAAAACAAGATCGATTGGCTGGTAGTTTGTCTGTACATGCTTGGCTTGTCAAAAATGAGATAGAATATATCAGAGTTCATGATGTTAAGGAAACTTTTGATCTTATCCGGATGTGGTCTCTTTTGGAAGAAAAGAGAGAGGGAGAGTCTTGATGGAGATGATTTTTGACATGTTACAAGAAGCAAATATGATTTGGATTCTTTTGTATGCATGGAGACCTTTTGTTGAAATTTTTATTATATCTGTTGCTATTTACTATGTAACAAAGTTCATTAGGGGAACGTTGAGTGAGAACCTTTTAAAAGGTTTAGGGCTTATTTTTGTTATTTTTGTTATATCTCAAAAGCTAGAGTTTCTTGTTATTAACTGGCTTTTAACAAAAGTTTTTGCGATTTCATTGATTGTTTTTTTAATTTTATTTCAGCCCGAATTGCGTAGGGTTCTGGCAAAAATCGGCCAAAACCGTATATTAGGCAATTTTTTAAGGGAAAAAAGCTTTGTTCATGAAATCGTTAAAGCGTGTATCTTTTTATCATCGAAGCGCATTGGAGCCTTGATTGTTATTGAGAGAAAAACAGGTCTAGGGAATTATATAGAGAGTGGAATTTTTTTAGACTCTCATTTGACTAAAGAGTTGATTGTTAGTTTATTCATGCCAACAACTCCTCTGCATGATGGGGCTCTTATTGTTCAAGGTGAGCGTATTTCTGCGGCAGGGTGTTTGTTACCCTTAACAGAGAACCCTGTTCAACAAACTTTGGGAACAAGGCATCGATCTGCTCTTGGATTGTCCGAAGAAACAGATGCCATTGTTCTTGTGGTTTCAGAAGAGACAGGTATTATTTCTTTAGTCAAAGAAGGAGCGATAACTCGTGATTTAGGAGAGAAACGTTTGGAAGACCTTTTGACTAAGTTAATTTTATCCACAGAGGAAGTTTAGTTAAATGATAAGAGGTGTACGTAGAGATGTTAAATATAAAATTTTTTCGTTAATTTTAGCCCTTATTATATGGGTATATATTAGGGGAGAGATGAAACAAGCTGGTTTTTTAGACCAGAGAAATAAAGCGGAAGAGCAACTCACTTTATCTGATATTCCCATACATATTTTGTCTTTGCCGAGTTTGGATATGAGGTCTATTTCTGTGTCTCCAACATTGATGTCTTTGAAAGTTTCTGCACCCGCTTTATTGACAAAGTCTTTGAGTGCCAAGAATGTTACGGCATATGTGAAATTGATAGGTTTGATGGATGGGAAATATGAAACATTGGTTCATGTGGATGTTCCTCCTGGTGTGAGAGTTATTTCGGAAATAGATCGTGTTCAAGTGACGGTACGTTCCTCAGATATACAGACACCTTTGTCAGGTTTGAATTATTCAGAAAGTATATACACTTCTACAGAAAAAGAGGAGATAAAATGAAACGTTTAGGGGTGAATGTGGACCATGTTGCAACACTGAGACAAGCTCGCATGTCTTCTTATCCTAGTGTAGTTCGTGCGGCCTTATTGAGTGAATCAGCAGGTTGTCAGGGTATAACGGTGCACTTAAGAGAGGACCGGCGCCATATTCAAAATAAAGACCTTTATTCGTTGAAAAATGTGGTTTCTACAAAGTTAAACTTGGAAATGGCGATGGTTCAAGAAATTAGAGAAATAGCGCTTGATGTTCTTCCGGACCAAGTGACTTTTGTTCCAGAGAAAAGACAGGAATTAACGACAGAGAGAGGGCTTGACTTAAAAGAGTTGAAAGCTTTTGAGGATTTCTTAGACCCTTTTTTCGAAAAAAACATAGAAATAAGTCTTTTTATTGATCCAGAGAAGGAGCAAATAGATTTTGCTTCTAAGATGAAGGTTTCTCGGATAGAGTTGCATACAGGCTTTTTCGCAGAAGCGATTGATCCTGAAATTAAAAAACAAGAGCTTGAAAAACTATATTTTGCATCAAAATATGGAAACTCCTTAGGACTTAAGGTTGATGCTGGTCATGGTTTAAACTATCAAAATATTAAAGATGTTGTTAATATCCCAGATATTGAAGATTTCAATATAGGGCACTCTATTATTAGCTATGCTGTTTTTGTCGGCTTAGAGCAAGCTGTTAAAGAAATGTTAAGTTTGTTGGGTGAGAGCCAATAATAATGATTTTGGGCATTGGGATAGATATAGTAGAAATTGAAAGGATTCAATCTGCGATAGATCGTTTTCAAGAAAGATTTTTTGATAGAATTTTAACCTCTTCCGAAAAAAGATATTGCTTGAGTAAAGCTAATCCCAGTCAGCATTTAGCTGTGCGGTTTGCGGCAAAAGAAGCTTTTGTTAAAGCTTTGAAAGATTGCCGAAGAGTATCTTGGTTAGATATAGAAGTTTGTCGCTTATCAGAAGGTTCTCCATTTTTCAGTTGGAATCAAAAAGTGGGAGGGGTTTTAAAAAATAAAGGTGTTCAGATTTGTCACTTATCGCTCTCTCACTCTCGTATTCATGCCGTTGCTTCTGTGGTTTTTGAATAAGCTTTAACTTCCCAAAACTAGAACCTTTTGTAAAATATTTTTCAAAAATTTTATGCAGTTTTTCCAATATTTTCAATGTTTTTCAAAGCTTTATTAGTCTTCTTTTGAAATTATTTTATAATTTTATATTGTTTTTTTTAAAAAATTTACTTACAATTTAAGAAATCTTTAATATCTTTTTTATTTGCTTGATCAATGTGCTTTTATACCTTGAGACTTTTATGAACTTTCTGTTTTTATTTTTCAAGGTAGTGGTAAATAGTTTTTGTGTATCTTTGAGGGGGAGACCATGAAAAAAATACTATCTTATATTGTTATGCAGCTTTTTTTGATGACTTTTTTTGTGGATTCATCTAGGTCATTAGCTGTACAATCTTCTTTGGCAAAAAGTAACTATAAAGAGATTAATGCAGACGCACCGAGAAGAGCTCTGGAAACACAGCTATCGATAGGTTCTATGGAGAAGGGCTTTTCACTAAAAGGATGTATCTTTGAATATACAAGAGAAAAAGATTTTTCCTCCCCACTATTGATTCCTAAACTAGAGCCTTTTAGTAGAGGATCCAAAGCAAAAAATAACATTGTTATCATATTGCTTTTTTCTATTCCACTGGTCATAGTCACTCTTTCAATCTTAATTGTTCTAGGTAAAATTTTTATCTCACCAGCGATCATTTCATGGGTTCCTTTTTGTTTGATTGGGATTGCCTTGGCGATAGAGCTAACTCTTTCTGTAATAGGTATTGTTTACTATAAATCTCTTTTTAAAGATCGAAAAGATAACCTTTTGCAAAAATACTTTCTCCCTGCTTTTGCTTTTTTTATAGTGAAAGCTCTAACACTTTTTATTATAACAATCACTTTTATTTTGTTGCTCTTTTTAAAGTTAGACGTGACTATTTTTAGCCTGTCTTTGATTTCGATGAAAGTTTTTGCATGTCTTTGTCTTGCTTTTTCATTTATTCCTATTTTTTTTGCTATCTATATTTCAAGACAGATTTATAGAGACTCTAAAGATAATCAGTTAGATTCTACTGCTTATTATAAAAAAATGAACTCAACCGATTTGAAAAGTCTAGACCTAAGGGAGCCTACAGAGAGTGGTATCCCCGGCAATAAAAAAGTAGAGTTGACTGATAGTACCCAAAGAGATTCACACCAATCTTTAATTGAAACAAAAGGTGTTCTATCCCCAAGTGTAGCTGGAGAGATATTTGAAGAGGAAAGCGACGAAAAAAAGGTTTCCGGCTCTTCTTTACCTATAATACAAGATTCGCAGACAACCAACAATAAAGATACTGTTCTATTCGAAGGTCAAGGTGAAGAGAAAAGCTCTTTGACTCCTGACTTAGGACAAGCTGAGAAAGTTTTTTCGAAAGGTGGACCTGATAGTATAGGCTCAACTTCTAACTTAAGCACGACTACCGAAGAGTATCAATCAGCAGAGAGTGAGTCCCGATTGGAAACTGCTGGAGAAGATTCAGAGAGAGAAGAAAAAAGACCTGATGACGAAGGTCTATTAGGAGATATTTCAAAGACAGGTGCTTTTACAGAAAGAGTGGGATCGGAGGGTGATTCCTCTTCAATCTCTGCAGGGAGTTCTCAAAGCTCAGTATTTTCTGATAAAGGAGAAGAGTTGGGTTTACATAAGGAGGTAACTCAGAATAATCTACCTTCTGATTTGAGAGTTACTAAAAATCTTGAGTTAGGACAAGATACGGAAGATTTTTCGGAAGATGAACCTGATAGTAGCGGCTCAATTTCTAATTTAAAAGTGGTTAGCGAAGGTTCTCTATCAGTAGAGAGTCAGCCCTCACCTAAAACTTCTAATTTTAACCAAGAGGTTTCTGATAAAAGCTCTGAAGAAGAAATGACTGATTCAAGAAGCAAGCCAGATCTTGATCCTGAGAAAGAACCTTCTTCTAAAGATAAAGAGAAAAGGGCTTCAATTCCTAAGGGAGAAGAACCTTCGAGAGATGTTCTACCTTATGATAATTTACGTGATTTAGCAGATACAAGCAGTTACTGCACTGATGAAGAAAGCGATAATGAGCAGGATCTAGATCCGACAGGTGCTTTTACAGAAAGAGTGGGATCGGAGGGTGATTCCTCTTCAATCTCTGCAGGGAGTTCTCAAAGCTCAGTATTTTCTGATGAAGTAAAAGGGGTGGATAAGAGACAAACTAACATAGAAAGAGGCTCAGAGGTTTTCCAAAAAGAGAGATACCGGTTTTTGGATAAGGTAAAAAGGGCTTGGGATCGATTCAGAAAAAGTTCCACATATAAAGTGAAGCAGGAAATTTTGAAACCAGATGGATCAAGATTTTGGTCGAGCAGGTACAAATTACAGAAAGAAGGTTTTAATAAAGAAGAAGTTTCTTTGCAAAGATTCAAATCATTGGAAACTTTGAAACCAGATGGATCAAGAGGTTGGTCGAGCAGGTACAAATCACAGAAAGAAGGTTTTAATAAAGAAGAAGTTTCTTTGCAAAGATTCAAATCATTGAAAACAGTTCTCGACAACAGCTCTTCCTCCCGATCACAACGCTCTTCATAAAGCAGATTTTAGATTTTGACTTTGGTAAATTTTTTAAGAGAAAAATTTCCTTAAATATTTAAGGAGGAGATGACTTTTGCTAGGCTTTCGAAGTGATTTTTCGTGTGAGAAAAGGTGATAAAGTTTGTCTCATATCCTGATGGGGATAAATAAATATTTTCTGCCAGTGATTTTTGGTAAAAGTTAGCAAAAGCTTTATGGTCGCAATTATGGACACTTGCAAAGTTTTCGGGTGCTTCTTTTGAAATAAAAAAGCTAAACATTGAGCCCAAGCTTTGTAAGGTGATGGGGACATTGCATGATTTGATACCTTTTTGTATTAAATTTAGTCCCTCTTTGGCATGATTATTGAGCTTTTCATAAAAGGCGTCTGTTCCTATAAGTTCTAAAGTTTTTAAACCAGCGGTCATTGCTATGGGGTTTCCGGATAGAGTTCCAGCTTGGTAAACATGGCCACAGGGCGCTAAGTGTTCCATAATCTCTGTTGAACCTCCGAAAGCCCCAACAGGAAAACCTCCACCGATGATTTTTCCTAGGCATGTTAAATCTGGATGAACTCCAAAAAACTCTTGTGCGCCACCTTTGGCGAGGCGAAATCCAGAGATAACTTCATCAAAAATTAAAAGAGAACCATGTTGGGTGCACAAAGATCTCAAAGATTCTAGAAAACCTTTTTTAGGAGGAATAAGTCCCATGTTGGCTGCAACCGGTTCAACGATAATAGCTGCAATAGATGAGCCCTTTTCTTGAAAAATATGAGACACAGTTTCTGTGTCATTGTACGGCAATGAAATAACATCTTTGATGACAGCAGGCGGAACCCCCTTGCTAGAAGCGGATGGAGCTCCTGTTACCCCAGAGCCACATGAGATCAAAAGGTGATCAACATGTCCATGGTAACATCCGTCAAACTTTATAATGATATCACGTCCGGTAAAGCCTCTTGCCAACCTGATGGCGCTCATTGTTGCTTCTGTTCCGGAATTCACACAGCGGACTTGCTCTAAAGAAGGTACAAGTGATATCAATTTTTCTGCCATTTGTATTTCTAGTTCTGTGGCACATCCAAAGCTTGTTCCTCTAGTTATAGATTGTTGTATTTCTTGAATAACTTCGGGGTGACTGTGTCCCAAAATCATAGATCCCCAAGACTGACAAAAGTCGACATAGGGGGTGTTTTGGTTGTCATAGATCAAAGCCCCAGATGAACTTTTCATAAAAACGGGGGTACCATTCACGTTAGATAAAGATCGTACAGGGCTATTAACCCCTCCAGGTATAGACTTTTTTGCTCTTTGAAATAGGTCTTTCATGACTTTTTATTTTTCACTCCAATAACGAGATCCGTCGTAAGTTATAATCCATTGCGCTCCAGAACGTTTAAAGGCATGAAAAACCTCTGTTACAGCTTGATTGAGATCAAGATAGCCTTGTTGCGCAGAGGCATGTAACATCATATATTCTCCAGAAACTTGATAAGCGCATAAAAGAGCTTTAGGGGAGTGCTGATGAATTTTGTATAAAATATCTAAATAAGTATGAGCGGGTTTCACAATAAAAACATCAGCTTTTTCTTCCACATCGGCACGAAACTCATCGAGAGCTTGTGAGGCATTACGAGGATCCATTTGATATGTTCTACGGTCCCCGAAGGAAGGAGAGGAGTTGATAGTATCTCGAAAAGGCCCGTAAAAGGAGGAAGCGTATTTGATTGAGTAAGACATAATTTTGACGTTAGAAAACTTATGCTTATCAAGCTCCTGACGAATGGCTAAAACTTGACCATCCATCATCGCCGATGGAGATACGTAATCAGCACCTGCTTCAGCATGAAATAATGCCATTTTAGCTAAGATAGGTAACGTTTTGTCATTTAAAATTTTTTGACCTTCAACAATGCCACAGTGACCATGTGAGGTATAGGGACATATGCAAATATCTGTCATGATTGTGATATTGGGAAAGTTTTTTTTGATAGCCTTGATAGCTAGATAGACAGGATTGCTTGGGGAAGTGGCATAAGTCGCTTGCTCATCTTTAAATTCTTTTTCTGTAACACCAAAAAGAAGAATTTTATCTATCCCTAAGTGGAGTAATTTTTCGATTTCTTTCAGAGCTGTATCTACAGAAAAGTGAAACAAAGGACAATCTGAAGAGATTTTTCGATAAATCTCAGATCCTTCAACAAGAAAAAAAGGCTGAATAAAGTCTTTCGGAGACAGGGAAACTTCGCTATTTTTATCTCGTGTGGCAGGATCTTTCCGAAAATGATGAAATTTTTTAAAGCTTATCATAGACTAATAATGATAGCATAATTTAATGCTATTTTGTAGTTTTCTTATTGTAAGGGTAATGGAAAAGATCTTGTATATTTTATCATTTCAAGCCGAGAAGACCTCTTCCTTTAGGTGGAGGATGAGAGTCTTTTTCACAGATATTAAAAATGTGGAGAGCTTTGGTTTTTAATATATTTTTTAATTTTCCATAGAGCCTATGTTAAACTGTGTGAATGAAAAAAGTTAAGAGTTTTAAATTTAAATTAAAATTAAAAAGTAAAGAACAAGAGATTACTTTGAAGAAAAATATTGGTTGTAATCGTTTTGTTTGGAATAAAGCTCTTGCTATTCAAAAGGAAAGAATGGAGAACAAGCAAAAGCTTTTGAGCTGGTACGAACTTGACTGGTGGAAAAATAATTTTTGGAAGAAAAGCGAAGAATATGATTTCTTAAAAGAGGTTTCGTCGCAACCACTTAATCAAACGTTGCAAATGTTAGATAGAGCTATTTGGGATTGTTTGACGAAAAAAGTCAAAGGACGGGGATTCCCTAGATTCAAACATAAAAAATCAGACTCAGGATTTAGATACCCTGTAGGTGTCAAAATAAAAAACAAACAAGTATTTCTTCCTAAAATAGGCTGGGTGCATTTTTTCAAGAGCCAAGAAGTAATAGGTACTCCCAAAAATGCCACTGTGACTTATTATGCAGGTGATTGGTTCGTTTCTATTCAGACGGAGATTGAGCGTGAAGATCCTGTGCACCCCTCAAAAAGCAGTGTCGGCATTGACATGGGAGTAGCATGCTTTGCGATGCCGTCTAAAGGCAAAGCTATAAAA
>MDLB01000095.1 GCA_001730085.1 PVC group bacterium (ex Bugula neritina AB1)
AATGAATGGGACAATGGTTTTTCTGCCTCTTCGGAGGTTATACGAGCTATTAAAAAATATAATGAGGACTACCCTCATTCTGTAATAAATTATTTTACTCCTAATGCGTTCGATAATTTATGTAAACAAAAGGACCTTTATTCAAGAAGTTGTGCTTGACTTAACGTATAGCATTACATATGTCTGTATTTTCTATTTGACAAATAAAATAAAAAAATGTATAATAGTCTTTGTGACGATTAGTTTTCTTAATCAGTCATTCGTTTGAGTTTTTGTTTTTATTTCTCGTAAGAAAAATGGAGAGGATGTGATATGTCTCATTTCTTAAGTTTTCAACTTGTTTTATTATCCGTTATATTAATGCAGAGTTCCTTGTTTGGCCTCGCAGCACCAAGCGCAACCGCTGACCCCCAGGCTATAGAAAACACTCTAGGTGAGGCACAACGTTTGGTAGATCAACAACAGGCACAGACGGCTGCTCAATCTTCCCCCATAATGTTGAGCGAAGAATATTCACAGGACTCTGATCAATATGGAGAGTCCTCTGGAGCGACCTCTGGAGCGGTCTCTAATCGATATATAGCAACTCTTATTGGTAAACCAGAGCTAGCCGAAATATCTTCGGTAAATGAAGAAGGCAGAGAATACCTTTCAGAAATGGTAAAAACCTTAGAAGGTGTAGCCCGAAATGCGTCTGAGAAATTCGGAATAACCATATCAATTAGGGAAGAGCGTCACCCAGGAATGTCAGAACGTGTAATGGCAAGAATTGCCTCTAACGTCACTACACCAAAAGGACCTGATACCCAAGGAAGCATTGTCATTTACTTATCACCTGATGTTATGCAACACCTAACTCATGCTGTTAATAGAGAGAACGATGTCGCTGTATATAATACTTTACTTTGCGTTCTCAATAGCGAAATTAGTGAAGGTCTAACCGTCTTGGACAAAGATAGAGGTGAAACTGTCTCCAGCATCATTAACACCAGCTCTGACCTAGATAGGTCTAATCCTCAAGACGTCGCTGTTGCTGTTCAATTAGCAGCTCTTATTGAAGGATACAAATCCGCAAAATACTTGAGTATTATTGAAGAGGACGGTCTACCAGGTATGTCAGCGTATTTAAATAGGTTCAGAGAGAATGTTTTAAAGCTCGATGGAGATATGCCTCATATATTTTCTTCAGAGGCTACTAACTCTTTTATCAAAGCTATCGACTTTTTGATCTTAAATATTAGTAAATATGTTGATAAGTCAGACCAAACATTTGAAAGTGTTATGGGTACTCTACTTAGTTCAGATAGTGCTACTTCCGAAGGAGAAACTATTCTTGCGACTCTTGTATCGCACTTGAAAGTCGCTCAAAGTGCTTAATCAAATATAAATTCGTATTTATATTATCTTATTCGAAAAAAGCCTTCCCAAATTGGGAAGGCTTTTTTCGATCTATTAAATCCGCAACCCCTATTCCTTTATTTCCTTTTTCCCTACTTGAGATCAATATCTACCAGCTCAAAACTACTTACTAAATCCTAAGTATTATCTTCATCAACCTTATAAGACACATTTTCTAAGTCTCCTTTTCGAAGAAGATTTTAAAAATACCTAGCAAGTGTTCTTATGATTATGTTTAATTCTAAGTTTCTTTATCTAAATCCTATCCCTCTACGCCATTTTGAAAGCCTTCATGAAACTCTTTTCATAAATGATCTAAAGTATTTTATAACAATTTCATTTTTAAAAAATATATAAACTTGAAAAAAAAACAAACAATATTATATATATATAAATATATTTAATTTAATTTTAAAAGCAACAAAAAGGAGATAAAATATGTTTTATTCAAAAAAATACATGTTTATGTTTTTTTTATTTTTTTCTCATTCTTTATTTGGAATATCTTCCCCCAATATAACTATGAAAGGAAAAAAAACATTTTCAAAGTTTCTAAACAAAATGAATCAAAGAAAAGATATCTACGCATTAGACAAATCTGACTTAACAAGCTACCCTATTGGCGAACAAAAAAGTTCATCTAAAGATATTCTTGCCTTAGAAAAAGAGCTCCCCTCTCACCTGAGCAGTATTCAAAACATGATAGAAATAAATAGTCAAAATTTATCTGGAGATTCACATAATCATGCGAACCTTTTTTTGAGTGACATTAAAGTCGGATGGCCTAATCATAATGAATCCTCAGCAATAGCAACTCATGTGGAAGAGGAAAATCAGGTTATTGTCTACATTTCTCCAAACATCTCTACTCAAATCAAAAGTTTTAAAAAGAAAAGTTCCTTTTTAAATGGGTTGGTTTTATTAGAATATTTTGAAGCTATTGCTAAAAAAGGTCTAAAAGCGCAAGTTAATATATCACCTCCTTCCGAATTTAAAAATGATAAAGAGAGCATTTCACATTATTACGTGAAACTACAAATCATGGCTTTTTTATTAGCTGACCAAATGGTCGATCTCTCTAACCCTTTTTGGGTTCAAGAAATGATCGAAGGATACAGGTTCATAGAAAAAAATATAGGGAATCAAAACACATATTATTTCAAAGAAAACACCTCTAATCCGGATTTTAGTAGAAGAAAAACCATGGCTAAAAACTACATAGACTTTTTAGAAATCTATACTCTCTGGAAAAAAAACTTCGATAAACATTTTTTGACAACAGTCAAAACTTTTAAAGATATTAATAAACTTATCGATAAAAAAGTTTTTCTAAACTCTAAAGGAAAAAAAATAAGTTTAGAAGAATGGCTCTACGCTCACCTAAAATTTTAAATAGAAAGAACTAGAAAAAAGGATTATACTCTATTTTTCAAGTGTATTCAGAAAGGCCACCGCACAAGCTCATCTATACCTGAGTTATAAAACAAACAATAGAGGTCTCTATTAAAATTGTTCCGTGGCCTTTCTTTTTTTCTAAAAAGTAATCGCATATCTATCCTTAAATCTAAAAAAATAATTTTCTTTTTGAGGTCAATAAAAATCTCATCACTAGGCTTCCACTTCTGACCATTAAGTCTATTAAACTATTACTCCACTCTATCAACTTTATCTGTCTAAATAAGACACTCTTAAATGAAACTCCTACGCTCTCTTTTACTAAAAGGATACTCGTTTACCTCACAAACTAACCCCTTTACAACCCTCTTTGTAAATATACAAACTAAAAAAATTTACACCCAATCTCAAAAATTTAATATAAATATATATTTAAATTAAAAAAATATGATGTTTTATGCAATTATAAAAAAATATAAATTTTAAAATAATCCTCATTCTTATCAAATATATTATGATTTATTTTAAAATATAATGATATATATAATTTAAAGTTTTTTTGAACAATCTTAAATCTACACCTTTATACGAAAGATTTGAAGAAAAGTGTGTCTTAAAAGACACAAAGTGATTAAAAATTTTTAACATAATAATCATTTAACCAGCCTAAGGGATAATAAAAATGCGAAAAAATAGTATATCCATATTTTTTTTACACATAATATCTATACATCTATTCCTATCAACATGTTTATTTTCTTTAGCCCCATTATCTCCTCTAAGAGTCGATAAAGATCAAAAAAAACAATCTTCGCCTAAAGAACAAGTTAGCTTAAAAAAACCTTCTCCTGAAACTCCTGTGGAAAGCTCTACAAATTGGAACCATTATTTTGAAGAGCTAAAGGCTTCTAAAAGCACAAAAGAGCTACAAAGTTTTTGGAGTAAAGTTATTGCTGAAAATAATTTAAAAAATTTATTAGAAAACTTTATCCATACCCAAACAATGGATAATAACTTAGACAATGCGTTCGACAGTGCTTTAAATAAAATAAAAATTTTAAATTTAACTTTAGACTACCTTTTTTCTTCCTCTATAGATAAAGAATACCATGAGCAAATACAAGAGACTATATCGAACTCTATGATCACATTATTAGACATCTGTAAAGAATCTTATGAGGCAAGAAACTACCTTTCAGCAACACAAAGAGCTCTTCAGTATCAGAAGGATATAGAAGAAATTTATCTAAAATTCACTTTTTCTTCAAAAAGACCAATGACACTTTTAACTGATAAAGTAAATGAATTACTTAGAGATTTCGACCAAAAAGCTATAGATTTTTTGAATAACAAAAGAACAGAAACCTTTATTCAAAATCTTGCCGAAAATCACTCACCAAAATTTATCGAAGAATACATGGAAATTTTTTCATTTTTAAAATATCCCTATATGACAAAAAAAATGAGAAAGTCTATTAAAGATAAAATTATTTTATTCGATAAACTTTTGATTAATATTTTTTTAAAAAACCCAAACGCCTCTATAACACTTAAAAGTTTACCTACCGATAAACTATCTTTTATCGCTCAAAGATATTCCCAATCTAAAGAGAATCAAAGTACAAAACAGCAAAAAGATAAACAAGGAGATCAAGATAGAAGTGAGTTTGATGAATCTATATGGAGTGAGCTGATTTCTTCTTACAAAAGCACTGACTTTCTTAAAACAAAATCGTGGTCAGAAAGAGATGCCTTTTTTAGCTGTGTTAGTCATCTAGAAAGAGCTGATTTTCACTCTAAAGAAAAACCAATAGCAAATCTCCAAAAACCTTCTCTTGAGACTTATTCTTTAAAAGACTTAAAAGAGTTATTCGATACAAGGATGTGTCTTTCTCTCTTGCGAAGTCTTTTAGACAGATTTGCACATCCTACAATCGATGATAAAAAAGACATTTCCTTGTGGTTAAAAAAAATCGGAACTCTCCAGAGTTTATCTGATATTATTAATGATCAATCTACAGAAGCATTTACAGACACAGTACAACCTTCTTTAACCCCCAATGAAAAAACCGAAGCCTTAGAAATTATTCAACAATCTATGTCTGAACTAAGTGAATATAAAAGCTTTTATACGAGTGACCCCAATATGCACTCAATCGAAACCCTTCTCCAAGCTGAAGAAAAAATCTCACCTGCCATGTTTTCCTTTACAAGTGATTCTGACAAAGAAACCGATGGAGAAGATATTGCAAAAACATCTCTTTCAATTGAAAACTGGTTAAAAGTGGTTCTATCCTCTTTAGAAAATATTCAAAATTCTTCTTTTACACATATAAATAATGCGGACAGAAGTAGCTACTTTGTTTTATATAATTATCTAAAAAATCACGATAAATTCGTAACCCAAGAGTCCCCTACTTCCCGTTTAGAAGATTTTTATCGTATATGGACAACAACACAAACTCTTTTAAAATCCCAAAAAGAAGCCTCTAAACAAAAAGCAACCGGGTTGAAATTTTTATCCAAAAGTTCTGTGGAAAAAGTTTTAAAAAAGATGGAAAGTAATATGATAAAGACTTTAGAATTTTTTCCTGTAGAAAACACAAGTACTTGGATAAGTTTTCTAAATATAAATAAACTTCTACAAGAAAAAGAAAATGTATCAGAAAATTTAAAAAGGGCATTCCGATTAAAAGAAAAAAGGATGTTGCAAGCTTCTAAAAATGTTCTGTCCTCTTTTTTGAAAAAAGACCTCCCAGAACTTTTACTAGCACCTAAAACTGATGGTTCTTCTATCACAACAGCCTTATTCTTTGTTCAAAAATGTCTAAGTAACCAAAAAAAAGATATAAAAAGATACCTATCCCTTGGTCTTAGAGAATCTTATCAGCAAGGTGGCTGGTCTAATATCTATAACCTATATCTTTTCAAAAAAAACGACCTTCTTTTAAATCCAGAAGAACGTGAACGTCTTTCTATTATTTTAACTACAATATCTGAAATCTTTTATAGAGAAGCATTCCCTGTTACCTTAGAATCTAAGACCCCTATAGATTTCTCACCTTCCTTAAATGTGAACGACCTTTTAGCAAGCGAAGATTTCTTAAAACAATTCTTTTCTCTAAAGAACTCCGAGGTAGAGTTTTTTGCTCTTAACCTTATGTATCAATTTAATAGTAAGGAAGCTTTAAGTTTAATTATAACTAAGTTAGTATACTATAAAGAATATATCGAAAAAGAAGAAGCGGATTTTTTGAAGGGAAAAAGACTTTTTACAAATAAATCATTTGAAAGACATTTAGAAAAAATATTCATATTCATGGTAACGATTAGAAAAAATGCTGCTTACAGAAAGTTCTTTTCAAGATCAGATTCGCTATCCCAAACTTTAGACATTAATATCGGAAATTTACAAAAAAGACTCCCTAGTATTTTTTCTAATTCCTATTTTACTAGAACTCAAAATGAAAGATCTTACGAAGAACAAGAAAGCCGTGACGAAAATATACCCTTATTTTCTGCTCAAAGATTTAACGATCTTTATAATGATATGATAGAATTCATACAAAGCATTGAAGAAAATAATAATCCTAATATTTACGATATATTAATCGTGTTGGATCGTCAAAAATATTTTCAACAAATCTTAAATCATTGGCAAAGGGATATCTTTTATAGTTTTAATAAGGATTTACTTGATAGAAAAAAAATTCTAGACGCATCTATACAAAGTATGATAAAAAGATACAAAAACTCACTTCGAAGGAAGAATGCCGAAGATTCCGTTTCGGTCATAGATAAACTTGGATTACAAGTTGATTTAGAGAATTTTAACTCATCATTGAACGATGCCAATATCGCTTTAAAAATATTTTTAGATACGCTAAATAAACGAAAAACTAAAAGCCAAAATAAACTAAGGGAGTACCTAAACGAAAATTTTCACATAACCGTATGGCCAATTATCAAAGACTCTATCGAGCAAGATCTCAGCGGAACTCGTATACGTTGGGATCAACGATCTTTAAGAGAAGAAACTCTCACTCTATTATCTAAAATGTATGACGAATCTAACTTAACAGAAAGCGTAACAGAAGATTCCTTAACAATCGAAGAGCTCTTAAGCGATCAAAATAAATTTGACTCTTTAAACTTAGAAGTATTAGAAGAAACCTTAGAAAAATTCTTAGACATACAAAAAGAAGACATCCCAACTGTAGATAGCGTCGATAAAACTTTAGCCAATTTTTATAAACTTTTCGAAAAAATAAACGCCCTCGATAAAAATTCCATTACTCCTATTGATAAATCAAAAGCCTTAAGAATTTTGATCGATCAGAGAAACAGATACATTGATAGTATAATACCACGCATTGATCAACCCTTGAATATTGAGGGTTTTCTTCAAAATAAATGGGAACAATTGGATTCATTAGAATTCGAATCTCTCTCTTCTCCCCTCTCGGATAGCTCCCGTATGTGGCATTTTCTACAAGAAACAACTATTAAAGATTACTTTATGCAAAGCACCTCCTATGATCCTTTAGCGGTGCAACAAGGACCTGTTTCTATCAATAAGATCTTGACAGCCTCTTCATCAATACATGCGTTCTCCAGCAATATAGAGAATGTAACCTATAAAATATCTATGATAAAACTGCTTGCGCTCATTTTGAATAATATTCAACCGCTCAATCTATCACCGCTATCTCCTAATCTAACTTTACCTTTGATAAAAAGTAAAGCTAAAACAAACCTTAGCGCATATATGTATAAACTCAACAAAGATTTAGAAAATTTACAACAATCTGTTAGTAAATTGCAGACAGAAGATATGCCTAAAGTTTGGCAAATTTTGTCAGAAATATCATCTGTAAAAAATCTTTTTGAAAATATTACAGATAGCTATGACGTGAGCACTTTGGATAAAAAGTTTAAATCCTTACATAAGACTCTTATATCTCAAATGAAAAAGCAATCCACTCGCTCCCTTGAATCTATGTTTAATCAATGTCTTCGTCAATTAAGTTTAAGTCCTACTCCTAATATCGACCCTATGTATCTGTTTTTACAAGATTTTAGAAAAGTCATATCAAAAAGAAAATCCACATTTCAACAATCTCCAAATAAAAATATTATCGAAACTTTTTATAAAAAGTACAGTTCATATATAGAAAATTTTTCTAAAATCTCAAAAAGTGATATCTCCAAACCTCTTCATATCATCTATCTCTTCTGTGACATTCTTAAAAAAGATCTCCCTGCAAATATTAGAACATTAAACCTTAAAGATCTAGAAGCTAACTATGTCTCCGAAAATGCTTTTTCAAGTCTAAACTCATTTTCTTTGGATCAAACATTAGCCACTATAAATCCTTTTTCCTTTGATCAAGCTTTAACGGAATATTTAAAAGATTTAGATATTCCTTCAACAAAGTCTTCTGATAGAGAAAAAACTGTTATATCACGATTAAGAACTTTGATAAATCTTTCATACATCGTGAAAGATTTGGATTCTTCTTACAAAGAGAAAATCGCAGCTACTATAATACAACTCTTATCTTTAGAGTCACTTCCTTCTATGAATTTAACAAAAAATCCAAAAACATTTAAAAGGTATAAAACAACAGATCAATTGATTAATCAATTTAAAGTTTCTTTATATATTAAATTAGGATTAAAATATGGATTAAACTTTCAAGGATATAAAAATATTACTAATATATCTAAAAATTTATTAAATATTAACAAATTAGGAGAAGAGTTTAAATCATATGAACTTACTAATTTATATCCTTCTCTTATTGAACCTGAATTAATAGACATTTTACCTTCTCTTATTCAACCTGAATTAATAGGCATTTTATATAGAGCAGTTGAAAACAGTGATTTTTTTAAGATTTTAAATTTGTTTAAAAAATATCTAGCTTTAGATCCTACAAAACTTAAAACCTTTAAAAGTAATTTAGACACTTGGATAACAAGTGATCCGGAATTTTCTAACAAAACCGATGAGGAGTTAACAAACTTCCGAAAGCGTATTTTCAACATTTTTACAGATATAAGTACCGAACTCTCTAGTTCCACAAGTACTGCACCTATCGAAATCACAGAAAGTGAAAAAGCAGAAGCACAACAACTGATTGATAACACAAAAATGGCCACTTTAAGCGAAGAAGATATTTTTAGTGATGGTAGCTGGAGCGACTACGCTAGCAGTGAATGGGATGAGTTCACTACTGTTAATCAAGGAGAAGAAAATATCTTGCAAGAAGTAGCATCCGATAATAAATCAATCGACGACAGTCCTTTTCAATGGGAACAAGATATCTTACAAAAAAGCGACATTTTGGACGATAGAACTTACGAAGAGATTGATAGAACTTACGAAGAGATTAGATCATCTCTCGATATTGATAATATCGAAAATGACAATATTGAGACTATTGATGCTACTTTTGAAAGCAGCGAAAATGATTTACTTACAGGCGAAGGACTTGTCGACGGTGAGCCTGAAAGTTACAATCAAGAGAAAGATCCTCTTTATGCTCCCATCAATAAACAAAACCCTCTATTTGTTGACATGGAGCAATTAAGTTCTTCTATCTATGAAAACTATGAGGATCAAGGGTTTGAAAGTGACACTGAAAGAAACAGTGAGGATAATCAACAACAAATTTCTAATGATAATGACAACTGGAGTGACTACTCGAGTATGTTCGGAAGCGTCGATTCAACTGAAACTTCTGATACTCAAGATATTACCAAGAGAATGAGAAATTTTCGAAAATTTCTCAACGATACTTCTAGCCAGGTTGATGAAGATGAAAAAGTGTCTGCTTCGCAACCAAAAGCTTCTTCTACTATGTTATCAAATTTTACAAGCTCTGAAGCTTCTGGAAATGATCAACAAGAAATTTCTAATGATAATAACAACTTGAGTGACTCCTCGGGTATGTTCGGAAGCGTCGATTCAGCTGATACTTCTGATAGTCAAGATATTACCAAGAGAATGAGCAATTTTCTCAACGATACTTTTGTCCCGGTTGATGAAGATGAAAAAGTGTCTGCCGCAGCCAAAAGCTTCTTCTTTTCTATGTTATCAAATTTTACAAGCTCTGAAGCTTCTGGAAAGCTTGTAAGTAGCGATTTTAGAAAACCTGAAGATTTCTCTAAACTATCAAATATTTCTGTAGACTCTTCTAATACATTGCAAAGATATTCAACTCAACAAAAAGCTTCTTTCAATGATTCAGGTATAGCATCCACTTCTTCTAATACCTCTTTACCTGAAAACTCTCTCACATCTCAAGATGATTATTCTTCAGCTCAAGCCTATCTTCAAAGCTCTTTTGTCAAAGCCTCTTCTTCCATCATACCGGCGGGTTCTGATCATCCCTACTCAGAATTCTCTTCTTATGTACAAGAACCAAGACTTAATCTTCAACCGAGCATAAGAGGCCTACTCAATATTGATCAAGTGCCAAGTGAAAAAGATTTAAAAGCTGTCCCTGAACATTTCAAAGAATCCCTTAATATCAATTTTTCAAATAGTAATCTAAGTGTAAGTGATTCTTTATCGGAAGCCATTCGAGCCTTAAATGAAAAGTATAAACAAGAAAACAAACCCCTCGTTGAATTTTATTATCATACAGATAGAGACGAACCAAAGCCTTTGATGGCTTCGCCTGTCATGAGAAAAGATAATAAAATCATTATAAGTGAACTATTCATAAATTTTCTTATAAAAAATAACTCTTCTTACAAATCTTATCTTACTTCTCTGATAAAAGAGCGTCTATACGAAATGTATCATACCGAACAAGAGTCTCTTTTTACAGAACGTGGACGTCTTAATCAAGGTTTTTTTAATAAGTTCATTACAAAGAAAATGTTCAGCTGGTTAAGTTTATCTCAGGAGGAATTAGATAAACATAGTGTATTCGAAGCTGCTTGGTTCGAACATATAAAAGCTCAAGAAAATTTACCCGCTACAACACCTTATAGTTCAGATATAAGAATAATGAAAGAAAGATTCATCAAAGAAAAAGATCAATCTAAGCTTCGTAAACTCTCTATTCAAAGCAGTTACAAAGACACAGATTTCGATACAAGTATGTTAAATGATACCTCTTTTGAGTTTAACGAAGAAAAAATTAGAAATGTTCTAGAAACAATAGCTCTAGAACAAAAAATCGACCTTTCAACCTAAACGAGAAAGTCCAAGATCTCTGTTATTTCAAAAAGATGGGAAATTCCAGAAAAGCTTAAAGTCGTTGCAAAATATAAGACTGTTTCAAGATATCAATCCTCGTTAGAGTATTGCCAATCTTTCAAGAATAATTGAAGAGAAATTTGACCTTGCCATTCATTCAGGTTCATCTGGTAAAGGATATTGATTGATCTTTTCTTTAAAAAAACTTGATCAAATTCTTCAAAAAAATCACCTTTGCCAAAAGCCATAACTGTCAACTTTGAACCCTTTTCACCCCCTATTTGTAAACGAAGGTGTTTTTCTTTAAGCAACCGTGGTCGCATCAAAAGTCTAACATTTTTACTCAAAAAAACAGGTGTTTCATTAGCAGCACCAAAGGGTGCAAGCTTTTGAATTTCACTGTAGAGGTTCAAGGAAAGATTATCAAAATCGACATCCATGTCTACTCTAATTTTACGAAACATCTGATTGTCTTGAATAGATTTATCCGCATAGGTATTGATATGATCTCTCAATGAATCAACATTTTCAGGTGACATAGAAAAACCTGCGGCACAAGCATGGCCTCCATATTTATGTAAAAAAGTTTTCGAATCATTCAAAGCATCCAAAATATTAAAAGAAGGGATACTTCTACAAGACGCCTTAGCAATATTGCCTTCGGAACCAGCCATCATAATCACTGGTTTATAATAAGCCTCCAAGAGACGTGAAGCAACGATCCCTATAACCCCTTCATGCCAATGAGGTTTATATAAAACTAAAACTTTCCCTTGATAATTCCCATCTATGTTTTCTTTGATCATCTGATGAGCTTCTTCTAGTATGTTCTTTTCGATGGCCTTACGCTCTTGATTATCGTCATTGAGTTTTTGAGCAATATCATAAGCGAAATTTTCGTCTTTCGAAACAAACATTTTTAAGACATCCGAAGGGTCTCCCAACCTTCCTCTTGCGTTTATACGAGGAGCTATCTGAAAGCCAATATGACCAACATTTAGAGGCTTACCACTAAGTCCACAAACACTTAAAAGAGACTTTAATCCTATTTTTTTTGTTACGCTAAGTTCGTTTAACCCTTTGCTCACCAAAATACGGTTTTCGCCCAATAACGGAACCACATCTGCAACAGTTCCTAGTGTCACCAAGTCCCAAAGCTCATCACTCACACCCAATGCCTGTAAAAGTTTAAAGGCAACTCCTACTCCTGCCAAATCTTTACACGGATATAATGAATCTTTTCTTTTAGGATTTATAACTGCCAAAGCTTCTGGGAGTGAATCCTTTGGCTCATGATGATCTGTAATAATGACATCTATATTTGAAACATTCGCTTTTTCAACAACTTCAAAAGCGGTGACTCCACAATCAGAAGTCACCAATAAAGTCATATCATTTAACTTAGCTTTTTTTAAAGCGGCTTCACTAACCCCATAACCGTCAGACATCCGGTTAGGTAAAAAAAAGTCTACGCGCTTAAAACCCATCGCTAGGAATCCCCAGTAAAGCAATGCCGCAGAAGATATACCGTCCACGTCATAGTCTCCGTGGATCAAAATACCCTCTTGGTGTTTTAAAGCTTGCAAAATCCTATCGACAGCAGCACTCATATCTGGAAGAAGAAAAGGATCATGACAGGAAGAAACATCTGGATTTAAAAACGAAGACATCAACTCTTCTGTCTTACAACCCCTAGCCCACAGCAAAGCACCTACGGTCGGAGAAATCCCAAGCTCTTCACTCAGTTTCTTGATTTGAATCTTTTCTTCTGAAGAATATTCTGGGATATCCCACTGCGTTTTAAACGGTCTGATCAAGATTTCTCATTCCAGTAACGCAACAAAGATCCTGCGACGAAAACGGAAGAATATGTCCCAACAATAACACCAATCATCAATGCCAATGCGAACTCATGAATCACTGTTCCTCCAAACAAGAAAAGCATCAAAACAACAATAAACGTTGTGATAGAGGTCAAAATGGTTCTACTCAACGTTTGATTAATACTGATGTTTATAAGTTCGGAAAAAGATTGATTCTTCGTGTTCATTTTTTTTGTCTCACGGATCCTATCAAAAACAACAATTGTATCGTTCAAAGAATATCCGACTATCGTCAATAACGCCGCCAATATCTGGATAGAAAGCTCCACCTGAAAGAAAGATAAAAGACCTGCCGTTATCAAAATATCATGAAAAAGAGCTGCGATAGCCCCAACAGCATATTTGAATTCAAAACGAAAGGAAACATATATCAAAATACCTAACAAGGCAAAAATCAAAGCATACAATCCTTGTCGGCGTAAATCTTTCCCTACTGTAGGTCCGACCATTTCTTCACGCATAACTTCGAATTGATCTTCACCGTGAATGTTTTTGATGGCCTCTCGAAGAGAAGCAATCTCTTCGAGCGATGATCTCACCATAAAAATGGTTTTATTTCCATCGTGAACTTCTTGCAAAGAGACACTTTTTAAATCATTTTTTTTAAAAGAGTCACGCAAAATTTGAGCAGTTGTCGGTTTAAAAAAAGCGATCTGCTCCATCACACCTCCAGTGAAATCAATGCCAAAGTTTTTTTCTCCTCGAAAAAAGATAGAAATAACTCCAACACACAGAAAAAAAACAGAAAGAATCATTCCACGCTTCATCTTTCCGACAAAGTCTATATTCATATTTTGGTTCAAAAGTTCCATGAAAAATCTCCTCATATAAAAATTTATATACTCAAACTTTGCGAAGTGCTTTTGCGATAAAAAAGATCAAATATCGCCCGCGACACAAAAAGAGCCGTGAACATACTCGATAAAACCCCTACAGAAAGAGTCACAGCAAAACCACGTATCGGACCTGTCCCAAACTTAAACAAAATCAAAGCTGTGATCAATGTCGTCAAGTTCGCATCCATTATCGTAACAAAAGCTTTGTCAAAGCCAAGCTTCAAAGCAGATTTAACTGTTTTTGATTGACGAAGCTCTTCTCTAATTCTTTCGAAAATAAGAACATTGGCATCAACCGCCATACCTATCGTCAAAATGATCCCCGCGATACCAGGTAAAGTCAGGGTAGCATCAAAAAAAGAAAGTATCCCAACAACAAAAAGGATATTCAGAAGAAGAGAAACATTGGCTATCAAACCTGCACCTTTATAATAAATCAACATAAAAAGGATAACCAAGATCAAGCCCAATAAAGCTGACTTCATACCTTTCTTGATAGAGTCTGCACCCAATGATGGTCCCACAGTGCTTTCCTGAAGAATCTTGATCGGAGCAGGCAAGGCACCTGCACGCAAAGAAATAGCCAAATCTTTGGCTTCATCTACCCCAAAACTACCGGATATCTGAGCACGACCTCCAGGTATTTTCTGTTTGATGGCTGGTGCAGATTGGACTTTCCCATCTAAAACAATCGCCAAACGACGGTTAACGTTATCACCCGTTAATTTTTCAAACCTGCGTGCACCTTTTTTATTAAACTCTAAGGAAACAGAAACGCCTCCAAATCCTCCTTGATCAAAAGCGACTATCGCATCTGTCAACATATCTCCGGTCAAATAAGTTGTTTTCTCTATCAAAAGGAACTCTTCTCCTTGGCTTGTTGCCATTGGTAAAAGCTCATAGTCTCTCTTGTCTGCCGGAGAAAGTTTTCCTTCCAAAGCTTTTTTTCGCTTCTTTTCATTATCAACAACCAAGCGGAACTCTAAAAAAGCTTGACGCATAATAATATTTTTAATACGCTGAGCTCCTTCTGTTTCAACACCGGGAACCTGTACTATCAAGCGATTATCTGTACCTTTTTGAATAATAGGTTCTGCCACACCAAATTCATCCACACGGTTACGTATAATCTCCAAAGCCACATCAACAACATCTTTTTTTTCTTTTTCTGTCAATTTGGAATCATCAACCTCTAAGGTTAAATAGCTCCCACCCTGCAAATCAAGACCCAGATTTATAGCTTTTTTGAGAGGGGTGATCTTCCATGCCATCAAAAGAACCATCCCTGCAATCAAAACCCATTTTCGCCGAAAAGACATATTCATGCTTTGACCAGCTCCTTACTTTTATCAATTTTAAAAATAACCGCTGTCACATCATCAACGGCACCAGCCTCCTTTGCTTCATCTATCAATTTCCGAACAGCATTTTGACAATTCATTCGTTCACTCAAAAGACAGTTATGTATTTGCCCTTCTGATAATCCCGAAGTTAAGCCATCCGAACACAAAAGATAAAACCCCTCTCTAAGACACTCTTTATAAAAATCAACCTCCACATCCCTTAAAGCCCCAATAGCTCTTGTTATCACATTTTCAATTTTCAAAGAAAAAGCATCAGCTTTTCTCACATACTTTTTTGACCGTAACTCTTCAATCAAAGAATGATCGTTTGTGATTTGTCTGATCAATTGATCATTAATATAGTAAGCACGACTATCGCCCACATTAATAAAACAAATATCTTTACCTTCTCGTATATAAAGAGAAACCAAAGTTGAACCCATTCCCTTTAGAGATTTTTCTACAGTCGACCTTTTATGAACTTTATCATTCGCTATATGCGCCAACTGTACGAAATTATTCTCATCAGGGAACATCGCTGCATTTTTTTGACACATTTTCATCTCTTCAAAACATGAATGATCGAGTATATCATATGTTTTAAATACGTCAACCACCATTTCACTAGCTTCGGCTCCACCATTGTGACCACCGATCCCATCACAGACACATGCTATTTTATTTTGAGGGTCTATAAAAAAGGCATCTTGATTAGAATCGTGCTTAAGCCCATGTTCTGTCATCCCTGCCATCTCTACCTCAAAGCAAAAATCATTGGGTAACACGAGGAGATCCCTTTTCTAAAAAATCATCAAAAGACATTGTCACATAGTCTAAAAAGCTTTCCAAAACATTTAAAACATAACTATCCCAAATCAAAAATAATTTTTCACCTTTTTTATAAAAAACATATTCCCATTGCTCACCTTTTTTAGAAAAAACTTTAAGAGTTAGAAGAATTTTTCCATCCACAAGTATATCTTTTTTTTTATTCAAGAAACCATGATATCTTTCAACAAGACCGTTATTTAGTGCAGACAAAAAGCGTAAAAAATGAATATTAGGATTATAAAGATGCTCTTCTTTTTTATAAATCTTCCACGTGAGATTATCTTGTTTAACTGCCCAATCCAATTTTTTCTGCTTCCATATTTCCATTTTCGTAACCTCTTCTATATTAAACGGGAAGATTTTTTTTTGAAACATATCGTAAGGATTAAATATCAAGCGATTCATCACGTCTTTTTTCAAAGCATGCGTTTTTTCAGAAGCAAAAGTTTTCAAGGGATAAACCTGTTTTTCTTTATCCAAAGGAGCAAAAATCAAACGCTGAGACTTATCTCTACCTTTAAAAAAACACTCTATCTCTAAGAAAGGATTTTTCCAATCAACTTCTTTATCAAAAACACTCGCATCAAAACCCAAGTGAAACATATAATCAAGCATTTTTTCAACTTTTGAGGTGTTCAAATCTTCTTGAAAAGGCTGCGTCGATTTCCATTTCTTATCTTTTTTAATGATTTCAAAAGTTTGTGTTCCCAACTTAGAAAACCTAGAGTCGATCCACTTCACTTTTTCTAAATTATCAAGCCCATGAGAAAATAAACTTGTTTTTTGAATATTAGAGGGTGAACGAAACATATAAGAAAAAAACTCTTTACGCAAAAGAAAAACATACGACAAATGCTTCCATTTAGCATAATAAGCATTTTCAACCATCACCATATCCCCTACCATTAAAGCATAGTTATCTTTACTCGTCACAACGGTAAAAACTGATGAAGCATCTTTTAAACCATACATCTCTAAGTCTTTTTTAGATAAATCTCTTTTAACAATAGTTCCAGCACTAAAAGGAGAAAAAGCCTGCGAAAATTGGTCGAAAAACCCTTGCTCCACATCTGCGCGATAAGGAGTAATCAGTTTCCATTGATCTCCTTCACTAACACGCCTAATAGTGTGTCGTTCTTTGGGATTTTGTATATTGAATCCTAGGATATTTTTGTGGTCAATTTTAAAGGTTTCAGATGCTTCAAGCGAAGCTTTTGTAGAATATCTCTGTAAAAAGATTACCCATGCAATAAAAAAAATCACAAAAAAAAGTAAAATATTTTTAGAAAAAAACTTATACATATCTCACTTTTGTCTTAAAAAGAAAACAAAAATCCCACAAATGAACCACCCACAAGGTATAACAAAAAAGAGCCATATATTAAAATTTTTCAATTGTCTTTCCGTCAAAGGCAAGCTCATTTTTCGTAATGTCTTCGCAGGAATACTTATCAACTCTTCTTGTTCCATTAACCAGCGAACTGTGTTCAAAAAAAGATATTTATTACCTCCAAAATTTATAAATTGATTAGAAATAAAATCACTATCACCCCAAACCACAAGGCGGCTTCCCGTTACAACATTTTCACTTGAAACACCAACAGACAACGGTCCAACATTATCCTTTTTTTTGTCATACATATAAGGTGTTTGTCGATAATCTGTCTCTCCCCACGCATCTAGAGATGTTTTTGTGAGCGGCGAAGCTTGATATAGAGACTTTAAAGACAAAGCATTTGTGGACCTAGGTAATACAAATTTTGTATAAACTTGATACATTTTTTCTGTCAGGGGGTGTTTCTCATAATTAATCGTCAAAAGATTCAAAAGAGACGTGTTTGCTTCGGTGAATTGAGGATCAACAATTATGTCATCACCCACACCTACATTATAATCTTTCAACCATGGGATAAGGTTTGTTTGCTGTTGAGAGTCAAGCAAAACAATCAATCGACCACCTTCTTTTAAAAATCCCGTCAAAATTTTCACTTCTGCATCCGTCAGAGGATAGGACCCTCCAGGAATAACGATATACTCAACCTTAACCTCTTCCTTTTTCATATTCACAAGGTGCAAAGGTTTCACTTCTAAATTTTGTTTTAGCAGAAGATTTTTCAAAGACAAAAGACCTTCTTTCCCAGAGTCCCCGACGCTTTTTTCACCATGCCCTGTCACGAAGTGAAGTGTTTTTTTCTTCGGATTTTGTAAAGCGAAAATAGCTCCCGAAATAGCCGCTTCCCCTGAAAAACTTTGCAATTGGGGTGGCATCCCAACATTTACTGGAGAATAATCGTACACAGCAATATCTCTAAGCCTCAATAGTTGGGTTTTGTATTTGTGACGAACTAAAACAATCTCTTCTTTGAGTTCAAATCCATATTTAGATGCCAAGATCTTGCTCTGCCCAACATCTTTAATAGGATCAACATAATTAACTAATATCAAGGAAGACTTTTGTTGATACTGTTCTAATAAACGCTTGATTTGAGTATAGATAAGTCTTTCTTTACGGACAAAAGCAACAATTTCCACATCTCCATCTAAGCTATTTAAAATGTGTTTTGTTTTATCGCTTAAAGTGAACATCTTTTCTTTTGTAAGATCAAAAGATTTTTTATAGTAAGAAGCAATATAAGTTACCAACACTACACAAACAAAAAATAAAACTATCCGCCATATTTTTAGTTTTTCCATCGACGACTCTCCAAAATTTTAACGGCCACATACAAGTGAAAAAAAGTCATCATCAATAAAAAAACAAGCTGTGCTAAGTCAAGCTGACCAGCACCTAAGGCTCTCATAATACTCAAAGGCCAAACAATATCCAAAAAGGTCTGAAACCATGGTATTTGAACCAAACTTTGCGAAAACCCGAGCATAAAATAAAAAAGTAACATCGCCAACGTCATTCCTCCTGAAGCTAGCTGGTGGGTGAAGAAGCAAGAAAACATAAGACCCATACTTAGGAGCATAGCTCCTATAGAAAGAACCCCTAAAAGACAAAGTATCCAAATATTCCAATCAAAGTTCCCCAAAAATATTAAAAGGAATGTGTAAAGAAAGCTTGGAATCCATAAAAAAATATAAAAAATAAAAACACTAAAAAATTTTGCGCAAATGATTTGACAGTCTGTGATTGGTGCCGTCATTAATAACTCTATACACCCACTTCGTTTTTCTTCACTTATCAACCTCATTGTCAACATAGGAACCATCGCTATCAACGAAAGCCAGAAAAAAAATGTTCCTCCGAAGAAAAGAGAAAGTAAATCTTCTTGGACTTGAGACATAGGACTAGCTAAAAGCTGTAAAAGAACGCAAAAAACACGACCATTCATGAGTGCAACAATACCTGCAACCATATAGGCCAAAGGTGAAAAAAATAAACTACGCAATTCTTTTTTCAAAAGAGCCTTCACTCTGAACCTCCTTCAGAATCGTCTTGATCACCTTCTTTTTCGGGTTCATCGCTCACAGAAGACTGCTCAGATTTTTCTTGACTTTGCTGCGTTATCTGAACAAAAAGCTGTTCAAGAGGAACCTCATCAAAGCTGACATGAACCAAGTCCCAAGACTTCGTTGCTATCAAATGAAAAAGTTGCTGTTGAAAAACCCCTCTATCAACATCTTGAAGGGATACGCTAAATCTCCATCTATCCTCATTCAAATTTTGGGCTTCAACAGAAATAACACCCTGCATATTAGAAAAGGTTTGAATCACATCGTCTTTTTCTTTAATATTCCCCAAAATGATCTCAAGAGGAATACTCCCCAATGTCATTTGACTGATTTCTTCAGAGGTACCCTCCGCGATCAAAGCACCTTTCTGAATGATCACAAACTTGTCACAAAGCATTTCTAATTCGGATAACCTATGAGATGAGAATAAAACGGTATGTTTTCCGGAAAGAGATTTGATCAAATGTCTCATTTTAATGATTTGATGAGGATCAAGACCATTAGTAGGTTCATCTAAAATGAGGATCTCAGGATCACCAATCAAAGCGTCGGCGAGCCCAACTCTTTGCCTATAACCTTTAGAAAGCTTCCGAATGATTTTGCCTTGAACATCTTCTATTAAACATTTATCTAAAACATTAGAAACAGAAGATATTATCTTCGACTTGGAAACACCCTTAAGCTCAGCACGAAATTTGAGATATTCATCAACCCTCATGTCGACATACAAAGGATTATCTTCGGGCAAATAACCTGTTATTCTTTTAACCTTTAAAGGGGCTTCTTTTACATTATGCCCACCTATAAGGATGTTCCCTTTATCTGGAAACAAATAACCTGTCATCATGCGCATCGTAGTTGTTTTACCTGCACCGTTGGAACCCAAAAAGCCAACCAAGTCACCCTTATCTACAGAAAAAGAAAGGTCATTGACAACGCAGTTTTTACCAAAATTTTTGGTCAAATTCATAATATCTATCATGAATAAAGCACCCACCTAGAAAACACACAAATAACAAACAAGGCTATTCTATACTAATATCTCTATTTTTCAAAATCTTTTATCAAAAGAGGCATAATATTCTTGAATTGTTTTCACAGAAACATCATCCTTTTTGATATGTTCAATCGCCTTTAGAGCTGCCCTTGCACCTTGAAGTGTCGTTATAGAAGGTACATTATGTCTCACTGCACTACCTCTGATTTTCTTCATATCACTTTGACTTTGAGAACCAGAAGGCGTATTGATAATCAAACGGATATCCCCTTTTTCGACCAAGTCCAATAAGTTATCTTCATTTTGAGTCAACGAAGGAACTTCCCGAATTTTTATACCCGCATCTTTAAGAACTTTTGCTGTCCCTGTTGTGGATAAAAACTGAAAGCCCATCTCATCTAACTTTTTAACAATAGAAACTATGAAAGGTTTATCTTGATCGTTAACACTCACAAAAACTAAACCTTTTTTAGCCAAGCTTTGCCCTGCAGCCATTTGAGCTTTAGCGAAAGCTTCTCCATATGTCGTGGCAATACCCATCACCTCTCCTGTTGACTTCATCTCGGGTCCTAAAACAATATCGACCCCAGAAAAACGAGAAAAAGGTAAAACAGATTCCTTTATGCCAACATAGCCTTGTGGAACAGGATTATAAAAATCTAAATCTTTGATTTTAGAGCCTAGCATCAACGAAACCGCGTATTTGGCTAAAGGATTTCCCGTAACCTTACTGACAAACGGAACGGTACGAGAAGCCCGAGGGTTCACCTCAATCATATAAACTTCATTGTTCTTAACAGCAAATTGAATATTCAACAAGCCTTTAACTTTAAGTTCTTTAGCAATATTTTTCGTTGCATCACGGATATCTTCCAAAACTTCTGTACTCAACGTTCTCGTTGGCAAAACACAAGCCGAATCTCCTGAGTGTATACCCACTTGTTCTATGTGTTCCATAATACCCGCAACAAAACAATCTTCTCCATCGCTAAGAGCATCAACATCAACCTCTGTGGCTAATTCCAAAAATTCATCGATCAAAACCGCGCCCACTTTAGAAGCTTCCTGTGCCTCTTTGAAGAAATTATCTAAATCTTCATAAGAGTAAATGATCCTCATAGCTCTTCCACCTAGAACGTAAGAAGGGCGTGTTATAAAAGGAAAACCAACTTCTTTAGCTTTTTCCCTAGCTTCTTCCAAGGAATAAGCGATAGCGTTTTTGGGTTGTCGGATATTTAGTTTATCCATCATGGCCGAAAACCTTTTGCGACATTCGGCTTCTTCAATAGAAGAAACCTGTGTTCCAAGTATTGGAACACCTGCAAGATCAAGCTGTTTAGCTAAGTTCAAAGGCGTTTGACCTCCAAACTGAACAATAACACCATCAGGTTTTTCTTGACGAACAATATTCATGACATCTTCAAAAGTCAAAGGTTCAAAATAAAGCCTATCAGAAGTATCATAATCCGTGGAAACTGTTTCTGGATTTGAATTAACCATGATAGATTCATACCCAAGATCTTTAAGGGCAAAAGCCGCGTGACAACAACAATAATCAAACTCAATACCTTGACCAATACGGTTAGGGCCACCACCCAATATCATGATTTTTTTAGAGTCAGAAACCTTCGCCTCGTTTTCTTCCTCATATGTCGAATAATAGTATGGAGTGTAAGCTTCAAATTCTCCAGCACAAGTATCAACAAGCTTATAAACAGGGCTAATAGCATTCTCTTCACGCATCTGAAAAACATCTTCTTCCGTGACACCTAATAAGCGAGATATTTGCAAATCACTAAAACCATAAACTTTAGCTTTCTTCAAACTTTCTAAAGAGATGCTCTCATTTGTCTTAAACTCTTCAATCAAAACCGTTTCATGATCTATTAACTGTTTGATTTGATATAAAAACCATAGATCCATACCTGTATGCTCACAAAGATCTTCCAAAGACATGCCACCTTGCAAAGCATATTTGCAATAAAAAATACGAGATGGATTAGGGATTCTTAAGCGATCAATAAGCTTAGCCGCATCAATATCTTGATATTGGCTTTGATTATCTAAACCACAATGACCAATTTCCAAACCTCGGAGACCTTTTTGTAAAGCTTCTTTAAAATTTCTACCTATGGCCATGGTCTCTCCCACAGATTTCATGGAAACACCCAAAGAGTCTCCGGCTTCCGGGAATTTTTCAAAAGTGAAACGAGGGATTTTTATAACACAGTAATCAATGCTTGGCTCAAAACTAGCTGGTGTTTGGCGTGTTATATCATTCTGTAATTCATCTAGAGTATATCCTATAGCGAGTTTGGCTGCGATCTTCGCAATCGGAAAACCCGTCGCCTTACTTGCCAAAGCCGATGAACGAGACACACGTGGATTCATTTCGATAACAATCAATCGCCCATCTTTAGGATTCAGAGCAAACTGAACATTTGACCCACCTGTTTCGACACCTATCTCTCTAATAATATCGATAGCAGCACAACGCATCTGTTGATATTCCTTATCTGAAAGAGTTTGCGTAGGTGCGACAGTGATACTGTCTCCCGTATGAACACCAACGGGATCAACATTTTCGATAGCACAAACAATCACAACATTGTCCTTGCTATCTCTCATAACTTCTAACTCATATTCTTTCCAGCCAATGAGAGACTCTTCGATAGAAATCTCTTGGATACGACTGCTCTCTAAACCTAAAAAAGCTATTTTTTTAAATTCATCCATATTGGAGGCTATACCACCCCCTCTTCCACCCAAAGTATAGCTTGGACGTATAACACATGGGAAACCTATATCTTCAGCGATTTTAATAGCTTCATCCATGTTATAAGCGAAGCGACTTTTGGCCAATTGAAAACCTATTTTTTCCATCGCTTCTTTAAAAATTTCTCGATCTTCAGCCTTTTTGATCGCCTTAGCATTCGCTCCGATCATCTTAACTTCATACTTATCCAAACAGCCCGATTCAACCAGTTGCATAGCAAGATTCAAAGCAACTTGCCCACCTAGTGTTGGCAATAAAGCATCTGGCCTTTCTCTCTCTATGATCTTTGCGACAACAGAGGCTTCAATAGGTTCGATATAAGTTCTATCGGCCACCTCTGGGTCTGTCATAATACTTGCAGGATTGGAGTTGACTAAAATCACATAATAGCCCTCTTCGCGCAATGCTTTACAAGCCTGAGTCCCCGAATAGTCAAATTCACAAGCTTGTCCTATTACAATCGGACCTGAACCTATAACCAAAATTTTGCGAATATCTTGTCTTTTTGGCATGTTCACCCTTCCATCATATCTATAAATTCTTGAAACAAATATTCCGAATCTCTAGGCCCTGGAGAAGCCTCGGGATGATATTGAACAGAAAAAAGAGAAAGATCTTTATGACGAATACCCGCCAGTGTTTTATCATTCAAGTTCCAGTGTCTGATGTCAATATTACCCGTATTTAAACTCTCTGGATCAACGCAAAACCCATGATTTTGAGAAGAAATATACACCTTATTTTTCAAAGTATCATAAATAGGGTGATTAGCACCTCGATGACCAAACTTCAATTTATATGTTTTACCTCCGAGCGCTATGGATAAAATTTGATGCCCCAAGCATATCCCAAAAATAGGTTTCAGACCTATCAAGTTTTTCACTGTTTTAATAACATAATCCAAAGGCTCCGGATCCCCGGGCCCATTAGAAATCAAAATCCCATCAGGGTTGATTTTTAAAATATCCTCAGCAGATGAGGTAGCCGGGAAAACATGAACTTCACAATTTTTATCTCGCAATATATTTAAAATATTTCTTTTAACACCACAGTCCAATACGGCGACAGTTCTTTTCTTAGGCGCGATAGATTCAAGAACATAGGGCTCAGAGGTCGTAACCTCTTTAACCAAATCCTTGCCTAACATTTGCGGGAAATTTTGAACCTTTTGTAAAAGATCATCTAAAGAAGAAGTCTCGGTAGAAACAATCCCCCTCATAGAGCCTTTTTCGCGAAGATACTTGGTCAACTTACGCGTATCAATGCCTTCAATAGCGATTGTTTTATTTTCTATCAAATAATCTTTTAAGCTTTTTGTTTCGGCATATCCAGAATACACCTGACTGTATTCTTTCATGATAAAAGCCACGGGGTGAACTTTATTAGATTCATCACTTACCGGATTAACACCATAATTCCCGATGAGGGGATATGTCATAGTCATGATTTGGCCAGCATAAGAAGGGTCTGTCAAAATCTCTTGATAACCCGTCATCGAAGTATTAAAAACCATCTCCCCACAAGCTTCTCCATCAACTCCGACGGAAATTCCCTCAAAAGAAACACCATCCTCTAAAACAACATATGCTTTTTTAAGACCCATACTGATCTTACTCCCTTAAATTAGCTGGCCTCTTCTGATAAAAAAGAACCTTTTTTTTGCAAAAGTCGAGAAGAACGCTTCATCAAATACTCATCCACATGGTGAGCACATTCACGTCCTTCCGAAATAGCCCATACAACAAGAGACTGTCCTCTTCGGACATCTCCGGCAACAAAAACTTTTTCCTGATTGGTCGCATAGCGCTCATCAGAACGAACATTACCACGTTGATCCTTTTCAAAATTTAAATCTGTCAATAATCCTTTATGCTCAGGATGTACAAAACCCATAGCCAAAAGAAGAAGATCCGCTTTTAGGCTAAATTCAGATCCCTCTATCTCATTAAACTTCGGAGGAGCAGTTCCGTCTCCCTTATCCCATTCTATCCTAACACATTCTAAAGCCTTAATCTCTCCAGCTTCATTTTTAACAAATCTTTTAGTCAAAACAGCAAAGTCACGTTCACAACCTTCAGCCTGTGAACTAGAAATACGGAAAACTCTAGGATAAAGAGGCCATGGCATTGTCTCATCTCTGTCAACAGGCGGCTTAGATAAAAGCTCAATCTGTGTAACAGAAGCAGCCTTTTGACGAATAGAAGTTCCCACACAGTCAGAACCTGTATCCCCACCTCCGATAACAATCACATGTTTACCCGTAGCAAGAATAGCTTCATCTTCTGGGATCGTTTCTCCCAAAACTCGCTTCGTGTTTTGAGTCAAAAAGGACATTGCAAAATATATCCCTTTCGCTTCTCTTCCCTCTATAGGAAGGTCTCTCGGTTTCGTAGAACCTATAGCCAAAATAACGGCATCAAAATCATTAAGGATCTCATCTGTTTTTTTATTAACGCCAACGTGAACACCCGTCTCAAAAGAAACACCTTCTTCTGTCATTAAATCAACACGTCTATCAACAATAGCTTTGTCTAATTTAAAGTTGGGGATCCCGTACATCAAAAGACCACCAATACGGTTTTCTCTTTCAAAAACAGTCACCTTATGTCCAGCCTTATTCAGTTGATCAGCGGCGGCTAAACCTGCCGGACCAGAACCGATAATAGCAACTTTTTTACCCGTAGAAAAAGAAGGCTTCCTAGGCTTCATATAGCCTTTTTCATAAGACTTATCACTAATGGTCACTTCTATATTTTTGATCGTCACAGGTGGCTTCACGATACCCAAAACACATGCTGATTCACATGGTGCAGGACAAATACGTCCTGTGAACTCAGGAAAGTTATTGGTCGAAAAAAGCGTCTCAAAAGCTTCTTCCCATCTCCCCTGATAAACCTGATCATTAAACTCTGGGATAACATTACCAAGTGGGCAACCATATTCACTATGACAAAAAGGCACACCACAATCCATGCATCGAGAAGCTTGATCATTCAAATCTTTATCGGAAACTTGACAAATAAAATCATCCATATTTTGAATGCGTTCTTCAACTGACCTGTAACTAGGATCTTTTCGATCAAATTCCTTAAATCCTGTTATTTTTCCCATACCAACTTCCTTCGTATTTCATGGACAAAGATCATTTTTGATTCTCTCTAAGCACTCTTTTATAATCTTGTGGCATCACTTTGATAAATTTGTGACGACAGTTTTCCCAATCATCTAATATTTCTTGCCCTTTTTGACTTTTAGTATGATCTACATGTTTTCGAATCAACGTAGAAACTTCATCAAGATCTTCATCTGTTTCTAAAGGATCTAAATCAACAATCCCGGTATTTATCCTAGAAGCAAGAACACCTTTCTCATCAAAGATATAAGCGATCCCACCACTCATTCCTGCAGCAAAATTATGGCCAATTTCGCCCAAAACAACAACTCGACCACCTGTCATATATTCACAGCCATGGTCTCCAATCGATTCAACAACAACAGAGACTCCTGAGTTCCTAACACAAAAGCGTTCTCCGGCAAGACCATTAATGAAAGACTCCCCACTTGTAGCTCCATAAAAAGCCACATTACCAACAATCACATTTTCGTTTGAAACAAAAGAAGATTTTTGTGGCGGATATAAAATCAATCGCCCACCACACATACCTTTTCCAAAATAATCATTTGCATCACCTTCCATCTCCAAAGTGACTCCGGGAACAGTAAAAGCTCCAAAACTTTGACCACCCGTTCCCTTGCATTTAAAATGCAAAGTGTCTTGAGGCAAACCTTTAGCTCCGTATATTTTTGTAACTTTAGAGGACAATATAGCTCCAAAAGTTCTTTGTGTATTTTTTAACTGAACATCATCACGAAAAGGCTTTTGAGAACGTATAGCATCCGAAGACTTTTCAAACAACTTATAATCAAAAGCATCCTCTAAAACGTTCGCTTGTTTTTCAAAAGCATACGCCTTTCCATCTTCACATTCGGACATTTTATACAATAAACTTTCTAAATTTAAAGTTTTAGCTTTCCAATGTTTAATATTATCTCGAGATTTCAATTTGTCCGAACGACCAACCATCTCATTAACAGTCCTAAATCCTAGTTTGGCCATGGTTTCGCGTAAATCTTGCGCCATAAAGCGAAAATAATTAACCACATGATCAACTTCACCATGATAAAGGTTTCGCAAATCCTTATCCTGTGTTGCAATACCCACAGGACAAGTATTCAAGTGGCACTTACGCATCAAAATACATCCTAAAGCAACTAATCCAGCCGTTGCAACTCCCCATTCCTCAGCTCCAAGTAACGTCGCTATAGCAAGATCTCTTCCTGTACGCATCTGACCATCGGCCTGCAAAACAACTCTGTTACGTAATCTATTTTTCACCAATGTTTGATGTGTCTCCGCAAGACCAAGCTCCCAAGGCAATCCGGCATGCTTAATAGAAGTCTGAGGAGAAGCTCCCGTACCTCCATCATATCCGGCAATAAGAACAACATCAGAATAGGCCTTTGTAACACCAACAGCGATAGTCCCAACACCAACTTCAGAGACCAATTTTACGCTCACACGTGCTTCATCGTTGGCATTTTTTAAATCAAAAATGAGCTGCGCTAAATCTTCAATAGAATAAATATCATGATGTGGAGGAGGAGAGATCAATCCAACTCCAGGAGTAGAATGGCGAACTTTTGCAATCGCTTCATCAACCTTATGCCCCGGCAACTGACCACCTTCTCCAGGTTTAGCCCCTTGCGCGATTTTAATCTGTATCTCTTCTGAATGAACAAGATAATCAGAAGTAACTCCAAACCTTCCGGAAGCGACCTGCTTTATCGCGGAACAAGCATTATCACCATTTTCAAAAACAGAAAAACGTTCAGGGTCTTCACCCCCCTCTCCCGTATTGCTTTTAGCTCCAATCCTATTCATAGCAACAGCTAAAGCCATATGCGCTTCCTTAGAAATAGAACCATAAGACATCGCCCCTGTCGCAAATCTCCGACATATACTTTCAACAGACTCAACCTCTTCTAAAGGTATAGATTCTGTTTCTTTAAAGTCCAACAATCCTCGGAGAGTTAAAAAGCTTTCCTTTTGATCATCGATCAGAGTTGTAAACTTCTTATATGTATCATAACTGTTTTGACGAACAGAGCGTTGCAAAGTATGAACAACTTCAGGAGAAAAAATATGAGCCTCACCTCTCTGTCTCCAGTGATAATAACCACCTGTCTCAAGAGAACTCCGGTCACCTAAAATCTTATCCGACACCTTCGATTCATCATTTGAATTTAAACTCAAATGAGCCTCGGGGTACGCAGAGGAGTGACGTATTAAAGTCTCTTTTTGTATCTCTACAAGGCCAATACCTCCAATACGTGAAGGTGTCCCACAAAAATAACGATCCACTAGATCTTCGCCCAAACCAATAGCTTCAAAAATCTGAGCACCTCTGTAAGATTGAATCGTAGAAATCCCCATCTTAGAAATGATTTTCAACAAACCTTTATTGACCGCACGAATATAATTAGCTTCTGCATCTTTTTGATCCAATGCAACATCCAAATACCTTCTTTCCTTCATATCTGAAACACATTCAAAAGCTAGGTAAGGACAAATAGCGTTCGCTCCATAACCAATAAGAACAGCAAAGTGGTGAACCTCTCGAGCTTCTCCTGTTTCAACAACCAAAGAACACTCTGTCCTTAAACCTTTTTCAATCAAACGATGATGAACGGCCGCCGTTGCTAACAACGAAGGGATCGGAGCCTGTGAAGAAGAAACCTCTTTATCTGATAAAACAATTATGGAATGACCAGCTTCCACTTCTTTGACCACCTGAGAGCAAATTCTTTCCAAAGACTCTTCAAGTGAACCAGTATTTAGGTCAAAAAGGATAGACAAAACTTTTGTTGACAAAGTAGAAGTCTCTAAGCTTTTTAATTTTTCTAAATCTTCCACAGAAACAACAGGAGAAGCAAGCTCAATAAAAAGCGGTTCAGTTTGCTTTTTATCATCATAGGAGAAGTCCAAAATATTACCCTGAGCTCCCAACAATGTCCTTAAACTCATAACAGACTCTTCTCTGATAGGATCAATAGGAGGATTAGTAACCTGCGCAAAAAGTTGATGAAAATAATTAAAAAGATTAACAGATCTATTAGATAAAACAGCAACGGGAGTATCATTCCCCATTGATCCAATAGCTTCCATTCCTGTTGCCATCATTGGGCGCATCAAAATATTCAAATCTTCTAAGGTATAACCAAAGCACTGCTGTTTTTCCAAAAGGCCAGTAAACTCTGACTCAGAAACAGGCTTAGAAGAGGGCAAGTCTGCAATCTTTTTTTGCCTTGCTTCCACGAGATCACCGTAAGGCACATCTCGACTCACACTAAGCTTGATTGTTTCATCATCGAGACACATCTCACCTTTGTTTAAATCCAAAAGAAACATCTGACCGGGCCTTACTCTACCCTTCAAAACAACATCCTCGGGGAAAACATCCAAAGCTCCCTGCTCAGAAGCCATAACAAAAACATCATCCTTATCCAAAGAATAACGAGAAGGCCTAAGACCATTCCTATCAAGAATCGCACCTATACAGCAACCATCGGTAAACGCTACCGAAGACGGTCCATCCCAAGGTTCCATAAAAGAGGAATGAAACTCATAAAAAGCTCTAATATCCGGATGTATTTCTTTATTTTTTTCCCAAGCCTGAGGAATCAACATCATCATAACATGTGGCAAAGAACGCCCAGACAAAGTTAAAAACTCAACCGCATTATCTAAAACAGAAGAGTCAGAACCATCTTCATCAATAATAGGACATATTTTTGACAACTCTTCATCCGAAAACTTTGCTGACTTAAAAAGGTTTTCACGAGCCTTCATCCAGTTCATATTCCCACCAACTGTATTTATCTCACCATTATGAGCTAAATAGCGAAAAGGCTGTGCCAAAGGCCAACTAGGAAAAGTATTTGTTGAAAAACGACTATGAACCAAAGCCAATGCCGAAGCCATTTTAGGATGAGACAAGTCATCAAAAAAACCCGAAAGCTGATTCGTGATCAACTGCCCTTTATAAACAATAGTTTTGTAAGATAACGACCCCACATAATAATATTTTTTAGCACCTTCAAGCTTTTTCAGGACTTGAGCACGAACATATTTTCGGATAACAAACAATTTTCGCTCAAAATCCATATCATCAATACAAGATGCGTCCCTTTGGATAAAAACTTGAAACATCGCAGGTTCCGTATCCAAAACCATCTGCCCCAAATCTCCACTATCTTTAGGAACAGATCTCCACCCAAGAACTTTTTGACCACACTCTTTGACACAATCCTCAAAAAGAGTCTTACATTGCTCTTGAAGATTTTTCTGTGGGGGTAAAAAAACTTGTCCAACAGCATATTGTCCAAATTCTGGGACTTGGAATCCCAGTTCAGAAGATATTTCTAAAAAAAACTCATGCGGTAACTGGATCAAAATACCAGCACCATCTCCAGAGTTAGGCTCTGCACCTACAGCCCCTCGATGTTCCAGGTTTAAAAGCAACTGTATACCTTTTTGAACTATTGAGTGAGACTTTTTTCCTTTAGCATGAGCAACAAAACCTACACCACAAGCATCATGCTCAAATCGAGGACAATAAAGTCCCTCCTTTGGGGGCAAAAAACGTAACATACCTACCTCTTTGTAAGAAAATATAAAATAAAAATAGCTGTGTTGAAAATCGATACCATCTCCTTATCTTAATGTTAAGAATAAGAAGATTTTTAATTTCACTAAAGCGATCTCTTCTAGACAACTAGGGGGTCCCGTTTCACAGAGAATCTTAACATAAATCTGATCCACAGGCTTAAATCGGGTTTGCATAACCCTACGATGCAAACATTAAAGCAAAATAATTAATAGCTCTGTCTGCAAAAATACTTTAAAACAAAAGCCTTTTAAGTCCCTTAAATATAAAGTAGGGAATATTTTAAGATTTGATCATATCAAACCAAAAAACACAAAAAGCTTCTTTAAAGAATTAAACACTCCATGAACAGTCTCACGTACCTCTAAATCTAAACGATTTTAACAATAGTTCACATAATCAAGAGATATTTGAGACTGTCCAAAGAGCTATGAATATAATTATAGGGTAAAACCATTAAAAATTCAAGTTTCTTTTCTTTACTTAATCATGTTGAGTATACTCATGACATGCTCCCTCCACTAAACAGCTAAAGCTTTTATATTGGGGGATTCTTTCGACCTACCTACCTTATGAGGCAACCCTTTCGCCTTAGACCCTACGCTGATAGGTATTTTTAAGGAGGAACTCTTTACAAATTCACTCTGCCCGAGCGACTCAACTAAACATTGTTGTTTGATATTTTTGGCGGCATTGATATCTCTATCTAGCTCCATCCCACAAGAAGGGCATAGCCACTTCCTAATGATTAATGGGCGCTTTTTTGATTTATAACTACAATTATGTAAAATCTTAGAACTAGCGAAAAAAAAGAGAGACTTTTATCATTTTTTTCACATACAAATCACTTTTATACTTTAAAAATGTGATAAATATTGACCATTCTGCATCATGGATTGACTTAGAAAGTTTTTTATTTTTTACCATTCCTTTGATATTCAAATCTTCTACCGCAAATATTGTTACTTGGTTTTTGACAACAAGTTCATACGTTAGTTTGTGATGAATATCTTTTCTAGTGTTTTTTATTTTTTCATAAATATTGGCAACTTTATATTTTTGTTTCTTTCGATTGATTGCGTTTTTTGATTTTCTACACAAAAATTTTTGTTCTATTGCTAATTTTTTTGATATTTTTTCAGTATTTTTTGGTTATTTTTTTTATCATTTCAAGCCGAGAAGACCTCTTCCTTTAGGTTGAGGATGAGAGGCTTTTTCACAGATATTAAAAATGTGGAGAGCTTTGGTTTTTAATATATTTTTTAATTTTCCATAGAGCCTATGTTAAAGTGTGTGAATGAAAAAAGTTAAGAGTTTTAAATTTAAATTAAAATTAAAAAGTAAAGAACAAGAAATTACTTTGAAGAAAAATCTTGGTTGTAATCGTTTTGTTTGGAACAAAGCTCTTGCTATTCAAAAGGAAAGACTGGAGAACAAGCAAAAGCTTTTGAGCTGGTACGAACTTGACTGGTGGAAAAATAATTTTTGGAAGAAAAGCGAAGAATATGATTTCTTAAAAGAGGTTTCGTCGCAACCACTTAATCAAACGTTGAAAATGTTAGATAGAGCTATTTGGGATTGTTTGACGAAAAAAGTCAAAGGACGGGGATTCCCTAGATTCAAACATAAAAAATCAGACTCAGGATTTAGATACCCTGTAGGTGTCAAAATAAAAAACAAACAAGTATTTCTTCCTAAAATAGGCTGGGTGCATTTTTTCAAGAGCCAAGAAGTAATAGGTACTCCCAAAAATGCCACTGTGACTTATTATGCAGGTGATTGGTTCGTTTCTATTCAGACGGAGATTGAG
>MDLB01000096.1 GCA_001730085.1 PVC group bacterium (ex Bugula neritina AB1)
CTCAATCTCCGTCTGAATAGAAACGAACCAATCACCTGCATAATAAGTCACAGTGGCATTTTTGGGAGTACCTATTACTTCTTGGCTCTTGAAAAAATGCACCCAGCCTATTTTAGGAAGAAATACTTGTTTGTTTTTTATTTTGACACCTACAGGGTATCTAAATCCTGAGTCTGATTTTTTATGTTTGAATCTAGGGAATCCCCGTCCTTTGACTTTTTTCGTCAAACAATCCCAAATAGCTCTATCTAACATTTTCAACGTTTGATTAAGTGGTTGCGACGAAACCTCTTTTAAGAAATCATATTCTTCGCTTTTCTTCCAAAAATTATTTTTCCACCAGTCAAGTTCGTACCAGCTCAAAAGCTTTTGCTTGTTCTCCAGTCTTTCCTTTTGAATAGCAAGAGCTTTGTTCCAAACAAAACGATTACAACCAAGATTTTTCTTCAAAGTAATTTCTTGTTCTTTACTTTTTAATTTTAATTTAAATTTAAAACTCTTAACTTTTTTCATTCACACACTTTAACATAGGCTCTATGGAAAATTAAAAAATATATTAAAAACCAAAGCTCTCCACATTTTTAATATCTGTGAAAAAGCCTCTCATCCTCAACCTAAAGGAAGAGGTCTTCTCGGCTTGAAATGATAAAGTTAGAGGACGAAAATGATCCTAAAAAATCATACTCAACCTTTCTGCCTAAAAGCTTTCATAAATGAAGGTGATATTCTAAGAACTCTGCAAAGTATCAGATAAGCTTTCTTGTCCTTCTTTTAAAAAATCTCATTGTAAAAAAACTTTCACCTGAAAAGACTCTAAAATCCCTTATGATTAGAGCGTGAAAAATTTCTTTCTATTTGTTAAAATATTCACTTATCGAACTATTGCCACACACCCCCCTATGCTTCGTTGGAAGGAGTTTTACAAATATGAGTAATCAAGAATATCCCTTTGGATCTATCGAGTCAAAATGGCAAAAACAATGGCAAAAAGAAAAGCTTTTTCAAGTCAACCCGAATGGAGAAAATCCCTATTATTGCCTTATGATGTTCCCTTATCCCTCGGCAGCCCTACATGTTGGGCACGGCCGTAACTATATCATGGGAGATGTTTTAGTTCGCTATAAAATGATGAAAGGTTTTGATGTTTTAAGCCCCATGGGATTCGATGCTTTTGGATTGCCGGCTGAAAACGCAGCTATCAAAAATAATATCCACCCCATGACCTATACTCAACAAAATATCAAACATATGAAAGATCAACTTCTTTCATGGGGTGTCGGTTATGACTGGGACAGAGAAGTTGTCTCTTGCGATCCATCTTATTACAAATGGACACAGTGGCTTTTTATACAGATGTATAAAAAAGGTTTGGCTTTCAAAAAAAAAGCTGAAGTCAACTGGTGTATCTCCTGTGCAACAGTTTTAGCCAACGAACAAGTTGTCGATAAAAAATGTGAAAGATGTGACTCCGATGTAGAGCTCAAGAATTTGGATCAGTGGTTTTTTAAAATAACAGATTACGCAGACCGTCTCATCAATGATTTGGATCATTTAGAACATTGGCCTGAACGCGTTAAAACAATGCAAGTCAACTGGATTGGTCGTAGTAAGGGGACATGTATAGATTTTAAAATCGATGACTCAGAAAAGTCCCTATCCGTATTCACAACGCGTCCCGACACCTTATATGGTGTGACATATCTTGTTTTGTCACCAGAGCACCCTTGGATAAACTCTTTAACGGAAAAAGAAAGTACCCATTCCGAAGTGATGGATTTTTTAAAAGACGTTCAAAAAGAAGATCCAGAAAAAAGATCTTCAGGTGATTTACCGAAAAAAGGTATTTTCACAGGACGCTATGTTATTCATCCCTTAACATCAGAGAAAATCCCTTTATGGATCGCCAATTATGTCCTAATGGACTATGGTACAGGTGCAGTTATGGCTGTTCCTGCACATGATACGCGAGACTTTGCTTTCGCAAGTGCCTATGATTTACCTATCAAAGTTGTTATTCAACCCCCAAATACCTCTTTATCATCTACAACTCTAGACGAAGCTTACATCGAAGAAGGTGTCATGGTTAACTCAGAAGACTGCGATGGTCTGCCTAATAAAAAAGCTTCAAAACAAATAACCAAAAAGTTGATCTCTTTAGGCAAAGGTTCTACTCAAATAAACTATCGCTTACGCGATTGGCTCATTTCAAGACAACGTTATTGGGGCGCTCCAATCCCTATGATCAAATGTGATAGTTGTGGGTATGTGCCCGTTCCAGAAGAAGACCTTCCTGTTCGTCTACCGGAAACAGTTGCTTTCAAAGGCAAAGGTGAGTCTCCCTTAGCCAAAGTGGAAAGTTTTCTCCATACATCCTGTCCCCAGTGTCAAAAACCTGCTAAACGTGAAATAGACACCATGGACACTTTTGTGGACTCCAGTTGGTATTTCTTGCGTTATTTATCACCTTCGAATGACGAAAAAATTTTCGATAGTGAACTTGTGAACAAATGGTTGCCTGTCGATAAATATGTTGGAGGGATCGAGCATGCGATTTTACATTTGCTTTATGCACGATTTATAACAAAAGTTATTTATGATATAGGATTAATCGATTTTCAAGAACCTTTTAATCACCTTTTCACTCAAGGTATGATCGTTAAAGATGGTGCTAAAATGTCGAAATCCAAAGGCAACGTGGTTAACCCTAACCTACTCATCCAAAAATATGGTGCAGATACGCAACGTCTTTATATTTTATTCATGGGCCCTCCAGAAAGAGACGTCGAGTGGAATGATGACGGTATTTTAGGAGCTCATCGCTTTTTAAAACGTGTATGGACCTTAGCTAAAGATGAAGAACCACTTATACAGAAAATATTAAAAACTCATAGGAATGCTTTGGATGATATTTTTGAAGACATCTCACTAACATCTACCGATAAAAAGATACGCAAAAAAGTTCATCAAACTATCCAAAAAGTTTCCCAAAGTATGGATCCCAAAATGAGTTTCAATACTGCGATAAGTGCCTGCATGGAACTTGTAAATGACCTATACCTTTATGATCAAAAGGATAATAAACTAAGAGGACCAATATTTACCGAAGCCATGCTCTCTTTGATCAAGCTTCTTGCTCCTATAGTCCCTCATTTATCAGAAGAGTTATGGCAATCGTGGGGTTACAATGAGAGTGTGTTTAAATCTTCTTGGCCAACTTTTTCAAAAGACTTAACCATCGATGACGAAATTGAACTCGTTATTCAAGTTAACGGAAAGTTGAAATCCAAAATAATGGTTCCTGCAGGTTTAAGTGATAAAGAGCTTGAAGAGTTTGCCTTACAAGATTCTCGGATCATATCCTATATTAATGACAAGCCTATCCGTCGCGTGATCATTGTTAAAGGAAAGCTTGTGAATATTGTAATTTAAGTTTTAGCTTTTAGGTTTGAATTAAGAAATAACTCAATATCTTTTGCGCTAAAAAACTTTATGCTTTATTGAAAGAGTTTTCATAACCGTTTATTCTTTCAGTAAAGCTCATATAATAAAAAATTTTGCCCGACATTTAAGTCTCATCTTATTGAAAAGATTTTGATAAACTTTTATAACTTATAAAATGTTTCACAGACCCGTAGGAACATCTAAAAACGTGACATCTAAGTCGAATTTTTCAGATAGCATTTCACCCACTAATCTAGGCCCATATGTTTCTGTTTCATAATGTCCGGCAAAAATAACATTCATTCCGGCCTCTTTGCACTCATGATAAAGAGCATGAGAAGATTCTCCCGTGATATAAAGATCCATTTCTTCATCAATAGCTTGCAAAACCTCTCGAGGTGCATCCCCAGAAATGATAGCCACAGAGCTTATCGGACGTGAATGAAAGTCCCAAATAGTTATATTTTTCTCTTCTAAAGCTAACTTTTGTATAATAGTCTTCATCTCTAAAGGTTCAGAAAATTTCCCACTAAAGCCTATCATTTTATCGTTATATTGCCCAAAAGGTTTCATACTCTCTAAGCCAAGCTTATCAGCTAAACCTTTATTATTCCCCCAAAGAGGGTGTGCATCTAAAGGCAAATGTGCCGCATATAAAGCCAAAGAGTTATTTATCAAACATCGGAAGCGTTCGTAGTGTATACCTCTAAGAGCAATACATTTACCCCAAAAAAGGCCATGGTGAACAAAAAGCATTTGGGCCCCTATCTCTACAGATTTTTGAAAAACTTCCAAGCTAGCATCCACAGAACAAGCAACCTTTTGAATATCTTGATCCAAATCACCCACTTGTAAACCATTCAAAGAAATATCTGCACGTTTAAAAGAGTGAAGATCTAGCTCTTTATCCAAAAATGTAACAAGTTCTTCTAGTTTCAAAAATCAACCTCCAACAATACTTTGATGAATAACTTTTAAAGACTCTTCTCCATTCAAAAAGTTGAGAAGCCTTTGCCCTTTACGGAGTATCTTCGTCCTCAGGATCTCATTATTCCAGAGTTCCCAAACCACTTTTGCCATATCTTCAACAGACTTGGGATCAACATACAAACAGGCATCCGAAGCTACTTCTCTAAAGTACGGAATATCAGATGCGATAACTGGTGTGTCAAAATACATCGGCTCAAAAGCTGTCCAAGAAAAATGGTCATATAAATGAGGATTAATAGAAAGAGAAGCATGGTATAAAAGCTCCGCAATAATCCTATCAACCACTCCCGAAATAAAAACAAAATCTTGTTCACATTTTAACTTTTTTATCAAATAAGAAAGCATTTTGTTTGAATTCCAAGGTCGAATCCAATTGCCAACACAAACAACCTGAAAAGGTAAGTCTTGATGATCTTTCTTTATTCGTGCAACCGCAGATATAACAACTTTAACATTACTAATCGTGTCCATATTATTATGTAATATAATGTATGGTTTTTTTATATTATATTCTTTCCGTATGGCATTAATCAAAGTCGTGTCTTTAAGATATTTCTTAAACTCAAAAAGAGGAGATTTGCCCAAAGGAGCCACGTGAACTTTGTCCGAAGAAATATTTAAAAATTTTACAATATCTTTTTTTAAGCCTTCAGAAAAAGTAACCGTACAGTCTATCTTTTTTGCAAGATCTAATAGCTTTCTTTTGCTATAAATCCTTTGAGAGTCAAAAGGCATCCTGTTTTGATGAAAAGGATATAAATCAAAAATAGCAGTAACTTGGCGACACTTTTTTTTAAAAGGAGATGTATTCGCTGGTGAAAAAAGAACATCTATTTCCTGTTCTTTTAACATTTTTGGCAACTTTTTTTGTTCATAAACAATGAATTGCCAGCTTTTTTTATAGTCAACAGGACAAGAAACATAAGAAATATTGTCTCTTTTCAAAGAAGTTATATATGTATCTGCTTTGGGGATAAAGACGATATATTCATTTTTTTGATCTATTCTAGAAAGCCCTTCTAAAATAAAATAACAATAACGCTCAAGATTCATAATGAATGGCTTTAAGGCTAAAAAATTAAGACCTATCTTCATAAAATCACCTCAAGCATATGAAAACCCTGAACTATTGAATATGAGAACCTCGCAAAATATCTCACACATTTTTTGGAAATACTTTGGACAATATCACGTTAAGTTTTTAATTATACCACGTAAAGCTCTTTAATGATATCAAACATTGAGACTATCACCCTATAACTACTAGGATTTATCGAAATGATTTTTACAAAAAATTCATTATAAAAAAATTTTACCCCACAAATCCATCACAACCCTTCTTTAAACTTCTATCTACTTGATCAGAAGAACGAAAACAAAGGCGTGAATAATTCACAAAAACCGTATTCAGTTTTGGGAAGATACAAGAAGAGGCCTAAGGTTCAGCTAAGTAGATATTTAAAAGAAATGAGCACTACACGAGGCATCAAAAGCATTTTCGATATGGTTAATTCTAGGCTCTTTATCTGGTTCAGAGAAGATAGATATAATATCGAATCTAATATCTGTGTAATTAGGTTTTTTTAATTGTATGTACTGTAAAGATATTTTTAAAATTTGCTTTTGTTTAGAAAGATTAACCGCTTCAAAAGGCTCTCCCCACTCTAAAGATCGACGTGTCTTAACTTCCACAAAAACTAACTCTCGCCTAAAAGAGGCAATAAGATCAATTTCTCCTGCAGATGTCCGAAAATTACGAGATAAAATCCGGTAACCCTTTTTTTTTAGGGCTTTAGCGGCATATCTTTCGCCCCACTCACCTAATGAGATAGATTTAAACCATCGCACAATAAATTCTCACTTCGGACTCGTTTAAAAAACTTTTTTAATAAAAAAATCTGTACCCAGAAGAGGCTCTGAATATTTGCCCGATGAAGAAACTCAATAAAGTCTACAAGATATTTCATAGATATATCATAAAGGCATCAAAGAGTCTGAGACATTCTGAAAAGTCTCTTTTTTCTCTCTAAGTTTTCTAGCCATATCATGAACATTACCTGCTCCCAATACAAAAAGAATATCTTCTTTTTCGAGGATCGAATATAAATGGATAAAAATAGAACATTCATCCTTAAAAAAAAGAACATTTTTGTGCCCTAAAGCTTTCATCGATTGGAACAAAGCTTCTGTTTCTACACCCTCCATAGGCGTTTCCCGTGCAGCATAAACCGGTAACAAAATAACATGCTCCACAGGCATCATTTCTTGAACAAATTCACTTTGTAAAAGTTTTGTTCGACTGTAAAGATGTGGTTGAAAAAGCAAAACACGCTTACCTTTTTTGGGGGGAAGAACACTGTTTAAAACAGCTTTCATTTCTGTCGGGTGATGAGCATAATCTTGTATCAAATATCCTCCATCATTCCTTGTGAAAATATCCATCCGAAGATCAACTCCATCAAAAGTAGACAATGCTTTCGCACAGGATTCAAAGCTTAACCCCAATGCAACACCTGCTGTTATTGTCGCAAGCGCATTGAGCACATTATGTCTCCCCAAGGTTTTTAATGTCACTTCTCCCCACTCACCTTCTTTTCCCAGCGTCTTTTTTGTATTATAAACTTTAAAAGATGTCCAAGAATTATCTAAAGATTCGGAATAAGAGATATTTTTAGCATAAAGGTCACTTTCTTCATCTAAGCCATAGGTCAAGTGATTTTTGCTTAAAAAAGGTTTCAGGCTTTTCAATTGATCGCAATCCATACAAATAACACTAAAACCATAGAACGGTATTTTTTTTAAAAAATTAAGAAAAGCTAACTTCAAAGCATCTATGTTCCCATAGTTTTTCATATGCTCAAAGTCTATATTTGTCAAAATAGCAATGGTTGGCATCATATTTAAAAAAGAACCATCATGTTCATCGGCTTCAGCAAGAAAAATACCACCATCACCCCAATAAGAGCAAGTCCCATGACGACGCATAACTCCCCCAACAAGAACAGCCGGCTCCTTGTTAGAAAAAGATAAAATATCTGCCATCATAGCCGTTGTTGTGGTCTTGCCATGTGAACCCGAAACAGCGACAAGTGAAGATTTTAAGCGCGCTAGCTGAGCTAAAAGCTCTCCTCTGCTTAAAACAGAAATGCCTCTTTTTTTTGCTTCTAGATACTCTGGGTTTTCAAATGATATCGCCGTAGAATAAACCAAAAGGTCGATATTTCTATCAACATGAGCATGCGTATGGCCCTGGAAAACTTTTGCTCCAAGACTTTCTAAGCGATCAGTGATATGTGTTAGAAGAAGATCTGAACCTGTGACACAATAGCCTCTCTGAAGAAGAATCGCAGCTAAACCACTCATACCTATCCCACCGATGCCAACAAAATGAATATTTTTATAAGTATTTAGCATTTTATCTTATCAATCGATCCTCTCTATAAAAAACAAAAGGGATAATTGTTTCACACGAAGAGAAAGAGACAGACACATTTCAAACTTGAGCAAAAAGTTCTTGGATAACAATACTTGCTCCCCCCATAGCGAAAAGGTTTTCTTTCAATGTTGAAGGCATCACTTTAAGAATATTCGTTGCTTCATCAACCGAGTACTTTTTTATAGACTTACGAACTGAATCTAAAAAAAGAGGACATCCCTCTTCAATACCACCACCGATAAGAACTACCTCTGGGTTAAGAAAGTTCACCAAAAAGGCTACCTTACGTCCCAAACGTTCCCCTGCATCTTGGATCACTTCTAAACAAACACGATCCCCATCGGCAGCAGCTTGAATAATACTTTCCAACGTAACATTCTCTTTATCTGCGATTTTAACTTCTTGGCCAGACTGAATATATTCCTCTATTTTTTTGGATATACCTAAGTCAAAATCATCTTTACATAAATCTGTAAAGTTTTCTTCCTCCAGCTTCTTCACACCCAAAAGGCCTGCTGTGCCAGCCGGACCGCGAAACAATTGACCACATGTGATATAACCACAACCCATTCCTGAGTACATGAAAAGAACATTTTGAACATCTGAACTCAAGTTCATCCATCTTTCCCCAGCAACAGCTGAAACATCATTCCTTTCAATAAAAACAGGTATGCGGAAACGTTTCTCAAAAACAGCACGAACAGGCAAGTAAATCATGATATCCATTTTACCAACCGAGCTTGGCCATTTTACAGTTTCACCTCTTTCATCCAAAGTTCCAGGCAAAGAAAGACCTATCCCTTTGATCTTTGAAAGATTAACACCTGACTCTGAAATCAATTGATCAACAACATCAGCTATTTTTTCAATTAAACCTTCCGAACGATCCTTGGGATCACAGGGAACGATTTTTTTCTTCACCAAATGAGAAGCATAATTGAGTAAAACGCATACAATTTTATCAAATTTATGATCCAAACCAACCCCAACAACATAGCCGGACTCATAATTTAAATCAACAAGTGTGGGCTTTCTCCCTCCAGAGGAAACATCAAACCCAATCTCTTTGACCAAATCCGCCTGTATATAATTGTTTATATAGTTTGAAACCGTAACAACATTAAGTTCCGTTATTTTTGAGATATCTGTCTTTGTCATAGGGCCACTTTTGCCTATCAACTCTAGAATAGCGATATTCTTACGTTCCCTATCGGACAAAACCTGATCTTTTAAAAGCCTTTGCCTTATCATTATATTCTTCCCTTATCTTCAGAATTGAACAGAGTTTAGAAGATTGTTAGCAAACCTAGTTGAAGCTTTTTGAACACGGCTGATATTTCTAGAAAAAGCACATAACTTATTATCCTCAACAGAGAAAAAGATGTCAAGAAAGAGTTTTAAAAATTTTATTATAAAACTAGATATTTTTTAAACATTTAAAAAATACAATTAGAAATATTTTTTAAGCGCTTAACCCATGCTTTAAACGTAGCTTATTGATTTTTCTAACTAACTTCTCCTGTTTATTAATTTTTCTTATATTTTTTCTCAAATTTTCATCATGAACTAAATATTCAAAAGCTTCATTCCAGTCCTTATCAAAAAATTTCTTCAGAATCTCTTGTAAAAAAGGAAAAAGCTTTTCCCAGTTTTTTTTATAAATCATTTTCAATAAACAACATAAGCTTAATATATATAAAGATTGATTGGTAAAATACTTATCAGTTACAAATCTCTGACAAAGAATAAGATGAGCAAAAAAAATAGTTCCCAAAGCACATTGCTCTAAATTAAAAGTGCACTTCAATTCATCTATCTTTTTCTTTAAGGGCGTCAATTTTCTCTCTAAAAAAGGAACTAGATCTTCCATTGTAGATTGCTTTTCATTTAAATAAACCACTCGTTTAAAAAGGTCTACAACTTCTTTCAAATAGGTTTCTTCTTTAATCCATCTAAGCTTTCTCATATAGAATTGTTTTGTGAACTTTTTAGGGTTTAGTTTAGAAGCCTTAACTCTTTGATAAGCCCCCTTGTATTCATGCATTAATAAATCCAAATTTAAGCTTAAATCTCCTGATAAGGGCTTGAGTAAAGAACCATCAAAAGGATTTATAGCATTTGAACTTTCAACGACACCTGGGGATTCTCCAAAAGGGTTTGAAGAGTCAATACCAGTTCGACTATTTTCAAAAAAAGGGTTGTTATCATATGTAGAGATTAACGATCCGGAATCATCTTCAACAATCCTTTTTTTATTTTCTGAAATATTTATAAAACATGTTGAACATAAATGTTCTTGATTATTCTTATTTAACGACGTTAACTTTACCGGGGCTAAACGCAAAGACATGTTAGATTGTGAATCTGAGATTCTTGAAAGTTCCCCTACTCTTTTACTTGTACTTGCTCCTTTTAAAATATCATTAATACTCACAGAAAAAAGCAGCATATCTCTAAGGCTCCTACTATCTTCTTCTATAAAAAGACTATTAATACTCGTATGAGAGCCCTGCTCATCTTCGTCACATTCCTCCTCACGAGCTTCTTCATCAGAGTGGTCATAACTGTCACAAGAAATCTTCTGTGTCTCATTTTTTTTATAAAACATGTTCCAAGTGATACACCTTAAGAAAAAAATCGCAAAAACTAAAAAAGAAATCGTTATCGGACAAAATCTTTTAACATAAATATTGTCAAAAAAAACAATCCAAATAACTGTTAAAAAAACTGAAGCTACAACAAATAAAAAACTCAAAATATAACATAAAGTCATTGCTCGATACTTTTTCTCTTTTTGTGTCGGTTTCTTTCTTTTCCACAAAAGAAAAAGAGTGTCAAAAATAAAAATACAGGCAACTAAAAAAGTTCCTACAGCGGAAAGAATGATAAATAAATGGTGCACTTCTAAAAAAACTTTTGAAGATGCAAAAATAAAATAGGCGGTACTCGAGAAAAAACCAAACAAAAGAACAAATAAACCTCCTGACATTAATATTATTTTAAATTTTATTATTTTACTCAAACGAGTTGTTTTAACTTCTGTCTTTTCCGAGTTTTTTAAATTTTTTCTAAGACAGTAAAGTCTTCTTTGTAAATAAAAAAGGAAACAAACCAAGAAGCCCAAAAATATTTCAAGCCATGTCAATATTAAATAGTTCGCATAAAATTGAGACATTAGATGAAAAATAACAGGACATAAAAAAATTAGACCCATAGAAATAAAAAGAGGGATCGGGTGATTAGAATCCTCTCGTTTCAAATCATTAACTTCATACCTATAAAGCACATATTGAGTTAAGAATAAAAAGAAGAAAGAAAAGGAAAGTGCAATAGCTACACAAAAAGGAATAGGCAAGTAATTTGGGAAAAAAGCCCATATACTGGGAAAAAAAACAAGAAGAGCTCCTGCCACAGCAAAAGAAAGCATAAAAAATAAAGTAAAAAAAAGCAAAGTAACCTTTTTTAAAAAGGACGAGAAAGAGACGCGTTTTTCAGAAATAGACTCTGAAAGATTGATAGAAAGCTGCTCTTGATTTTTTAATACATTTTCAGTACTATTATTTCTTAAAAAATTTTGCCCATCCAAAGGCAAAGAAGAAGAAAGAGCTAAACTTTTCAAAGGAGAAACATTTAAGAAGCTTAAAAAGATGATTTGAACCAAAAATAAAGCAACAAACCTCACCTAGTATCTTCCCCATCAAAAAAAAACTAAATCTGCAACAGATGCAGACCTGACAATCCTCTATATTTAGATTTTATAAGCTTATCTATCTAAACCTTAAGATTTTGCCCTTCTCAAAACTTCCACTTTGTCCAATTTTTCCCAAGAAAAATCAACATCTAGACGTCCAAAGTGTCCATAAAGAGCTGTTTCGCCATAAATAGGACGTTTAAGGTCAAGTGACTCTATTATACTTTTAGGACGCAAGTCAAATTCTTTTCTAATGATTGTCTCAATTTTCGATTCTTCGATAACACTGGTGCCAAAAGTATTCACATGAAGTGACACAGGCTCTTCCACGCCTATAGCATAAGCCACTTGGATTTCACAACGTTTCGCCAAACCAGCTGCGACAATATTTTTGGCTACATAACGCGCAGCATACGCAGCACTACGATCAACTTTAGAAGGATCCTTACCAGAAAAAGCTCCTCCACCATGTCGACCTATTCCTCCATAGGTATCAACCATGATTTTACGCCCTGTCAAGCCACAGTCGCCCAAAGGCCCCCCGACGACAAAACGCCCCGTAGGATTCACATAAATTTTCGTCTCTTTATCTACCAAACTTTTTGGCAATGTTTTTTCGATCAGAAGTTTTTGCATATCTGATTCAATTTGCAAATGATCTACATCTGGGTGATGTTGTGTCGACAAAACAACAGCATCTATCCTCAAAGGGATGCCATCCTCATCATATTCAACAGTGACTTGAGATTTACAATCGGGCCAAAGATAGTCCAAAACATTAGAATGCCTTAGGTCTGCAAGCTCCTTAACTAAGGCATGAGACAAAGAAATAGGCAAAGGCATATAGGAATCTGTTTCATCGCAGGCATAACCGTACATCAAACCCTGATCTCCAGCACCCTGACCCTTATGAAGACCTTCTCCAACATTAACTCCCTGAGCTATATCAGGAGACTGCTCGTCTATGGCGATAAGCACGGCACAAGTTTTATAGTCAAAGCCCTTATCAGAGTGATCAAAACCTATATCTCGTATCTTTTCACGGACAAGGGTTTGTATATCAACAGTTGCTTTGGTACTTATTTCTCCCGCAACAACAACAACTCCTTTGGTCAAAAGGGTCTCACAAGCCACTCGAGCATCTATGTCTTTTTCCAAAAGAGCATCTAAAACTTGATCAGAGATTTGGTCTGCCATTTTATCAGGGTGACCTTGCCCCACAGACTCCGATGTCAACAAATATGTACGTCTCATAAAATCAAAAAATTCTCAATATTAAAATATGTTCACTATAAAAATAAAGCCTCAATCATGCATCTGTTTTTGTTAGCGATTCTTTAGAATCAAAACTAATTTGAGCGTATGTAGTATCGCTCCTGTCGTCCGATTCAAATGTATTCAATGAATCATGATAATTATTACCAATAGTTCCGGGATGATAGATATTTAAATTTTTAGTAGAAGAAGAGCGCAAATCTTTTATTTGGGTAGTTTTTAAAATAACTGCCTTTTCACGTTTAAAAACATGTCCCCAAAACAATTTCTGAATAAAAACAACAAGAGCCAATGAAACCCCCAAAGAGATCGGCGCACAAACTTCAAGATAAATATTTTCATGTAAAAAGATAAAAACAAAAGCAGAGGCTAACGCTGCACAAGTAAAAAAGATACTCAAGATAAAGTAAAGAACTGTTTTGTGAAAATCTTTCTTCCCAAAGAATTTTTTATTCTTATAATAAACGAAATAACAGTTTTCAAATACAAAAAAAGACAAAAAGAGTCCCACGCTAGACAGAATAAAAATAATTTTCACCAAGTCTTGATTAGGTAAATCCGCAAATATAGAGAAGTAGCCCCATAAAGAAAACAAAATCAAAAGTGTCGGAATAATAACAAAAAGAGACACTTTAAAATTTGCAAAATGAGTTAATTTCGAATGAATAAATCTAACTTTCTTATCCACTTTATCTTTACTCTCTATCCTTGCAAATAAAATCTCTAGTAAAACAGAAAAACATGCGGCCACACCACAAAAGACATAGGTGGCTGTAGAAATAAGGATGTGTCCTTCAAAAAATACACTCACAATAATAGCACCAATAGAAAGAAAAAGAAGAACCCCTACAATAATCAACGGCAAAAGCCTTTTGACTCTTTGAAAACCCGTATTTTCTTTATCCTTAACATTCTGATGGAGAATCTGACCAATAAGCAAAGAAAACAAAAATAAACAAGCGGAAATCGCAAGCACAGAGTAAGGAGAAACATAGGTCACCAAGTGATTAAAAAAAGTCGGGAGCAATGCTAATTTTAATCCAAAACCAAGAAAAATAACTGCCGCAGTCACAGAGGAAATCCATATCACAGGAACAGCATGCACCTGCAAAAAGTTTTGTTTTTTCTTAACAACAGGACTGGATTTAATAGGTAATCGTATTTTCTGTACTTCTGCATAATGAGGCTGCTGATTCCGCAAATTACCTGTCTCGGGGTTTTGATCTTCTGGGTCTTTAAACGATCCAAACATTCTGGGTTTTAGATAAATTTCGTCAGAAGGATTTGTCGGTAAGTTCGGTAAGTAATCAGTCGGTAAGTAAGGAGGTTGCGCTGTTATTTCTTCAATATTCTGATAAATATGGGATTCTGAACCACAGTAAGAAGGAGGATCTTCATTAAGTTCACGGTTCTCAGTGAAAGCATGACTTATAGAGGAGGTCAAAGCCAAACTATTCAAGTGCGAGATTTGCAAAATATTCAGTATAATAATCTGTAAGACAAAAAATATTCTTTTCATATTACCGCTGATTATATATGAATGTGTAAAAAAAATCTATATTTTTTTATATTTTCACAGAAACCAAAGATTTAAAATAAAAAATTTAAATTCACTAATACCTCAGGACTCTTCGGTAAGAGAACTCAGATTGACAAAAATCTTCCAAAATGTGTATATAATTAATAATGGAAAATGTATAAAACTTTTCCACACATACCGTTTTTTATCGAAAGGAATTTTAATCTTCATGAAAACCTTTGAAAAATTTAAAATAACCGCAACACTTTTACCCTTCAACCCTACTCTTTTAAAACCTTTAGAGGCTTTTAAGATCATAAAACCTTCTTCAAAAAAATCATTCCAACTCTTATTAGCTATTTTTTTATTGATTTTTTCATTACACTCAAACCTTTGGTCAAGTATTAATACCGGAGATAAAGCTCATGATTTTAGCCTAAAAGACCCTCATGGAAAAGAATATCACCTCTCTGACTACCTTGGACAAACAGTTGTCTTAGAATGGGTTAACTATGACTGCCCTTTTGTGAAAAAACATTACAAAAGTGGTCACATGCAACATCTTCAAGGTCTTTTCAGAAAAAAAGGAGTGATCTGGTTCAGCATCAACTCCTCTGCTCCTACCAAACAAGGCCACTTTGAATCCAATGCTTTACTTAAACGGATAGAAAAGGAAGAAGCTATCCCAAGCGCATACCTACTAGACACTAACGGAAAAATTGGGCACCTCTATGGGGCAAAAACAACACCTCATATTTTTATTATAAACAAAAAGGGCCGCTTAATATATCAAGGTGCCGTTGATGATAACCCCAGTGTATGGGGAGGAAAAGATCCGCATGAAGCAACGAATTTCATACGCGTTGTCCTAACAGCTACAGAAAAAGGCAGACCATCTCCCATCAAAAAAACAAAAGCTTACGGATGCTCTATTAAATATTAAGACAAAGATTGTTGCAAAATCACTGATATTCTTATAAATATTTACTTAGCAATATCGCAACAATCTCATTTTTAGAAAAACCTTTAAGAAAGTTTCTACTTAGCCTTTTGACTTAGCTTGATTTGAAACCGCATCTATCGCAGCTTTAACTTTCACAGGGTCTCCCAAGTAGTATTTTTTTAAAGGTTGAAGAGTCTCATCATCCAACTCATAGACTAAAGGCATAGCCGTAGGTATATTCAAAGAAAGAATATCCTCTTTTGAAACGTCCTCAAGATGTTTAATCAAAGCTCTAAGACTATTACCATGAGCAGCCACAATAACATTTTTCCCAGAAGCTACTTGTGGTTTTATTTCATTTTCCCAGTAAGGAATAATCCTTTCAACAGTATCTTTTAAACACTCAGATAAAGGGATTTCCGAGTCTTTCAAATCACTGTAGCGACGATCTTTTCTTGGATGATGTTCACTTGATTCATCCAAGTTCAAAGGAGGAACATCATAACTACGTCTCCATTGCAAAACTTGTTCTTCCCCATATTTCGCAGAAGTTTCTGATTTATTCAATCCCTGCAAAGCCCCATAGTGACGCTCATTTAATCGCCAAGTCCTAGAGACAGGAACCCACTGCTGATCCATTTCATCCAAAATACTCCAAAGAGTCTTGATCGCTCTTTTTAAAAGAGACGTATGAGCAATATCAAACTGAAAGCCCTCTTTTTTTAAAAAGTCTCCAGCTTCTTTGGCTTCTTGCTTCCCTTTTTCAGATAGATCAACATCGTACCATCCGGTGAACTTATTTTCTTGATTCCACAAACTTTCTCCATGACGAACCAATACAAGTTTTTTCACGTAAAAACACCTCCCATTTATACCCAAATCTTTACAGAAAAGCCTTACCTTTTCAGGAAAAACTCTTCCAATCAACAAAAAAAATGTCAAAAACTTCACAAGCTTTTTTGATATTCTAAAAGCCTGAAAGGGTCTTTAACATAACGCTCGAAGCATACAGAAAACTTCGCAACGATCTTATATTAACATTTCTGGATGTAACATCCAGTTCAGATACCAACGCTCGTACATTCTCTCTAAGGCAATCACAGCACCAACTCTATAATGAAAAGCTTCCCTTTCTCTCCCAAAAAGTAATCGTGCAACTAAAATATCTACCAAGGGAAGATGAGAAACCAACAAAGTGCTCGTATCCAAAACTTCTAGTTCTCTCAGGATTAAATCAAGATCTCCATCGGGAGACAAAAAGTCCTTCACCTCTAACTGATCACTTGAAACACCAAGAGAGTCTTTCATCAAAGATGCGGTCTGTACCGCTCTTTTCAAAGGGCTGTGCCAAATGGATTGACAATCAACTTTATTCACATCACAAAAGCGTCCCCAACGACATATTCTTTCTTCACCTTCCTGTGTAAGAACCCTCTCTCCTTCTTTAGAAGAGTAGTCTGCCTCACCGTGCCTCATAACATAGATAGAAATATTTTTAACCATATAAACCTCATTAAACATACTTCAAAAACATTATAGATTTTTAACATTTCTTTGGCTAAAGCTTTATCATTTGAAAAAACCGACTATCCTAAAAGAGTATCAGCTTTTTCCAAGGAAACAAACTCTCATAAAGGCTTTTCCAAAGAAATATAGAGCGAAGTGGAAAAAATCTCCTCTTTCATAAAATGAAGAAAAATCCTAATTGAAAGGAGATTTTAACATAGCTACTTCTAAAGAAAAAATACAATTTTTTTAAAAGAACTCAGTAAAAGTCCAAAAATCACTTTTGAATAGTCTAGAGCCTCAAATATTTTTTAAGATTTTCTTGTCAGGTGCCTTTTTCGTATATCGCTCATAAATCCATGAATATATACATGGTATCAAAACCAATGTCACACTGGTTCCAACTACCATCCCCCAAAACATAGCCAAGGTTATCTCAGAAAGTATCGGGTCATATCCTCCCCATCCATAGGCTGTCGGCAAAAGCCCAACACACGTTGTTAAAGATGTCAAAACAATAGCTTTCAACCTAGAAACGCAAATACTAACAATATCGTCAACCGAAATACTCAGATGCTGCATAAAGAATTGATCGAGTTTATCAATCAAAACAATACTATCATTCACCAGAACCCCCAAAAGAGCAATAGCTGCTATTGAAGTGAACATCCCTATTTGTGTACTCCCATGCAAAGGAAGCATCCAGATAATACCTAAAACCCCAAAAGGGACACTTAAAAAAATAATCCAAGGCTTCCAAAAAGAATTAAAGAAAAGCACAAGAACCATGTAAATCAACATCACCGCTATCAAAACAGCTTGATAAATACCCTTCTTCATCTCTATCGCCGTTTTTAAATCATCACCCTCTTCAATCAAAACAGATGGGTAGTTTTGTTTTATTTTGGGCAAAATAGACCTTTCTAATTCACGAAAAAGTGTCAACTCCGTTTTTTTTGAATCAGCAATAGTAGCTTCTAGTTGAACAGTTCTACGTCCATTAAGTCTATCAATCTTTTCTAAAACAGACGTTTTTTCAATAGTCACAAGATGCTGCATGCTCACAAGTTGCCCGTCTCTATTTCTAACTCTCATATCTTTAATCTGATCTTTTTCAATATTTTTTTCCCCGGAAAGAGTCACTCTATACTTTAATTCATCATTAACATTCATAACCCTTGTTGCGATTACACCTTCAAACATAGATCTAATGACCAAAGCAATATCTTCCGGAGAAACTTTTAAACGAACAGCTTCATCATGACGAATAGCGACTTTCCAACTCGTCACCTTCGGACTCTCATCTGACTCAACTCTTCCAACATCTACTCTCTCTTTAAGATCCTCTTTTAAAGCATTCAAAGCTCCTAATCGCTCTTTGTCATTATTCGAACTCAGATATAATTGCAAAGAAGGCTCCCCATCATATCCCCACCCAGATTTATAAAAACGGCTAACCTTAAGCTCCGAAATCTTTTCAACCTCTGGCTGCCAAAAAGAAATATAATCATCGGCACTCAATGAGCGTTCTTTTCTAGACAAAAGCTCAATGGATATAAAAAGATCTCTACTATCACCTATTTTTCCCCAACGATTCTGAGCAATAGTGGTAACATAGGAATTAACCCCTTTATCTAAATATGGCGATATCAAAGACTCTATTTTTTGTGAAAGAGCAGCCATTTTTTCTTGAGTTATTTCAAAAGAAGCTTTTCCATAAAACATGATTTCAGAAGCATCTTTCCTAGGAAAAAGCACAAATGAAATATGCTTTTTAGCAATAAATAAAGTTATAAAAAAAATAACAAAAAAAAGTAAAACTACCACTTTTTTGAATTTCAAAATATACAGTAAAAAATATCTATAAAGGCTCTCTATAGTTTTGAACCAAGTCTTATCTTTCTTTTTAATAAGAAAAAAAGGCAGAGGATGTGCCAAATGGGAAGGGAGCATCAATGTTGCTTCAAAAAGACTAGCAATCAAAACAAAAACAACCATAGAGGCTATATGCCCCATGAATTTCCCTATAATACCCGGCCATATAAACAATGGTAAAAAAACAATAATGGTAGTTAACGTGCTAGATATCACAGGCTTCAAAACCGTCAATGTTCCAATAAAAGAAGCTTTAGCTAAAGAGAGTCCTTGTTTTTTAGATCTATGAATATTTTCAGAAATAACAATAGCATCATCAACTAATAAACCCATTGCGATCAAAATCCCTGTCAATGTCATTTTATTCAATGAGTACCCAAGCCCATAACTAACAAATAAGGCGATAGAAATAGCAATGGGAAGCCCCAGGCCCGTCCATATGGCTGTTTGAAAATCTAAAAAAATAAATATGACTATCACAATAAAAAGAACACCGAAGACGTAATTAAAAAGAATTATATTCATCTTGTTTAATGTTTTAATAGACTTGTCCCTATAAAGAATAATTTCATATGGTTTTTCTCCAATAAAGTTTTTTTCAAAATTTTTCACAGTATTTTTCACATTAGTGATCATTTTCAAGGCATCCGAGGAAGCGTTTTTGCTTATTTTGAGCGCTAGCCCTTCATAACCATTAACCTTAAGCTTTGTATCTACTTCTTGAAAACCTTTTTGAATATGGGCGACATCCCGAAGTAAAATATAGCCACTAGAGTCAAAAGTGCTTCTTATCCGTAAATTTTTCAAACTTTCAACCGATAAAAGCTCTCCTTGAATAACAACATACTCCTTCATATTCTTGGTGTTTTTCATCGCTCCTGCGGCTAAACGGACATTATGACTACTTAACTTCTCAATAACATCTGTTACCGATAGATCAAGTGCATTCAATTTTTTTAAATCTAACTCTATTCGCATCTCCTCTTCTATATAGCCTAACATTGTCGCCTTTGAAACTTCTGATATATTTAAGATCTGACTTTCTAATTCTCTAAATAAAGCTTGAGTTTCTAATCGAGAAAGGCGGTCATGAAGGTGTCTATTTTTATGAATAAGAGCAACAAAAAGCATGGAAAATTCACTCGTTTTGATATCACGGATACGAGGCCTATCTTCAACCGCATTAGGCAAATCACTAACACTATCGATGCTTTCGCGAATTTCATTTTTTATTTGATCTTTATCAAGCTCATTAGGGTTAATCTCGATCGTTATTTCTGAAAAAGATTCACTACTTTCACTAGTAAAAGACTCTATTCCACTCACTTTCTTGATTTCTTTTTCCAAAGGTGAAGTAACAAAGAGTTCAACATCTTCGGGAGATGCTCCAGGGAAATATGTTGAAACCTGCAAGATATCAAAATCAAGATCTGGGTTTGCTGTTTTTTGGATTTTATCAAGCGAAAGAAAACCACAAGCAAGGCACAAAAAAGAAAGTACGTGAGCTAAAATAGGCCTAGATATAAAATATTTTAGAATAGCTTCCATCTTTCGAAAACACCTTCTCCTTAAAAAATTGAGTAAAAAATCACCCTCAAATAATAATCCAACTTATCTAAAGTGAATCTCTAAAAACCATAAAGAAAGTAACAGATATTCATAACAGTGTATCAAAAATTCCTACTAACTGTGTATTATTTTAAAGTAACGTTAAAGGCTCTAAAGGAAATCAAAAATTTTAAAATCACTGCCGCATATTAGAGATATACTTTTTTCCAAAATGACAAATTCTTTATATAGATAATCACACTTATCCTTCTTCGACATCTTGCAACTACTTTAGTTTTGTTACCTTTTTTAAACTTTCCATCTATCAAACTTCTAAAAAATGCCTAAAATACTTTTTTTTAATATCTTTTAACTAACAGATAAAAAATAAAATTTTAATAAAATTTTTTCTATTATTCATTCATTTGAAAAAAAAATTGATCTATGTGATAATGACTCAATTCTTAAAAAATTATTTTTTTTATCATTAAACCATATTGCCAATTATTAAATGGGAGATTTTATTTATCATGAAAAAATATCTTATACTAACCTCAGTGTTAACTAGTCTTGTCCTTCAAAATTCTCAATCGCTCTGGTCTCACTGTGAGGTTCCTTGCGGAATATTTAATGACGCCGCCAGAATTTCTTCGATCCGAGAGTCTGTGCAAACAATAGAGAAAGCGATGAAATTTATCAAAGATAACAACGATACTCACAAAATGATCCGATGGACTATCACCAAAGAAGATCACTGTAAAAACATCCAGCAAATCGTTGCTCAGTACTTTTTACATCAGAGAGTCAAACCTGTACAACCCGACAAACCCGTTAAGTTTCAAAAATATCAAAAAGAACTTGTCATTCTACACAATATTCTTATACAAGCTATGAAATCAAAACAGACCGTCGATCTCAGCCATACTCAAAAAATAATATCTCTTCTTGAAGATTTTGAGAAATCTTACTTTAAAGATAAAGATCACAAGCACCTTGCAAGCCATAAAGAAGAGAAACATAGTCATGATAAGGACTCGAACAAAGGAGATAACCATCACGATCACTCGAGTGCAGGACATCACCATTAAAGTGATTTTGACAAAAAAATCTTTTTCAATCTCATTCCAAAAAGTCTCTACCAATGATTCCTTCAAGATCGGGAATCATTGGTAGCATATAGTAAAGTAAAAAATTCTTTAAACCCTCTCAAGACACCCACAAAATCAAGCCTTACTACCCGTGAGCTCAAAAAATACATTTATTTCTTAAATTCACGAGTAAGGTTTTCTTTTACAAACATTACCCTCAACCACATAAATAAGATCTTCAGCAATGTTTGTTATAGGGTCAGATATTCTTTCAAAGCCCTAGCGATACGAATATAAATTATAAAAGAAAGAGATAGAAGAGTAGAGTCTTGTTGCGTATCATCTTTCAATTCAGGGTAAACATCTCTATTGAAAGAATCAAGGGTTTCATCTTGCTCTATAACTTTACGGGCAAGCTCAGCATCTTCTTGAATAACAAGCTTAAGCTTTTCTTTTACAGACTTTACCCTCAACCACATAAACAACATCTTCAGCGATATTTGTTATATGATCAGCCATTCTTTCAAAGTTCCTAGCGATACGAATAACCTGTAAAGCAGGAGACACAAGCTTAGGATCTTCTTGCATCTCACCTTTCAATTTATGATAAACATCTCTATTGAAACAATCAACGATTTCATCTTGCTCCATAACTTTACGGGCAAGATCAGCATCCTCTTGAATAAAAGATTGAACACTGTCTCCATACATACGTATTATCTGATTCAAAACAGTAGAAAAATCAACTAACATCAAAAAGCTTTCATGGCTTAGCAGATACAAACTACTTTCTGCAACATTAACAGCCTGATCCCCGATTCTTTCAAAATCATTATTGATTTTCGAAATCATCATAATGGTTCTTAAGCTTTTCGCTTTAGGTTGAAACTGAGCAATAATACCAAGACAGAAATCATCAATCTCAATCTCCATATCATTAACCATCGGTTCATCAATATCAATAACTTCTCTTAAAAGGTGATCTTCTCGCAAACAAAGCCCAGAATAAACTTTTTGCAAAACATCTTCCAAGAGATCAGCATACTCAACAAATCTTTTTTTTAATTGGATTATTTTTTCATTCAACATGCACCCATCACCCAAATCTTCCAGCCAAATATTCCTCGGTCATTTTATGTTTCGGAACAGTGAAAAGTTTCTCTGTCTCACCGAACTCAATTAATTTGCCCTCATATAAAAAAGCCGTATAATCTGTGACGCGGGCAGCCTGACTCATGTTATGAGTCACAATAATTATTGTAACATCTTTTTTCAACTCTTCGATCAATTCTTCAATATTAGCTGTAGCATAAGGATCAAGAGCAGAGGTCGGTTCATCAAGCAAAAGGATTTCTGTCTTCATGGCCAACGAACGTGCGATACATAGTCGCTGCTGTTGCCCTCCCGACAAAAGAGTCCCCTTGCGGTGTAAAAAATCTTTAACTTCATGCCAAAGTCCAGCCTTCTCTAAAGAATCCTGAACAATTTCATCCTTTTCATCTCTACTTTTTTTTATACCATTCAGCTTATAACCTGCCAAAACATTATCATATATGCTCATTGTAGGAAAAGGATTCGCCCTTTGAAAAACCATACCGATTTTTCTTCGGACTAAAATACTATCCATATCTAAGGTGTTTTGGTTATGTAAAATGATCTCTCCGGTGACCTTAGCCTTAGGATCCAATTCATGCATCCTATTGATACAACGGATAAAGGTTGTTTTACCACAACCGGAAGGCCCCATAATAGCCGTGGCTTTGTTCGAAAAGAAATTAAGGGTTACATCATGAAGAATCTGATGGTTCTGATAAAAGGCATTCAAATTCTTTATATCTAAAATCTTATTTGACATATAACAACACCGTAAAATTTAAACTATCATAAAAATAAAAAAATCAAACTTTAAAGGACCACTTCCCATTTTTTAACAATGATCTTAATCAATAAGTTTATACACAACGTGAAAAAAATCAAGATAAGAGACGCCCCCCAAGCTAAAGTATGCCAAGACTCATAAGGACTCATAGCACAATTATATATCAATAATGGCAAAGCATCCATAGGTTTTAAAATATTATGAACAAGATAAGGACTACCAAAGGCCGTAAAAATCAAAGGAGCCGTTTCACCAACAACCCTACCTATAGACAAAGCTCCTCCTGTAAGAATACCACTAACACCAGATGGGATCATGATTTTGAATAATGTGGTGTAATGAGGAACTCCCAAAGCTAAAGATGCTTCCTTCAAGGTCTTAGGTATAAGCCTTAAAGTTTCTTCTGTCGAACGAACGATCATTGGAAGCATCATAATCGCTAAAGCAAAACTTCCAGAAAGTGCTGAAAATTTTTGCATGGGCATAACAAACCAAACATATGCAACAATACCTATAACAATAGAAGGTATAGATTGAATAATATCAACAGAAAGCCGAAGCAAATAAGCAAATCGAGAATCATCCGGTGCATCATAAAGAAATATGCCTGCACTTAAACCCCAAGGAACAGCGATAATAATCGACAAAAAAACCATATAAAAAGAACCCATAATGGCATTCAAAACTCCTCCACCCGAATCCCCAACATGAGAAGGGATTTGAGTAAAAAAATCAAGATTAATAGCTTTTATTCCTCTAGATATAACATAATATAAAATACATATTAAAGGCAAAAAAACCATTAAAGAAAGCACAAGCATGACCAAAAAGAAAAAAGAGCTTTGAAGTTTTCTGAAAAAAATATCATTTTTCATAAAGAAGACCTCACACTCAACTTTCTTGTGATATATTTGCTAATAATATTGATAAAAATAGTCACTAAAAACAGAAGTAAAGCTACTTGTATAATAGTTGACAAGTAAAAGTTATCAGAAACCTCTGCAAACTCATTCGCTACTAAGCTAGACATTGTATTGCCCGGACTAAAAATACTACGAGGAAAGTCGTTACTATTCCCGATAACCATAGTTACAGCCATCGTCTCTCCCATAGCGCGTCCCAATGCTAACATAAAGCCAGCAAAAATCCCCGAACGTGCATAGGGCAAAGCAACTTTCCAAATCATTTCAAAACGTGTGGCACCCAAAGCTAACGCAGCCTCTTTGTATTTTTTTGGCACAAGATAAATCATCTCTCGTAACATTAAAGCTGAAAAAGGAATAATCATTATCGCTAAAACAAGTGCCGAGGTAAAAATACCAACTCCATAGGGCATCACACCAAACTTCACTTGAAGATCCCGAACCCTCGGAACCAAAAAAGAAAGACCCCAAAAACCATAAACAACAGATGGAATCCCAGCTAATAACTCAATAAGGCTACGAAAAAAGTAAGACCAAACGCCCGTATTAAAATATTCGCCAAGAACAACCCCTATAGCTAAAGAAAAAGGGAAGGAGATCAACAGCGCCAAAAAAGAAGTTACTAACGTTCCAACTAAAAAGGGCAAAGCAGAGAAAGACTCAGAAATAGGATCCCATGTGGTACCTGTTAGAAACTTGTAACCAAAAACACGTATCGAAGGCAACGACTTCCAAAGCAATGTCGAAGCAAAAACAAAAAGAAGAAGCAAAACAGATGCAGCCGATATAAAAACAAAGATCTTTAAAGTTTTTTCCCCTAACATAGGTCTAGTATTACCTCCAAATAAATTAAATGATTCAAACAGTCAGCAGAGGTTTATCATCATAAGTGACAGAGCGCAGAATGTTTTTAGCTTTTTCAAGAGCTTTTTCAGGTAGAGGAACATAGTGAAGTGGTTCAGCTATTTCTTGTCCCTCATTTAACATCCACCAAATAAGATCGACTAAACTTTTCGCGGCCTCTTTCGTTCTATTAGCATATTTCTGCTCCTTATAGAGGAGCAACCAAGTAAAACTGGCCATAGGATAGGCATTAAGAGCGGGAGAATTTGTCAAACTAACGCGCGTATCATCCGGGATATCAAGATCTCCAGCAAGTGCCGTACATAGAACAGTAGGCTTTATAAAATTACCCGACTTGTTCTCAATCCGTGCCTGAGGAAGCTTAGCTCCTAAAGCGTAAGCAAGCTCGAGATAGCCTATACTTCCCAATACCTGAGTAACATAGGAAGCTACTCCTGCATTTTTTTTACCACCAAGTCCAACAGGCCAACGAACTGACTTTCCTCGGCCCACTTTTTTTAACCAGTTAGCATTAACTTTACTCAAAAAATCTGTAAAAACAAACGATGTTCCACTACTGTCAGCACGGTGAACAACAACAATGTCCAAATTAGGCAAAGCAAGTTTGGGGTTAGATGCCGAAAGCCTCGGATCATTCCATTTTTTAATCTTCCCCAAAAAAATATCCGCAAGATTCTCTTGAGTCAAGTTAAGCTGTGATTGACCTGGAATATTATAAACAACAGCAACAGCACCTAAACAAGTTGGTACATGCAACAAAGGCCTCTTTATCTGTTTTAAGTTCTTCTCGGCAATAAAATTGTCAGTAGCACCAAAGTCAACCGTCTGGTTAACTATTTGACGTTGCCCTCCACCGGAACCAATCGCCTGATAGTTAACTTTTTTTCCCTTTTTTTTCCTATATTCATGGAACATTTTTGAATACAACGGATACGGGAATGAAGCTCCCGCGCCCAAAATATCATCTGAAAAACCCTTTTGGGGGCAAACATACAAAAAAGCGAGTAAACTTAAAAAAATAGTTATTTTACTTCTTTTCATTATAGCAATATCCTCATGATTTTGGAATTCCATTTAAATTTAAAAGTTAACAACAATATCACTCATGAAAAGTCTTTCCTTTTCATCGTTTTTCATGCTCTCTGTATCAAGATACGTGAATGTTAAAAAAACTTCATCTGCTATAGTATATTTAAGAGCAAGTTTAGATCCACGTACACCTGTTTTTCCCCCTCCAAAATCCGAATCAAGCAAACCCGAAAAAAAAGAGTCAGGCTTTATGTCTCGATACTCATAATAAAACTTCCAGTCACCTTTTGCATCACAAGACTTTTCTCCCAGTTCAAGACCTAACATATAAGCTTTTTTATCGTGCGCATCCTCATCAAAAGTTTCAGTAAACTCTGCTTTCAAAGAAACCCAAGGAACACATCTAGAAGCAAAACCCCAGACTGAGCTTAAAATCAGAGCATCGTAATCATACAATAGATATTGGCCATGTGCATCAAGGGTGTTACCGCTATCGACACTTAACCTATCTGAAATATCTGACAAAGGTAGATCTTTCAGGTTATCAAGACCTAAGTACCCAATAGAGAATTTCCAACACATATCGTCTTGAACTTGCCAACGAAAAGAAGGTTGAAATAGATACATGCCAACCCTTTCTTCACCTTCCTGATCAAGCAAATACAAAGACATATAGGTTCCTATATCAAAAGATTCTTTACTATAAATAGTTCCCTTCAAAGAGATCCCTTCATAGCTCAAATCGGAATCCCAAAGCATCGTAGAAGCAGAAGAAAAGTCTCTCCCAAATTTTCCAGCTCTAAAATGCCAATTTTCACACGGAGAATAGTTTAAAAAAGCATGATCAATTTTGATTTCTTTACCAGAAAAACCATCCTTAAAAATAATATCAGAAGAGCGAGGATTGCTCCCCCCCGTCGAAATCCGACCACTAACAAACATCTTATCACTCAAATGGCAGGTTCCTTTTAAGAGCGCCCTCAAACGAAAACTTGTGGTATCTTTAGAAGATTTCTCTTGATTCTTTACACGAAGACGCAAGTTCCCTGAAAAATCAAATGGCGATTCACCCTTTGTAACCGTTTGTGAGTCAGCTAAAGAAGCTGAAGATCTAGATCCTTTATCTGCAGCTTTTATCTCAGAGCGAACCTCCGCAACCTCTTCTTCCGACAATACACCTTTCCTAAGAAGCAGTGCCAAAAGAGCATCTCCTTCAGAGCTTTGCAAAGCAACTGCTAAAAAAGCAAAACCTTGAAAAAAGAAAAAAAATAGGAAAAAAGAAAGAATATTTTTTTTAACAAAAAGTTTAAACATCCTAACCCCCTCAACTAACATCAAAATGACAAATTAAAAAACGTGACTAAACAAATTAAGATCATATCACAGCAATGCAAAATATAGTTTTTTGCAAAGTAAATATATCTCTTAAATCTAAACGTAAATGAAAAATAATCAGTTACTTTCGTAAAAAAATCTATCTACTATTAATCCAAAAGAGTCTACAAATAATCTGTGAACTATTTGAAAAGGGGCTGAGATACCTCTAAAGGCATAACAGCCAACTCTAAATACCACACAGATTTTTAATTATAAGATAATTTAAAAATAATTCAAACGAATATTTTTAGAAAGAGCATTCTTTTTTATGATAAATAGGAGGAGATGCTATTGTATCAACTCAATCCTTCGGGAAAGATTTTTTTTGATATCAACTACTTTTATTTATACTTCCGTACACATCAAACTCTACTAAAAGTTTTTTACCCAAGACTAATTCGCAAAAGAAAAGTTCGATTTTTGGAGAACTATTTCTCCCTCTCCATAGCCAATTCAAGCAATATCTAGTTACAGTGTTTTTAGTAGTTTTTGTAGACTTTTCAAAATCCAGACAAAAGAGCATAACTCTTTTAGACTCCATTATCTCTTCTTTTTGATCCTTAATTTCTTTTAAACCTAAATCAATATCATCAAGTTTTGTTAAAAAATCATAAATATCACCATAAAATTTCTTCGGAATAGACTTATATTTCTTCGGAATAGACTTATTCTTGTCTATCTCTCTATTAATAGAATTTTTCAAAGAATAATAAGATTGCAATAATTCTGAATTTCCTCTAAGAGCAATCTTAAAACCTCCTCTAAGAAATTGACCTTTTACTAAGAGAGCATTTACTTTCTCTTGATAATTTTTAGTAAATTTTTTGATTTTAGACAGGCAAACCTTTTCAAAAACATTTAATTGATTATTTTGATGAAAAAAAGCGGCTAAAAAAATAAAGTTTTTATAAAAAGACACATGAAATTCCTGACCGACTAAATCCTTTTCCTTGATAAATACATTATAGGTTCTCATTAGAAGAAAATTTAAAGAATCAGGATTTTCAAACAGCTTATGGATTTTTTTAAAAGCATCAGTTGGCCTATTTAAAGATCCTTTTTCTGTTGGAACGAGAAACCTACCCAGAAAATCCTCAAAAGCCATGAAACTTGAGCTTTCTTTATAGTCGCAAGTCTTATAAGAGCAGGACTGTAAAAATTGACCATACTGACCATCTAAGGCTTGGAAATCTGACTCACTCAAAGTCTTATCAGGAATAGCTGGAAGATTCAAAGCACCTGAAAGATCAGAGCGAAGCAAATAAGCAGGAGCTTCTCTCTCCGCCATGCCTGTCTGAGGATTTTCTCGAAAATATTGCCCTTGAGATGCAACTTCCCCATCCTCAAAAGTGCTATTCGAATTATTTCGATCTCCCTCCAAAGGCACTGAATCATAAACACCATCTATTCCATCCCCAATTGATGATTGACCACCCTCTTGAATAGATTGCTCTTGAGATGCAACTTCCCCTCCACCCCCATTAGAATCTATTTGCTTGGATTTATCAAAATTGCTCATCAAGTCTCTCAACCGCTCAATCACGTTTGAACTCGAAGTCGAGTTAGCAGCAGTTATATCTTCGTCATCGTCTTCTAGAGCGGTAGCAGTTGAATCTTCGTCTCCCCATTCATTATCAAAACTATCCAACGAAACATAAGAACGGTTATCATCATAAACCTTAGGAGCACTACCTACAATTCCTCTCCTTACTAAATAGTTTTCGACATTTGCTCCATTCTCCTCAACAATATTATCAAAACCAACATCACTAACAATATCACGACCACTAGCTTCAATTTCTGGGCTTATTGAGGACTGATTATTAACACTTTGTCCATTTGAAGGATAATGGCCGGCCCAGTCCAGCTTATCATTTTCATACACTTCATCTTTATCCTCTTCATCTTTATCCTCTTCCTCTTCATGCTCTTTATCGTATTCATTGAAAGAATACCTACCCGGTATCGTTTCATAAATAGGTTCTTCTACATCATCTTGACCCGAAGCAACCGGATCAACTTGCTCATTCCTATATCGATTTTCTCGGCTTCTCGCCTTTTTCAAAGCGTCCTTTCTTCTCTTGAACTTGCTACCTTCTAAGATCTTGAAGCCTAAAGCTTTTCTAGCAGATGAAAAAAAATTTATCCTTTTTTTATTTCCTTTAGATCCTTCAGAAAGATTAAAATCACCTCTTGAAGTGCTTTGGTTAGTAATATCTGAATAAGATCGCCTCCATCTAAGGCTTGGAGCATCACCACCTAAGAAAGTTTCTTTTTTAAGATGCTCCTCACTTCTTGCAAGAGTTAATTTAGAAAAATCATTACCAGGCAAACTCCCTGTTCTAGGAGTATCTACAAAAGATTGCGTCAATCTAAGATTTGAATTATCAGTCTTTAAATCAGAGGCTTTTTCAGGGGATACATTTTTATCTCCCTTTAATTTACGAAGTCCTGTCTTTAGAAAATTTTTAATTGTTTTCCGAGGTTTTTTTATAACTCCTGTAGTCTCATTTGCACCTTCCGACTCTGCGACGTCTCTTCTTGCAACAGAAAGGCTTTGGGGAAGAATACGCTCTCTATCCAAATGAAGATTAGCAGGCAAACTCACGGTTCTAGAAATACCTAAAAAAGGTTCCGTCAATCTAAGATTTGAATCATCATCACTTATCTCTTCTTCTCTAACAATCTCTATCTCTTGAAGTTTTTTATCAACTGCGACACCCTCTAATCGAGTCTCTCCATTTGGAGTAGCCCGATCTTCTGATTTTTCCACAAGAGAGCTTAAACCTTCTCGATATACAAAAGGTTTAAACTCCTCAGACAAAGGTAACAGCGCTTGAGTTGAATGACTCTTAATCAAACTATTTCGTCGGCTTTGATTTTCACCTTTAAAATTTTGGGAATCTTGAGGCAAAACAGTGCCCTCTAAACCTATTACACTTGAAAGATCCTTCTGATTTTTTTGTTCATCTTTTCTCTTTGACTTCTTAAAGAAAATAGCAAAAAAAACAAACCCATAAAAGAGCATCATCGAACCTGCAATCATTTTACCTTGCTCCAATAGATAGAATAAGGGAACCTTAAAAGGAGCTACCAACAGAAAAAAAGCAAGGATAAAAGAACCTATACCTAAAATCAATAAGCTTTTTAAAAAGTACGAATAAGCTTTTTGCCCTATTTTTTTTGATATATCTAAAGATATGATCGTCATAACAAAAATAAATATCAAAAAACATAAAGTCAAAAAAACATATAAATGTGATAATACATATATATTATATTTAAACATTACTAAAAAAACAATAATATTAAGCATTAAAAATAGGCTTGGCAAAATAGATAGTATTAATATTTTTTTAATAAATGACTTTACTTTAGAGGTATCTCTAACAGTTGAAAGAATTTTTGACTCGAAAGTCTTTTTTTCTATTAATTCTTCTTTCAAAGAAGAAGACGTAGCTAAAGAATAAGAAGACTCAGACAAATTAAAAAAAAGAAAAAATTGCAATAAAAAAATAGAAATAACTCTTAAAAACATGTAAAAATCCTTTTTTAAATAAATATAAAATCTAATTTAAAGGCTAATATATAATAATATATATTATATTATTTTTTAAAAAAAATCAAAAATAATTAAAAATATTTAAGAATAAAAAACATATTAAATTAAAATTAATATTAATATTTTTTAAATATAAAAAATAAAAACAATAAACAAATATTTAATTGCTAATAAGTTCAACACATTCTTATTAAATATAAAAATAATAATTCTTTAAAATTGCAAAAAAACATTTTAAAACATATTTCTTGACATATTATTTTTTTTTAATATAAAATATTATATATATACATATTATAAAAATCTTATTTTTTTAACATTTAATCTTAGAAATTTATTACGATCTTTTTTGAAATTTCACTGGAGATCCTACTGGGATTATTATTAAAGATTAGAAAGGGTTCTTGTCCTTATGAAGAAAATTTTATCTTATTTGACTATTCAAATCTTTCTAATGACCTTTCATGTTAATTTCTCCTCTTCATTGGCTCCTATAACAGAAATCAACAAAACCGCCCAAGAGAGTCAATCGAATATTAATGAAATATTTACTTATTCTTCGGGAAAGCCTACTCGCACTAACACCCCAAGAAACCTCTTATTACCTCTACTTTCTTTCTTGTCAGCCGGACTATCCTTTTTTCTGATCATTTCTTCTTCTGCTTTTGTTTTTATCTCAACCTTCTCCTCTCTTTCATTGCCACCCCTCCTATTTGTTGTTCCTTTGGCTTTTTCATTCCCTCTCTTGCTCATCGGATCCATACTTATCTCTCAATCAAAAAATTCAAAACTAATAAAAAGGTACCTCTACCTATCATCAATATTCTTTTCTATAACTCTTGCAATTGCTATAAATCTTTCATTACTTACCGTTTTGCCTAGCATACAGCTCTATCAATTCTTAACGCTTTGCTTATCTTTTCTCTTTTACTCACTTATTTCCCTATTACCCTTTATCCTATCCTTTATGAAAAAAAGATCAAAACAAATGTCTCAAGAAGAAAAAGAGCCTATCGAAACCTCACTTTCAAAAGGTTTGAGTTTTTGCATTCATTTATCCTTGCTTTTAATACCTGTATCTATAATAGTCTTATCTTATACCTTTCTAATATCTCTACCTATCATTTTTCCTTTGCTTCAATCTATATCGCCATGGATAATTATCATCGTCATTCTTATTGAAGCGTTTATTTTTCTAACCTCTTGGGGTTTTTATCTCTTCCGCCTTATTTTTAAGACAGATAAAGCTTCTAACCTTTACAAGCCAAAAGATAATGTATTACCCCAACTAAGAACTCCGGATACAGAAATAGCTTTACCTGTCGAGCAAAGCACAGACAATCTAACCGATAAAGCTTCTAACCTTTACAAGCCAAAAGATAATAAATTATCCCAAACAAGAACTCTGCTAACCGATAAAGACCTTGCTTTCATAGTAAACTATCTAGACTCTAAAAACACTCCTCAAAACCCATTAGATCCAACTACTATCGAATTTCAGAAAGACTCTAATGATTTTGGTTTCCACCTGGAGAAATTGCCAACAAAGTCAGCTCCACTAGCACCCTCAAAAAGCCCCTCTGACCTAGAACAAGCTGAACTATCATCCTCAGAAAGCCTCTCTACCGTAGAGCGAGCTCCACTAGCATCCTCAGAAAGCCTCTCTACCGTAGAGCGAGCTCCACTAGCATCCTCAGAAAGCCTCTCTGACCTAGAACCAGTAGAATCAGACAAAAACCTCGATAAAAAAGCCCATCAGGCTCCACTAGCATCCTCAGAAAGCCCCTCTGTCTCAGAACCACTAGAACTAGCATCCTCAAAAAGCCTCCCTGACCTCCTAAACCCACTAAAATCAAGAAAAAACCATAATAAACCCCCTCAAACTCGAACAAAAACTTCCCTTGAGCCATCATCGACTTCTAAAAAAAGATCTAAATCAAAGCCCCAACCTTCTACCTTTGCAAAATTCCTACAAGATAGTGATACTTTACCGCTCAAAAGCTTTACAGCGATAGCTCCTGAAGAGTCAAGAAAAATCTTTTACCAAAATATTATAGCTTTTAAAAAAACTTTACAAAACAGTTCAGATATATCCAACTCTATAAAGCTCTTTTTTGATACATTAGTCTATGAGTTTGTATTGAAGAATCGCCAATTAAGCATTAATAAAAAAGTTCACTATACTACTAACATACTCTTTCTCACTTTCAACATAGCGAAGCAAGATAAGCTTTCAACAGAATCTATAATGTTTTTGTTGAAAAACCATCCCGAAGAATCTAAGAATGATTTAATTAAAAAATTTATCTCTACCTTATTTATCATATCAAAATCTCACGCACAAGAACTTTCGACAGAAATATTGAAAGATTACAGGAACTTTGCCTGCTACAATCTAATGGTAAAACTTATTAACCTCAAGTCAACAGAGTTTGGTAATCTACCAGAATCTATCAAAACTAAAAGAGAGTCCTTCTCTTGGTGCCACAAAGGTTCTAAACTAGATGTAAGTGCTTAATCTTAATTAAAGAATAATACTATTTTTTAGAAAATCTTTCTTGAATTTATCGTTTTTATTTCGAATCATTTTCTACCTACAAACCATCTATTACAAAAGATCTCTCAAACCAAAACCCTACATCAAAACTATAAAATATTTGAAACCTCTGCACTAAAATAAAAAAAGTATAAAAGTTAAGACTATAAAGAGAAAAAACACATAAAATAGATACACATATAGTTACAATTGAAGTATAATATAGAATAAAGAATTGCCTTAAATAATCTAAAAATAAATATAATTCAAAGATAAAGTGGCTAAGATTATGATCAAAAAAATAAATAGATATAGAGGGGAAAAAATACAAATGAGTTTTGTAAGCTATGAAGCATATGAACGTTTTGCAAAAAGAAATCCAACGCTCCATAAAATTTTAGAG
>MDLB01000097.1 GCA_001730085.1 PVC group bacterium (ex Bugula neritina AB1)
CTCAATCTCCGTCTGAATAGAAACGAACCAATCACCTGCATAATAAGTCACAGTGGCATTTTTGGGAGTACCTATTACTTCTTGGCTCTTGAAAAAATGCACCCAGCCTATTTTAGGAAGAAATACTTGTTTGTTTTTTATTTTGACACCTACAGGGTATCTAAATCCTGAGTCTGATTTTTTATGTTTGAATCTAGGGAATCCCCGTCCTTTGACTTTTTTCGTCAAACAATCCCAAATAGCTCTATCTAACATTTGCAACGTTTGATTAAGTGGTTGCGACGAAACCTCTTTTAAGAAATCATATTCTTCGCTTTTCTTCCAAAAATTATTTTTCCACCAGTCAAGTTCGTACCAGCTCAAAAGCTTTTGCTTGTTCTCCAGTCTTTCCTTTTGAATAGCAAGAGCTTTGTTCCAAACAAAACGATTACAACCAAGATTTTTCTTCAAAGTAATTTCTTGTTCTTTACTTTTTAATTTTAATTTAAATTTAAAACTCTTAACTTTTTTCATTCACACACTTTAACATAGGCTCTATGGAAAATTAAAAAATATATTAAAAACCAAAGCTCTCCACATTTTTAATATCTGTGAAAAAGACTCTCATCCTCCACCTAAAGGAAGAGGTCTTCTCGGCTTGAAATGATAAAACCAAAACTATACGTTTCTAATAGGCTATTTTTTTCTATTATAATTTTTGTATAAAACTCTCCCTACTGCGTATTAAAACCTCTGTAGAACTTCTAAAAATAGGGGGATATGCCTGTAACGATATGATAGTAAAAAAGAAAGATAAAGAAATATAATCAAAACGACCCTCGTTTCGTTACAGAATACGGAAACCGAAAGTAGTTGGGTATTCTATACCAACAACAGGCTCAATATGCAAGAAAATTAACTTAACTTAACATATATCAATACAAAAGTTGATTATTTTAGTATCACAAATATTTTAAAAAAATGGTCTCGTTCTATTTTGAACCATACACAAAAATCTTAAACCTTCCAAACCAAGGGCTAAGCAGCTCTCTTCATCTCATAAAAGGAGCGAAATAGGCAAGCTAAATCATTTATATTCTTAGTTAGTTTATTAGATCTTACTTTAGAACTATTAGAATATGTTTCATTTTTTTTAAATATATATTTTTTATTTATAGTTTTAAATATGTTTATCTTTAAAATATAAAAATAAGAAATAAAACAGAAGGAATATAAAAGTAGATATAAAAAAGAAAAATATTTATAAAAATTTTAAGTAATTAATTAGAATAAAAAGATTCATTCTATTATTTTAAGCTCTAGAGATGGAAATCCTTATAAGCACCTTGTTAAGTTTGAGTCCGCTGGACTTTAAAGCAAATGAGCTAAAAGAATATCTCTATCAATAAGTCTTTAAAAACTAAATAAATAAAAAAGCCCTTATCATAAAGACAAGGGCTATTTTTAAACCGGCAACGACCTACTCTCCCACACCGTCACCAGTGCAGTACCATCGGCACAGGAGGACTTAACTTCCGTATTCGAAATGGGAACGGGTGTATCCCCTCCGTTATAGTCACCGAAAAATTTCTTTAATAATTCTATTTTTTTATCTTTACAGCTAAAATATTGAGCAAATACTCTGTTAAATGGCTCTTTAAAAACCTTAAATTTTTTAATAAGATCAAGCCTCCCGACATATTAGTACTAGTAAGCTAAATATATCACTATACTTACACATCTAGCCTATCAACCTCATTCTCTCTAAGGTGTCTTAGGTCGTCTTATGACGAAGGGAAATCTAATCTTGAGGTGGGCTTGGCGCTTATATGCTTTCAGCGCTTATCCCTTCCGAACTTGGCTACCCAGCGATGCTCTTGGCAAAACAACTGGTACACCAGAGGTTCGTCCATTCTGGTCCTCTCGTACTAAGAACAGCTCCTCTCAAATTTCCTACGCCTACGAAAGATAGGGACCGAACTGTCTCACGACGTTCTGAACCCAGCTCGTGTGCCGCTTTAATTGGCGAACAGCCAAACCCTTGGGACCTTCTTCAGCCCCAGGATGCGACAAGCCGACATCGAGGTGCCAAACCCTCCCGTCGATATGAACTCTTGGGGAGGATAAGCCTGTTATCCCCGGAGTACCTTTTATCCGTTGAGCGATGGCACTTCCACAAGCAACCACCGGATCACTAACACCTAGTTTCCTATCTGCTCGACTCGTCTGTCTCGCAGTTAAGCCCTCTTTTGCGTTTACACTCAACATGCGATAGCCAACCGCATTGAGAGGACCTTCGCGCTCCTCCGTTACTCTTTAGGAGGAAACCGCCCCAGTTAAACTACCCGCCTGACACTGTTCCAGAACCGGATTACGGTCCATGGTTAGAGACCTAACATAACAAGGGTGGTATTTCAAGGATGACTCCATCGAAGCTAGCGCTCCAACTTCAAAGTCTCCCACCTATCCTACACATGTTATATCAAATACCAATATCAGGTTATAGTAAAGGTTCACGGGGTCTTTCCGTCTTTTCGTAGGTAATTGGCATCTTCACCAATTCTGCAATTTCACCGAGATACTCGTTGAGACAGTGCCCAAATCGTTACACCATTCGTGCAGGTCGGAACTTACCCGACAAGGAATTTCGCTACCTTAGGACCGTTATAGTTACGGCCGCCGTTTACTGGGGCTTCAATTCTGAGCTTCGCCGAAGCTAACTCACCCTCTTAACCTTCCAGCACCGGGCAGGTGTCAGTCCCTATACATCATCTTAACAATTTAGCAGAGACCTATGTTTTTGATAAACAGTCGCTTGGGCCGATTTCTGCGCCCTCTCTTCGCTCCAAGCGCAAGGCTTTTCACAAAAAAAGGGACCCCTTCTCCCGAAGTTACGGGGCCATTTTGCCGAGTTCCTTAACGAGCATTCTCTCGGACGCCTTAGGATTCTCTCCCCGTCCACCTGTGTCGGTTTCGGGTACGGATGCTTCAAAACTCGCTAGAAGGTTTTCTTGCCAGCATGGCGTCAACAACTTCGTTCTCTCCCTAAGGATCGAACTCCACATAACTTCTCAGGATTAACAAGTTTCCGGATTTGCCTAGAAACTCTCCCTACGAGCTTATACCTCCACTTCCGATCGGAGGCTTGTTTAGCCTTCTGTGTCACTCCATCACTCAAACGCTTTAAAGCAGTACAGGAATATTAACCTGTTATCCATCGCCTACGCCTTTCGGCCTCGGCTTAGGACCGACTAACCCTAGGAGGATAAACCTTCCCTAGGAACCCTTGGACTTTCGGCGCACAGGATTCTCACCTGTGTTCTAGCTACTCATGCCTGCATAATCACTTCTTTGTCGTCCACTACTCCTCACGGTATAGCTTCAGCCAACAAAGAACGCTCTCCTACCACTATGTGTAAAAAACACATAATCCGTAACTTCGGTGATATGTTTAGCCCCGGACATTTTCGGCGCAAAATCACTCGACCAGTGAGCTATTACGCACTCTTTAAATGATGGCTGCTTCTAAGCCAACATCCTGGCTGTCTATGCAACTTCACAACCTTAACCACTTAACATATACTTTGGGACCTTAGTTGACGGTCTGGGCTGTTTCCCTTTCGACCACGGAGCTTAGCCCCCGTAGTCTGACTCCTAAGATACGGTACACAGTATTCAGAGTTTGATTGGATTCGGTAACCTGGTAGGGCCCCTAGTCCATTCAGTACTTTACCCCTGTGCACTAATTACTTAAGGCTAGTCCTAAAACTATTTCGGAGAGAACCAGCTATCACCAAGTTTGATTGGTCTTTCGCCCCTATCCACAGCTCATCTAAAGAGTTTTCAACCTCAACTAGTTCGGACCTCCACACATTTTTACATGTGCTTCATCCTGGCCATGGATAGATCACTTGGCTTCGGGTCTACTGCATATTACTATGTCGCACTTTCACACTCGCTTTCGCTACGGCTCCGTATCAGAGACACTTAACCTTGCAACATACAGTAACTCGCAGGCTCATTAAGCAAAAGGCAGGCAGTCAGGCATCTCTATTTACATAGATATAGCCCTCCTACTGCTTGTTTGTTTACGGTTTCAGGTACTATTTCACTCACCTTACAGGCGTACTTTTCATCTTTCAATCACTTTACTTGTTCACTATCGGTCACTAGGTAGTATTTAGCCTTACCACGTGGTTGTGGCAGATTCCTACAGAATTTCACGTGCTCCGCAGTACTCGAGAATCAAAAAGGTCTGACTTTGTCATTTCGCTTACAGGACTATCACCTTCTATGGTTTAACTTTCCAGAAAATTCAACTATAACAAAGTTTTTTGACAGACTGACACTTCTGTAAAAGCATCGATTTTGATCTCACGACCCCACACATGCAACGCTTACAGGCTTTAACACATGCATAGTTTAGGCTCATCCCCTTTCGCTCGCCGCTACTTAGGGAATCATTGAATTATTTTCTTTTCCTCAGGGTACTGAGATGTTTCACTTCTCCTGGTTGGCTCACATAAGCCTATGTATTCAGCTTACTGTTTTTGGACATTACTCCAAAAAGGTTCCCCCATTCGGAAATCTCCGGATCAAAGTTTATTTGCAACTTCCCGAAGCTTATCGCAGCTTATCACGTCCTTCGTCGCCTCCTAGTGCCAAGACATCCACCATAAACATTAGTAGCTTGACCTATTTTTTTTTGTCTAAATCCAATATAAATTGAATCCAGAAACAGAATCTCAATTATAAGATACCAATTAACATAAGAATTTATTCAAATTCTTGATTTACTCAATATTCAGTTGTAAAAGATCAAAAGTGAATCATCTAGGATTCACCAAATTCTAAAAATAACTTTAACATCACCTCTTTAATATGGAGATGAAGGGATTCGAACCCTCGACCCCCGCCTTGCAAGGGCGGTGCTCTTCCAGCTGAGCTACATCCCCTAAAACGTGACTATAATGGGCCCAGATAGATTCGAACTACCGACCTCAGCCTTATCAGGGCTGCGCTCTAACCAGCTGAGCTATGAGCCCTAGAAATCTTTAAAGTTCCTTTTAAAGAATAGGATAGTTGATAGTAAGGCTACATCGACAAGCCACGGTCAAATATTTTCGATTTAAAACCGTAAATAAAGACCTTTTTACTCCTTAGAAAGGAGGTGATCCAGCCGCATCTTCCGATACGGCTACCTTGTTACGACTTAATCCCCCTCACCAGGCACACCATGGGCGTCTCCTTCTCCGAAGAGTTAGGTCAACGACTTCAGGCGCCCCCAATTTGGGGGGTTTGACGGGCGGTGTGTACAAGACCCGGGAACGTATTCACTGCAGCGTAGCTGATCTGCAATTACTAGCGATTCCAGCTTCATGGAGTCGAGTTGCAGACTCCAATCCGAACTTAAACTAACTTTAGAGATTAGCACATTCTCGCGAACTAGCAACCCTCTGTATTAGCTATTGTAGCACGTGTGTAGCCCCAGACGTAAGGGCCATGACGACCTGACGTCATCCCCACCTTCCTCCAGTTTGTCACTGGCAGTCCTCTTAGAGTGCCCACCATAACGTGCTGGTAACTAAGAGTAGGGGTTGCGCTCGTTGCGGGACTTAACCCAACATCTCACGACACGAGCTGACGACAGCCATGCAACACCTGTGTATCAGTCCCGAAGGAAAGCCTACTTTCATAGGCGGTCTCATACATGTCAAGTCTGGGTAAGGTTCTTCGCGTTGCTTCGAATTAAACCACATGCTCCACCGCTTGTGCGGGTCCCCGTCAATTCCTTTGAGTTTTAATCTTGCGATCGTACTCCCCAGGCGGTGCACTTAACACGTTAGCTACGGCACAGATCATGTCGATATGACCTACACCAAGTGCACATCGTTTACTGCTGGGACTACCAGGGTATCTAATCCTGTTTGCTCCCCCAGCCTTCGCGCTTGAGTGTCAGTGTTGAACCAGAAGGCCGCCTTCGCCCACCGGTGTTCCTCCAAATATCTACGCATTTCACCGCTACACTCGGAATTCCGCCTTCCTCTTTCACACTCTAGTTATGTAGTTCTGGATGCAATTCCTCGGTTGAGCCGAGGGCTTTCACATCCAGCTTACAAAACCACCTAGACGCCCTTTACGCCCAGTAATTTCGAATAACGCTCGCCCCCTTCGTATTACCGCGGCTGCTGGCACGAAGTTAGCCGGGGCTTCCTCTTGAGGTACCGTCAAACATAAAGGCTATTAACCTAAATGCACTTCTTCCCTCATGACAGAGTTTTACGACTCGAAAGCCTTCATCACTCACGCGGCGTCGCATCGTCAGACTTTCGTCCATTGCGAATGATTCTCGACTGCAGCCTCCCGTAGGAGTCCGGGCAGTGTCTCAGTCCCGGTGTGGCCGATCACCCTCTCAGGCCGGCTACCCATCATCGTCTTGGGGGTCCATTACACCACCAACAAACTAATAGGGCATGAGCTTATCGAAGAACAAGAGCTTATAAATAGAGGCTCTCTTTAACCCCTGTGACATATGTCTCTGTGGTCTCATGCGGCATTAGCATTCCTTTCGAAATGTTATTCCCCATTCTTCGGCAAATGACTCATGTATTACTCACCCGTCCGCTACTTTCCGTTTTTTATTTCAACCGAAGTATCTATAAAAAACTTCTCGTTCAACTTGCATGCCTAATCCACGCCGCCAGCGTTCACTCTGAGCCAGGATCAAACTCTCATGTTTAAAAGCTTGAAATCCACAGCGCTATAAAGCACTGGAAAAAATACTTTTCAATTTTAAAAAGAAAATAACCTTAAAGGTTTTTTCTAAGAAAAAAGGAAAGTACTATTAATAATTTTGGAAATGACTTTTCGCACAAACTATCAAACCTATCCTATTAAATTTTTAAAGATCGTCTCCGGCTAAGCACCAGAGGTAGAAGAAAATAATATCCTAACTTTGAAAACGTGTCAACACTTTTATTTTTATTTTTTTCTATAGATCCATTTTTTACCAGATATAGAGCCTAGAAACACCTAAATCTAAGACGCAAAAAGTTTCCAGAGACCCCACTTTAATCACTCTCCAAAAGCTCTAAACATTCCAAAATCTCTCTTGCTTTAGGAGCATCTTAAAGCAACTTATTGTTTAAAAAATTATTATTTTTATTATTAAGTAGTATTTCATTCCTTCCTTCCGCAAGGTCACTATAAGAAACCCCTTAAAAAAAAACCTCTAAAATCATATTTTTTTTTAATTTATACCGACGAAACATTATTAGAAAAAACTTTTTTTATATTTAAAAATATAAATTTAAAACTTTAAAATTTATTTTAAAAAAACTTTCTTTTAAACAAAAAAGAACCCCCTAAAGATATTAATATCTTTCAAAATCTCTAAAAAAAACTTATATTTTTTATACATCACAAATATCCAAACCAGCAGAAAAAGACTCTCACACCTTCCTAGCAACCTTAACAACTAAATATTTCTCAAAAATATCTATCCTCAGATTAGAAAACAGATTATGTCGATCGATCTCACCTCACTCTGATACTTCTTTCTTTATGATCACCTTATAAAAAATGCTCTTTTCTCTCGTTAAAGGTGCTTTTTCTCTTTGACTAATCTTTCAAAAGAGATAAACTCTCACCCCCTCTCTTCAAAAAAAGACTCTTTTACCTTTCTCAGCAACCTTAACAACTAACTATTTCTCAAAAATATCTATCATCATCTTAGAAAACCGCGTATGTCATTCAATCTGACCTTACTCTTATACTTCTTTCTTTATGATCACCTTATAAAAAATGCTTTTTTCTCTCTTTAAAGGTGCTTTTCTCTTTGACTAATCTTTCAAAAGAAATAAACTCTCATCTCATCTTTAAAAAAAAGACTCTTCTAGCTTTCTCAGCAACCTTAACAACTAACTATTTCTCAAAAATATCTATTCTTAGGCTAGAAAATAGGTTATGTCGATCAATCTAATCTTACTTTTATACTCCTTTCTTTATGATTACCTTATAAAAAGGTGCTTTTTCTCTTTAACTAATCTTTCAAAAGAGATAAACTCTCACCCCCTCTCTTCAAAAAAAGACTCTTTTACCTTTCTCAGCAACCTTCATAAGTAAATATTTATCAAAAACATCTATCCTCAGATTAGAAAACAGATTATGTCGATCGATCTCACCTTACTCTGATACTTCTTTCTTTATGATCAACTTATAAAAAATGCTCTTTTCTCTCTTTAAAGGTGCTTTTCTCTTTGACTAATCTTTCAAAAGAAATAAACTCTCATCTCATCTTTAAAAAAAAGACTCTTCTAGCTTTCTCAGCAACCTTCATAACTAAGTATTTATCAAAAACATCTATCCTCAGATTAGAAAAACCGCGCATGTCATTCAACCTGACCTTACTCTTATACTTCTTTCTTTATGATCAACTTATAAAAAATGCTCTTTTCTCTCTTTGAAGGTGCTTTTTCTCTTTGACTAATCCTTCAAAAGAGATAAAAGCTCATTGTAGGTCTTCAAAAATAAACCCTTTTATAGATATCGCTTTATCAATAATAGCAAACGCGGGGGTATTTTCATTTCATGCAAATATAACCTTATTTTTTTAACCAAAAGAAAGACCTCTTGAAAGATTAATAGAAAGTCGAAGATATATTAAATATAAAAACGGCCTGCACCACACTTAAATAGCCCCTCCTCTGTGTGAAAAGCAGTGCATATTAAAAAAAGAAGACTTCAAAGAAAATAAAAATAAAGAAGACAATAAGGGCATTTTCGTTATAGATTACTGTGGAGCAAAAGATATTTACCCGAAAGTCAGACATCTAGCTATATTAAGATATTTATTTTAAAAATAATAAAATACACTTACGAGTTTTCGAGTGGAACCTAAATAAAGGTCGCTTTAAAACATTTAAGTTATCTAGATTTTCGAAAATCCATAAAAATTTCCCACCTTGCAGGTCCGATTAAATTTTATAGAAGTAAAAAATAAGAGAAAGACCTCTGTTTCAAAAAGTAAAATTAACTAGATAGTTTTAGACAGGTCTACTTTTAATAATATATTTGAAAAAATGAAAGATAATACTTTTTTATAAAAAATAATTTTAGATTTGATAGATAAAGAATTTACCTTGAGGTTCTCTTTTCTCTCTTTGGAAAAGACTTCTGCACCCTGAAAAAAGTTTCAAAAGAAAAAACATTTGTTCCTATCTCTTCAAAAAAATCTTCGAAGTCACTTAGCAATCTTAACAAACAAGCATTTTTAAAAAATATCGGTGATTAGTCTTTTTATTTTAAAGAAGATTCTCTGTATATTTTGTAGGATCCTCAACTTCGGCTTCTTTGAAGCCTTTTTTCCTTAAAAGGCAACTTTCACAAAACCCACATGCATTTCCATCAGAAGAAGGATCATAACAGCTATGCGTCTTGCCGTAATTTAAGTCTAGAAAAGTACCCAAGGTTATAATTTCTGACTTACTTAGATAAATAAAAGGAGTATGAACATTAAAAGACCTCCCAGAAACACCTGCTTTTGTCCCTAAGTTAGCCATTTTTACAAAAGAGTCTATAAAATTTTTCCGACAATCTGGATAACCACTGTAATCAATCTGACTAACGCCAATAAAAATATCATAAACTTCATTCACTTCACCCCATGCCAAAGCATACGATAAAAAAAGAATATTTCGTGCGGGAACATATGTTAAAGGGATTTCATTTGTTGTAAAATTTTCCGAAAGGTGCTTATTAACAGGAACATTAGATGTTAAGGATGAGCCACCAAAGGACCTTAGGTCAATTGTGATCACTTTAGAATCTTTGACAGAATAGTCTTTAGAAAGAAGAGTAGATTTTTCCAACTCTACAGAATGTTTTTGACCATAATCAAAAGTGAGAGTATATATCTCATACCCTCTATAATGCAGGAGAGCCAAAAGGGTAGAAGAATCAAGACCCCCACTATAAAGTATAATAGCTTTTTTTAACATTTTTATATTTTAACACGTTTAAAAGAACTTTACAAAAAATATTCCCTATCATAAAAACGATTTACAAGATTAAAAAAAATATAAGGAATTTGACAATAATTTCAATATGAGCTTATTTCAAAAAATCTTCTATGCTTTATTGAATAAATATAAGGTTTTTACGGAACAAAAATTTTTTTTAAGAGAACGAGAAGAAATCTTATCCAACATTTGGCAAAGATCTTAAGGTATAGTAGGTCGGAAACTAGGAGAATTATACCCCTTCCACATCTTCACCCCAAATATATTTATGAATCTGTATTTGCATCCGCACTTTTAAGTTATCTTCTAAAATCCATCCTGCCAATATTTTAGGATCCAAAACTCCATGAACTGGAGAAAACAAAATAGGAACATCTATATCATAAGCTTCAAAAGTTTCTACCGCCCAGTCGTAATCCATCCGGTCAGCCAAAACAAACTTAACTTCATCACCATGCTTCAAATAAGACAAGTTATTCATCATAAAGCTTTCACCTTCATCACTAGAAGGTGTTTTTATATCCATAATCACATGAACCTTTTTGGGCAAATCTTTAATCGACAAGCTCCCACTTGTTTCAAGTAAAACAGTATAATCTCGATCACATAGTTCTCTTAAAAGGGATAAACTTTCTTGTTGCAAAAGCGGCTCTCCACCTGTCAGCTCAACAACTCTTGTTTTCATTTCAAAAACTTTTTTAAGAATATCTTCTATAGAAAATTTATCTCCCTTGGAAAAAGCATGTTCGGTATCACAATAGTTACAACGCAAATGACAGCCTGACAAACGTATAAAAACGCAAGGAAGGCCTGCATGAGAAGATTCACCCTGAATACTTTTATAAATTTCAGAAACATATAACATTAAAAAAACCCATCACAAAAATGCAACTCTTAACAAAAAAGTTCACAGTTAATAACTCATTAAGACGCCATCAATGAACGATATTTTTTTGTTTTACGTGTTTTTTGATAAAAGTTTAAAACTACCAAAAAAACAGCGCTGATATTATCATTCAAATTATTCTTATTTACACCCATTGATGTATCTATAATATTTAAAGTTAAAAGAGGATCAAAGTCAACTGATTTAATATCTTCTCCATCAACAAAACCTATCAAATGATTTTCAAAATATTGAAACATCAGTCTCTTTTCAGACTCAGAAAAGTTTTCAAGAAAATAGACAAGCAAGCAAATACTTATTTTTATTTCATCCACACCTAGTGATCGAAATAACGCTGGAAACAAAAAGATTTTTGCCCACAATGTTGCTCCTTTTTCATTATTCAAAATACCTTTCTCCAAAAAATGAAAAATATTTTCCCTCAACTTCAAAACATTTCCATCTTTTAAATAAGTTTTATCTAAACTTGAAAGATACTTGGAGCCTGCTTCATAAACATATTTTTGTCGCAAAAAATTTTGCCTTCTAAACATTTGCTTTATAAATCTAGACTGACCAAACCCTATATAGTTTAAGTATTCCGAAGAAATTTCCTCAACACATTCCTGTATAAGAGAAGCCCACGGATCACTTTTCTGACTAATTTCCGACTTTCTTCCACGATCCACAAAATCCTCCTCAAAACCTTCCTTCATTATATAAAAAAAGTAATCTTGAAAAACAATATAAGCCAGAACATATTCAATTTGCTTAAAATGATCACTTTTAGTAAAAAAAGACCGAAAATCCATTGATTTTTTCAAGACTTTTTTCCCATTATTAAGAGCTTCATCACAAACACTCACAATCCTCTTATATTTCATTTTGATATTATCTGAATAATAGGCCGCTTTACTCAACTCTAAAGAGGATTTACGAATATTTTTTATGTCTTCAATCAAAACATCTCGATGCTTTTTGTAAATATTTTGTAGAAAATATTCATGCTTTTTTAAATGTTTTGTCAAAAGGAGAATAACTTGATTATCTTTTCCTTGTCTCAAATAATAGCTCTTTTCTTGACCAAGATTACCCGACTTTTTAATAATAAAAAGCCCTCTCAGCCGATCAATAAAAGCACTCAAATCTTTTAAGTCAACATCAGCTTTTTGCGCTTTATCAAATACAAGTAATATTTTTTGAATCCCATCCGTCTTTTGCAAAAGATCTTGCAACTCCCCTGTTGATATTTTTGTTGGCATAAGATCTAAAATATTTTTCATCAAGTCTCTTTCTATAGAAGAATCTTCAAAAAAATATCCACTGGTTTTAATATGTTTTAAGATTTGCAAGTACCACAAAAATTGAATAGATTTTAAAGAGGTAGCTCGTGCTTTTTCCATTTCTAGCAAAACCGCTTCAACAAAAGTCTTTGGAGCTTGTCCCAAGAAAACCTTTCCCCAGTTATTATCACCTGTCTTTTCCTCTATACTTTCTTTTGATTTTTTTTCAAACAAAGCAAGGTCTATTTTCTTTTTTAAATCATAAATACGTGAGTCTAAAAATCCCACTCTATTCTGACTTTCCAAAGAAGGGACGATCTCAACATGGATACCTTTTTCTTTAAAATCAAATATTAACAACCCTTTCTTCTCATCAATACGCAGGGTCATCCAATCACCTGAAAGCAAGGTTTCTTTTATTTTTTTTTGTAAACTTTTTTTTGAATAAATATTAGGTAAGTTGCAAATAAAGCCATTTAAAGAGAAAATTTCACCAGAGGGCCAATAATACTTTTGAAAAAAAAGATTCTCATCCTCATGATATTGATGATAAATCCGGATCTCAACTTTACCAACTTTTTGATTTTTAGAAAAAAGATCCTGAAAAGAAACTCTCATAGAAGACGTTTCTTGTATTTGCTTATTTACGCTTAAGTTTATTTTTTTTAAAAGGGTCAATTGATCAAACAAATATTTTTGTTCTTTTTGGAAAAGATCTAATTCATCTTGCCATAAAAAAAGCTCCTCGACCTCAGAAGATGCAAAGCCACTCACAAAAAAGAAAAAAACAAGCCAAAATATTTTATAAAAAAAAACTCGACTTCTATCAAATATCATAAAATTTGTCTGCAACATTCTTCTATCCCCTCAAAAAAGAAAGACAAATCAAAAGTTTTTGAACAGTCTCAAAAATACCCCATTAAATCTTAATTTCAAAGAAGTCTGTCTAAAAAAAATATTTTTTAACCATTACCCAGCAACAAAATTAAAAGCATCCGTAACATCAAGCTCCAAAACATGTCTTTTGGAAACTTTCTTAGACTTATTATTTTTAGGGGGATTCCCCATGATATATCCTTGATTACCTTTTCTTTCTTGATCTTCCCTAGGGATTTCTAAAACCTTCGCCGTAACAGCACATCCTGAAAAAAGCATAAAGACCAAAACAAGCTTTAACCATTTCATACATGAACCTCCTTATTACTCTTCATCCAAAAATTTTAAAGATAAGCCTTTGAGTTGAGAATCATCAACTTCTGACGGTGCCGCTGAAAGCAAACAACTGGCCTTTTGAGTTTTAGGGAAAGCTATCACATCACGCAAACTTCTTTGGCCTAAAAGTAACATCACTAATCGGTCTAGGCCCAAAGCAATCCCTCCATGGGGTGGTGCACCAAAAGATAAAGCTTTCAGCAAAAAGCCAAACTTATCATTCGCCTCTTCTGTGGAAATCCCTAAAAAAGAAAACATTTTTTCTTGAACTTCTTTTTTATGAATCCGAATGCTTCCTCCTCCGATTTCAACACCATTAAGAACAATATCATAAGCTCTTGCTCTAAGGTTCTGAGGATTCGCATCCCAACTTTCTTGATCACACTCCTTTGGAGAAGTGAAGGGGTGATGCATAGCAACATACCTTGATGCTTCTTCGTCCCACTCTAAAAGAGGAAAATCCGTTACCCAGGCAAAAACAAAAAGATCATCTTTAATCAATCCAAGCCTTTCCGCCATCTCTAAACGAAGTTTCCCTAGAACATCATGAACCATGTTTTTCTCGCCTGCAACAAAAAGTAACAAATCTCCCTCAGACGCACCTGATTTTTTCTGGATTTTCTCTATCTGATCTGACGTAAAAAATTTAGCGATAGGAGATTGAGCGCCCTCACTTGTAACCTTAAACCAAGCCAATCCATTAGCACCAAAGGATTCTGCTTTCTTTCTAAGCTTGTCTATTTCTCCTGAAGAATACTTAGCACAATCAGGGGCAACAATACACTTAACAGCTCCCCCACTCTCAATAACCTGCTTGAAAACCCGAAAGTCAACATCCTGAACTTCTTTAGAAAGATCAGATATCTCCATATCAAAACGCATATCTGGCTTATCTGAACCAAAGCGATTCATGGCGTCATCATAACTTATCCTTAGAAAAGGTATCTCTAAGTCTTTGCCCAAAACATTGGCAAAAACACTTTTCATAAGCCCCTCTATTAATTGAAAAATATCATCCTCATCAACGAAAGACATTTCTAAGTCGATTTGAGTAAACTCTGGCTGACGATCAGCTCTTAAGTCTTCATCTCTAAAACACTTAGCAACCTGATAATACCTATCCATTCCTGCCATCATTAAACACTGTTTATACAGTTGAGGAGACTGGGGCAATGCAAAAAATTCTCTCGGATGTGTCCGACTTGGAATTAAATAATCTCTAGCACCTTCTGGTGTACTTCTACAAAGTACGGGAGTTTCAATATCTAAAAATCTATTATCATCGAGATAGTTACGTATGGTTCGAACGATCTGATGCCTTTGTATAAAATTATTTTGAACCATCGGACGTCTAAGATCTAAAAATCTATACTTTAAACACAAGCTTTCACTAATTTCCCCTTCCTCTGAAACCAAAAAAGGAGGTGTTTGAGCAATGTTTTGGATCTCAAAATGCTCGGCAACAAGCTCAATTTCACCTGTCGAGATCTTTTCATTTTCTGTCCCTTCCAACCTTGGAACAACTTTCCCTTGAACTAAAATCACATATTCATCACGTAATGACTCTGCTTTGGGATAGTCCTCCTCAGTTAAGTTCGTGGGATTAAAAACAACCTGAGTTAACCCATATCTATCTCTAAGATCAACAAAAAGGATTCCACCATGGTCACGTCTCGAATGAACCCATCCCTCCAAAGTTACCTGCTCATTCAAATGTTTTGTTGATAACTCTCCGCAAGTGTGCGTTCTTTTCATTCTTTACTCATCCTTATTTTCAAAACGTTGTAACCAATGAGAAAGTTCATCTTCCCTAAGATCCATTTCAACATGCGTTTCCAGGTTCTTGACTTGAAACTTCCCTTCCTCTAACTCTTTTTGTCCGATTATAAAAATCCACTCAAAATTATTTTTATCCGCATACCTCATCTGAGATTTCAAGCTTCTATCTTCGTAAGACATTTCAGCTTTCCAACCTTTTTCCCTCATCCATTGTACACGAGAAAAAAAAGACTGACGGGCCTTATCTTCTAAAAAAATCCAATACACTCCGGTTCTACTCTGACTTAAGTTAAAATCTTCCGGCAAAGATAAAATCAATCTCTCTAAACCACAAGCAAACCCAAAAGCTGGCGTCTCTTTTCCACCCAGCGTTTGCACCAAATTATCATATCTTCCACCAGCAGCAATAGCATTTTGTGCACCCAAAGATGAACATAAAAACTCAAAAACGGTATCAGTATAATAATCAAGTCCTCTCACTAAATAAAGGTCTTTTTCATAAGGTACACCTGCTTTATCTAAATATAAACAAACAGTCTCAAAGTACTCTCTTCTTTCTGGTCCTATGATTTCACTCAAAGGAGTCATTTCCTTCACAATCGAAGAACAATTCTGATTAGAACAGTCCAAAACCCTTAAAACATTTTTTTCATAACGAACCTGACAATCTTTACATAAATGTGTTTTTTTAGCAGATAAAAAGTCCTTGAGGTTGTTTTGATAGGCTATTTTGTCTTCTCGACTGCCTAAAGTGTTCACTTTTAACGTAACATTCAAAATGCCTAACTCTTTTAAAAAGTGGTGAACAAAAATCATCATATCAACATCTAAAAGAGGAGCTTTTACCCCAAGAACTTCAGCGCCTATCTGGTAAAACTGACGCATTCTACCTTTTTGAGGTCTTTCATAACGAAACATAGGTCCTAGATAAAATAGCTTATGCAAAGCACCCATTTGAGGTAGATGATTTTCTAAAAAAGCTCTGATAACAGGAGCTGTACCTTCCGGCCGCAAGGTGATACGATTTTTCTTAGGATCTTCAAACGTATACATTTCTTTTTGAACAATATCACTTCCTTCTCCGATCCCGGACAAAAAAAGCTCCGTCTTTTCAAAAATAGGGGTCCTTATTTCATCAAACCCATACTGACAAAATAAACACCTCGCAACATTTTCAATAAAAGTCCAAGTATTCACCTCACTGGGTAAAATGTCTTTTGTTCCTCTAATAGCCTTAATACTCATGAATCAAAAAATACCCTAAAAATCGATTAAAAATCAGCCTCTAATTAGTTTCAAAGCTACTATTAACGAACGAAACTATAAGAAAAAAGAGATAAAAATAGCATAAAAAAACTGTTGCCATTTAAAAAAAACATCCCTAGCTAAAGATATAAACGTTTCCTAAGGCAACAAACTACTCTAATATTTTTCTTCTACTACAAAACATATGCTATTTTTCAACAATCTCAAGCTATTATTCTATTAAAAAATCTAAAAATTATCTACCTTTTCATACTTTCGGATAAAAAACATGAGATTGTTACAAAACACTCCCTATGCTTTATTGTAAAGAAGCTTTACAATAGCTTGTTATTTCAAAAAAGTTAATATCCTAATAAGAGATCTAAAGACAAGAAAACTTCTCCGCTGCTTTTCAAAGGACTCTAGACATAAACTTTACCCCAAATCCACACTTAAGATCACTCCACCTGTTCCTATTTGCAAAAATTTTTATACCTTTTAGCTATCGGGTTAATTCTTTTTATAAGACCTCTTTTCTTATTGATGTTTTTTACAAAAATATTTAAAATCATTAAGATTCAAAACGTTACGAACCCCTAAGCTTTTTGAATCGATTTTAAAAAAATCTATCATTTTGGGGAAATTTTATATCGTCTATTGAATATTATTTTGGAGAACCTACATGTCAAACATACCAAATTTATACCTTAAACAAATCGAGCTTGGCCCTATGAATAATTACATCTATATTATTGGAAATAGTGAGAGTCGCGAGGTCATGATCGTTGATCCTGCATGGGAACCTGAACATTTAAAAACTATTTTAAAAAATGAAAATCTATCGATTAAAGGGCTCCTTATAACACACGGTCACCCTGATCACTGCAATGGTGTTTCGGGAATATTGGACAGCTATGACGTTCCAGTCTATGTGTCAAAAGCAGAAGCTTCTTTCTATAAACCCATTGGTGAAAATATCAAAAATGTTCTTCCTGGAGACATATTATCACTTGGAAATATAAACATCGAATGTATTCACACCCCTGGACACACCCCTGGTTCTCAATGTTTTAAAGTTGGTGAAAACCTTATTTCTGGGGATACCCTTTTTTTAGATGGGTGTGGAAGGTGTGACCTTCCTGGGGGAAATGTTGAAGACCTATACAAATCTCTCTACAACATCATTCTAAAATTACCATTTTCAACTACTCTTTATCCAGGGCATAACTACCATCATTTAAAAAAAGATACTTTAGAAAACCAATCTGAAACCAATGGATACCTTCAATGCTCCAATATGCACGAATTTGTCCATACCCGTATGAAAAGATAAAAATTTTCTCGTTTTGTCTCTACCGACTTTTTTTATTAAAAAAATAGCAAGCTGTTATAAAAAATCTCATATACTTTATAATAGCTTGTTATTTATAAAAAAATTCAGACCTTCATTAGACTATAGGCTTGTTTCGAAATAACAAATTTTAAAAAATAAGAAAGAATATTGGAAAACGCTTTACAAGGAGTTCCATCTCTTACGAAAAGTCTTATATGTTTTGATTAAGCAAAAACTCATATCACATTAGAAAGCTCGTAGGTATTTTTAAAAGAAATCTCAAAGAATCTCTTGGATCCGCTTATACGGGTAAATACCGGAAGAATGACCGTCATTCCATTGAATAGCCAAGGCATAGTTACCTAAGATATCTATTTTCTTAGGAAAAATGTCTTCCGAAATATCTGAAAGGACTATCTTGTTTTGACCTGTCAACTCATCAACACAGTGAGCACACTTACAAGAAAATCTTAAGTCACGGTGAGTGACCTTCCAATCTTTTTCTCCCCCCTCCCATTTTAAAATCACAGCATTGTTTTCAATCGAAACTCGGGGGATCAGGCTATCTCTCTTTTTATACTTTTCCAAAGAAATCATTAAAGAATCAACCGAACTCGAAATCAAACCCTTATGAATAGCTAGATCAAGAGATTTCGTCCACTCTTTCTCAAGAGGCCATTGTGCCAAAACATTAACGCCACATAAATCTTCTATTTTTTCTATATTAGACTGACCAAACGTTTCATTTTTTGCAGAACAAGAGCAACACAGCTGATATGCCATATTTTCTATGATACCTAAAATAGGAACATTAACTTTTTCGAACATTTTTATGCCGCGAATCACATCATTCAAAGACAAAATCTGGGATGTTGTCACAACCAAAGCGCCGTCTAACGGTACAGTTTGTGTCATCGTCAACTGTATATCACCTGTCCCTGGGGGTGCATCGATGATCAAATAGTCCAGCTCTCCCCAAAAAGTTTGAGTCAAAAGTTGTTTTGTATAGTTTGTTGCGATAGGACCACGAACTACTGCTGGCGCATCTCCAACTAAAAAGCCAAAAGACATTAACTTTATTCCATCAACATCATGTGGAATAAATTCTCTGTTTTCGGATAAAGAAACCCGTTCATGTTTTCTAAAAAGGGTTGGCAAAGAAGGTCCAAATATATCTAAATCAACAATCCCAACTTTGAACCCTCGTGAAGATATTTCCTTCGCCAGTAACGCCGCCACAGTAGATTTACCCACTCCTCCTTTGCAAGAGGAAACAGCTATTATCTTTTTGACTCCCGAAAGTCCCCTTATCCCCCCATATTTAGAGCTGACTTGATGACTACTCCCTGCACTTAAAGAGACATGAACCTCATCAATCCCATCTATAGCTAAAAGTAAATCTTCCGCATCTTTTTTAAACTTATCCTTAATAGGGCAGTTTTTCGTCGTCAATTCAAGTATAAAAGAAACAGACCGTCCATCAATTAACATGTCTTTGACAAAGCCTAAACTAACAATATCTTTTTTCAAATCCGGATCAACGATTTTCGCTAATTCATTCAAAATAAGATTTTTTAAATCCATATATCATTTTTCCCTATTTTTAAAAAGCGACTCAATACATCTCCAAGTCGGAATACTATTACTTGACATCCTCACCTACCTAAAGGAAGGTGATTCCTAGATTTACTAAGCTATTTTCTTAGCAACCAGGGGTTCTTGCTTCATAGAAACTCCTAACGGATTTTCTCCACAAGCTTAAAATCGGTTCTGCCCAAACCTACTATTTTTCATCTGCACGTTTTAAACGACTGCAGTTTTATAAAAAGGAACATTTTAACACAGAAGCCTCTCATCCTCTACCTGAAGGAAGGGGTCTTCTCGGCTTGAAATGATAAAATTTTTATTTTAAAAAATGCTTGCGATAATGAGCAAGTTCAGCAATAGACTCACGGATATCATCTAACGCCAAGTGCTTCCTCGTTTTTTCAAAATCAACGAAAGGACTCTCTGGATACCAACGTGTCAGCATTTCTTTAAATGAACTCACATTCACATGGCGGTAATTAAGAAATTTATCAAAAGATGGCATATAGCGAACGATAAATCGCCTATCTTGTTCAATAGAATTTCCACACAAAGGAGACTGTTCTGGCTCACAATACTTGCTAACAAAGCTCAAGATCTGTTCTTCCGCCTGCTCTACGGTAACATTGGACGAACGAACCTTCTCCAAAAGTCCACTTTCACTATGGCAACGAACACACCAATCATTCATTCCTTTTAAAATCTCTTCCGGCTGATGAATAACCAAGTGCAACTCCTCTTCATAAATATTCAAGCTTTCATCTGTTATGAGGATTGCCACTTCCAGAATATGGTCAAAAAAAGGATTCAAACCTGTCATTTCCATATCCAACCAAATTAAAGGAGGTTTTTTTTCTATAGATTTCATCCGTTTCACTTTCAAAATGAGCTAAACTTATTAAAAGATAAATCATCTCCCGGTAAAATTTTAACCAAAGGGATGAAAGAACGATCAACACGAGCAAGACTCTCTATGATGATTTTTTCAAACTTTTCATTTTGAGTAAGATCGATTTTTGTAAAGTACTTTGCATCAATCTCTGCTCGCCCCATTGTTTTATGCCCTCCAGAACTACCAATCTCTCCAAACGCAACTTGGGCTAGTTCTCCAGCATTTTTATCTCGTCCATCAGAGCGAAAAACAATCACAAGCGTCCTGTTAACAACCCCTGAAACAATAGCCCAATGGATATCTTGAACAGAAATAAAAAAATCAGCGATCTGGGCACAAATATCAGCCATTGGGATCGAACCCAAATGTGTATAAATGCGATTTTTAGCATAGCGACGCTTTGCCAAAGCAATAGCAAAATAATCTAAGCCATTCAAAGAGTATTGAGAAAGTTCAAGTCTCCTGAGTAAATTATGGTCAACCCGCGAGTCTAAATATTCAAGTGCTTTTCTGTCAACATCGGTAGCACTTCGCCTTAAACCCTTCATATCAACTTGTATGCCATAGTACAAAGCTGTGGCCAAGCGTTTGTCAACTTTAACTTTCGCCTCTAACAAATATTCCGTCAAAATAGAAGCCGTTGCTAAACACTTTGATCGGATATCCGAAAAATCTGTCACCTTATCTGATTTACGAGGGTGATGATCAATAACAATATCAAAGCGAGGAAGTTCGTAATCTTTAAAAAATTCTGGCTGAGCATCAACAATAGCTATTTTTTCTGCACTCAATAACTCTTCTTTGGAAACAGGTCCAACTGGGATCTTTAAAGAATTAATCATTGCCTGATTTTGAAGTCGACCCACTTTCCCTGTGTATCCAATTTTAACCGCTATATCTCGTGTTTTCAAAAGTTCTTTAAGAGCCCATGCACTGCCCAAGGCATCCGGATCAACATTCCCATAAATAAGCACGTAAACAGAACTAACACCTTTTGTAAAATTTATCAATTCATGCACAGGACTTGCTTTAGCTTCTAGTTTCACCAAAATCTCCTCATTATTTTTCTCAATTTTTAAGGTATAAAAGTCAGAACCTCTTTGAAGCTTATTAAAATAATTATAAAAAATTTGTATTTTAAATCTTTATATAGAGTCTTTAAATAAGGCTCACAGCGTTAAAAATCATCCCTTATATTGAAAAAATTCTCCCCATAAAACATCTTGAATACTTCGGAAAAATATTCAAAGAAGTGTGTGCATTATTTCGAAATAGTATTACATTATAACAAACCTCGACATATTTTTATACCTCTATACCCTGACAAACTAACATAAAAGTTTTTTGGAATTCTTTTAAAAAGTTTACAACTATCTAAGGCTCCATCAAAAGAGGCTTCATATCATCACAATATCATGGCTCTTCATTTCTTTATTTTTTTTAAAATCCGTTTTAAAGCTTGCCCATACAGATCTATGCTCATCTACAAATATTTCTCGCCCATACTTTGTTTTTTTGAAACGTTTTTCTTCAAAGCTATCTTCTCCAGATTGATTCGTGAATTCTGGAAAAGAATCCCGAGAAAAAATGATATTGCTATTTAGGTCCTTCGGGTTAGAACCAGACCCTTCTTGATTTGCAAGAATAATATCCTTATCGACACTCATCAAATGTGACAAAGATTCATCGAATGCCCTAAGTCCAAAGTTACCCATAACCATTATACTTTTTCTACGGATTTCACGCCCTCTTAAACGATCATAAGCATCTCCAAGTCTTTCCATCTCTATCCCTAAAGCTTCCCTATTTTTAGCATTAAGGTCGACATTCAGAGCAAGATATTCAAGATTGCCAGACTTAAAAACAGCATAGTAAGGTGTTTTCTGAAAAATAAACCTATTGGAAGTTAAAAGCCTTGCTCTTTGAACAACCTTAACTTTATGTTTCAAAAAAAGGAATGCCAGTTTTTCTTTTTGGGTTTTCCCCACCCACGGACTAACCATGGCCTCATAGATCCTTCCAAAGCGTTTAAGTTTATCAATCACGATTTCAAGATTGTCTTCATTCCGAATACCTTGCAAAGCAATAAAATCATATTTTTTTAAAGTATCAACAATATTTTTCATATTTTCTTTTTTGAAAAAATCTTCTGAGAAAACAGAAAAATTAACCGTACAAACTCTTAGCTTTGAACGATCATCCCTTACAATGAAGCTCTTTGCCTTTGCAAAATTTTCATAAAAATAATATAAACCTCGATCTCTGATTTTTTTTATATTATTCTCTATAAAATCTTTTTTTAGATCTATTGACAAACGTTCCTTAACAAATCTTTTTGAAAAAATATCATCTTTTTTTAAGGAAGACGTTTCGTAAAAGTGCACGCCATATATAATAGCTCCCATAGCCAGAATCAATAAACATACGTTCTTTTTCACCCACTAGCCCCCTCTGTAATAAGGTTGGATAAAAATTTTTCATATTGACGCCACTTACTTGTGAGCAATAAATCTTCCTCTTTCATAAAGGCATTTACCACTGGGACAACATTCTTCAAATGTAACTGCACATATGTTTCCCAAGAAAAAGCCCGATGTGAATGAGCCCAATTTATGATCCCCATATCTTGGTCTTCTAATAAAAAATCCTGCTTCACAGGCAAAAGAACTTTATATTTGTGGCGCAGATGATTCACCCAGTCTTTCCCCACAAAATACTCTTTTGTAACAGAGGTTTTATCTGAAAAAAAAGAGGTGTGCAAAATTTTATCAATTTTTCCATCTTTGTTTATATCTTGAAACTGCCACGTCTGTTTATAAATTTTATATTTTTCTTCAAAAGAACTCTCATGCCATACATACAACAAAAGGACATTGCCATTGAGAGTTTTTCGTTGCCAAGATATCATGCAGTGATCATCAACTTTGACATAAGCTTTTTTCTTCTTCACTGGATCGAACTTTGTTCGACCTTCTTCGATTTCAAAGGCGGAAACTAATTTTTCTAATGAAGAGAACGGATCCGTCTTTGTCCAAATATATAGATTTTTTTTCGATTCAAGAGAGAAAGATGTTTGTGCTGAATATAAACATTTGGGCATAAAAGAAGTGATCGCACCTAGGCAAGTCATTTTAACCTGAAAAAGGTAGGGCGTTTCTCTAGAAAAAGAAATTTTTAAATCAACATCTCGTGGAGACTTATAGGAAACTAAAGCTTTGACTTTTCTACCATATCCATTAATCAAAAAGCTCTCTTCTTCCCCTCCCTCATATACAGAATACTCAAACGAGGCTTCCACAAAACTTATTAAAAAGTGTTGAATAAAAATCAGAGAAAATAAAAAAAACAGTTTTTTTTTCATATTAAGCAACCGTCTCAAAATATTTTAAACTTCCTTACCACTTAAAGAATATTAGACATTCTGAAAAAGCTTGGGTTTTGGGATTTTCGTTTATTTTACAAACTTTTTTGATTTTTTTATGATATCATTTAGAAAACCTCTGCACAATGATAAATGTTTCTTTCTTAAAAAAATTCTATAAGGAATATTTCTGATTGAGCAAAAGGATTCTTAAAAAAGAATCCCCTAAAAGCGTAAAAAAAATAGTCTTTAATATTTAAAGGTATGCCGTCCACCATACTCGGAGGTTCAGAAAATATAATGGATAAAAAAGACAGTTTTATTATTGATGAAATGATCAAACTTATCGGACCACTTTTCAAGGCTCACCCATGGCACGGCGTCCCGATTGGAGACTTAGCTCCTCGCGAAGTCACAGCATATATCGAATTAATCCCATCAGACACAATAAAATACGAATTAGATAAAAATACAGGGTATTTAAAAGTTGATCGCCCTCAACAGTTTTCAAACATCTGTCCTTTGATTTATGGACTTATACCTCAAACCTATTGTGCCGAGGAAGTTGCAGACCTATGCTCGAAGGCCACGGGAAAAGAGAATGTTGTCGGAGACAAAGACCCTTTAGATATTTGCATTATCACTGAGAAAACAATCTCCTACAGTGATATTCTTGTGAAAGCTATACCTATCGGAGGGTTTCGACTCATAGATGGATCAGAAGCTGATGATAAAATTTTGTCTGTCATGAAAGAAGATGCCATATATGGACAGTGGAAAGACCTTTCAGAGGTTCCATCCTCGTTAATAGAGAGAATCAAACATTATTTTCTAACTTACAAAGATGCTCCTCAGTCTACAAAACGAAAATGTGAGATCACTCATATTTATGGTCACGAAGAAGCCTATCAAGTCATAACTCGCAGTCAAAAAGACTACCTCAACCATTACGGGCCTCTTGCTGAATCTTTACAGCACTGTAAAGACGTTTGGAAAAAAAATAACGAGAAATAAAAAACATTCACCCATAGCGATTTTTGTGATATGTGTTAATGTAAAAAAACAAGTTGATGATCTTTGAGCTATGTCGGAAACATATATTCATAGATATTTAGGTGGGCTTAAACGCTTTGAAGCTCTTGCAAATAATTTTTAGCCTCATCTTCCCACTTACCTTGAACATCAAACTGTAAATATTTCTTTAACATTTTTTTAGACAAGGCAGCATTCTTGGTTTTATAATAAATTTTTCCTAACTGAAAATAAACATCAGCATCTTTTTTATTTTTACCAATAATTGAACGAAAAAGTCTAATCGCTTCATCGTAATCCTTGTGAAGATAAGCTGCAACTGCTTGATCATAAAAGGCTTGCCATTCTTGTTCGACTTTTACCGATTTTAAACGGTCTCCTTTGTTTTCAAAAAAGTCAATAAAATTATATGCATATATAAAAACAAACAATAAAAAGCCGGAAAACGTATATAAAAATATATCGATATCTTCTAAGTGAAGGCCATACCAAATCAAACCCAAAGACGAAAAAAACAAGCTATTCAAAAATAAGGCCTTAAAGTATTCTCGACGAAGAAACGCCCCTAAGCCACAAAACAGAAGACACACCAAAGATCTAAAAAACCTCACTTCATCAACCTCCGTACCTTAGAAATCAAAACAAGCGAACCAGCAACAAAGTTATATTTTTTCTGAATGCTTAAATAGTGCCTAAGATTTTTCATATCCATAATGCTCACTTTAGACAAATACTTCAAACATTCATCTTCTAATTTTCTAACAGAGTGCTGATCCTCAGAAAACCCTCTTACCAAACAAACCTCACTCACAAAAGGAGCAATCGCTTCGATCATAGGTTTATAAGACTTTCTTTCCAAAATACCTAAAACCAAAGACACATCTCCTTTCATCTTTTTCATTTCTATCGCCAATGCCTTCATCCCATCAACATTATGAGCAGCATCTACACACACATTAGACATCAACCACTCCATCCGTCCTTGCAAAGGAGAAAAGCTTTGGCAGTCATTTAGTCCTATAGAAAAACCCATATTTTCAAAAACAGATTTCGCCAATATCTTATTATTAGTATCAAAAGAAGCGGTTGGGGGCAAGTCAATATATTGAACCTTGATGTCTTTTTTTTTCGCTATTTTATCTAATTCAGGCCTTAGTTTTGCCTCGAGCATACTTACAACTTTCTGGTCTTTTTTTAAAATACCTGCTTTTTCATGCAAAATATCTTTTTTCGTTTCTCCCAAGTACTCCTGATGATCTAAACCTATATTTGTTATAACCGCATAAGAAGAACAAATAACATTCGTAGCATCGAGCCTTCCCCCTAAGCCAACCTCCCAAATACATGTATCAATTTTTTGCTCATCAAACCATTTAATAGCTATCGCTGTTACTATTTCAAAGTATGACAACTTAATATTTTTAAGATTTTCTACATTCTTAAAAAATCGAAAATATTTAACAAAAGTTTCTGGAGAGATATATATCTGCTCTTCCTTGTCCCCTATCCGAATTCTTTCGATGATAGAGTCTAAGTGTGGAGAAGTATACAGACCAACCTTCTGTCCTTTAGATCTAAGCATTTGATAAAGATAATGAGCTGTAGAGCCCTTACCATTAGTTCCTGCAATATGAACATGGACTGTTTCAAAGTGGTTCCTAAGATTCATTTGATCAAAAGCTGTTTGAATGCGCTCTAACCCAGGCTTAATCGATTGTTCCCCGATTAGGTTTAATTCCTCAACAGCTTTATCAAAATCATCCACTAATGCCTCCTTCAAAAAAGAGAAATAACCTTAGACAAGTAGTCTTTCATTTGCCCCCTTGCAACAACTTCATCAAGAAAGCCGTGCTCCAAAAGAAACTCTGAACTTTGAAAACCTTCAGGAAGTTTTTGCTTTATCGTCTGCTCAATAACTCGAGGCCCTGTAAACCCTATCAAGGCTTTAGGCTCAGCAATCGTAATATCTCCGAGCGATGCAAAACTAGCCATGATTCCAGCCATAGTCGGGTTCGTTAGAACAGAGATATAAAGTTGACCAGCTTGATTTAACTTGGAAATAGCCGCACTCGTCTTTGCCAACTGCATAAGAGAGTTAATCCCTTCATACATCCGAGCCCCCCCTCCTGATCCAGAAACAATAATTAAGGGTACTTTTCTCTCAATCGACCTATCAACAGCTCTTGCTATTTTTTCACCAACAACAACCCCCATACTTCCCATAATAAAGCGAGCATCTGTGACACAAAAACTAACTTCTCTGCCATCGATTTTTCCAATTCCAGTAAGTATAGCATCCTTGAGCCCTGTTTTTTTCTGCTCATCTCGGAGTTTATCCTTGTAAGACTTAACCCCTTTAAACCCAAGAAGGTCAACACTCTCCAAGTCCGAGTCATGCTCTTCGAAAGAATCCTTATCCATCAAAAGTGACACCCTTTGCCAAGCAGAAAGTGTCAAGTGATGCTCACAAGAAGGACAAACCATAAAGTTTTCGCGTAAAACTTTATTAAAGACAGTTTCGTAACAGCCATCACAGCGAGACCATAAGCCATCTGGCAAAGATTTTCTTTTTAATTCTAAATTTTTTATACTTTTTTTAGGGCGCAAAAACCAAGGCATATTAATGAAAATCCCCTTTCACTTGACTATTGAAATCTCTGCACAATCTCAAATATTCTTTATTTTTAGATATTTATAAATGAATTATTTGGAATTATTCAGATTTTTCTCATTGCAATGTATTTTAAAAAAATACATATCCGGTATTTCGCAATAATCTAACTATCCTTAAAGATATGAGATATTTTGCAACAGTCTAGTTTCATTTTAACATAAAAAAGACCTCTTTGTGAGAGTCTTACAAACAACAAAGCACTCTCAAAACTTTTCTAATAAGAAGGGTATAAAATATCTCTCAACAAAATCCATTTTTTGAGCGTGTAAAAAAACACCGCATAAACTTTCTTTAATGGGGTATTTTTCAAGAATCTCATTTGTTAATAGATTTTTCGAAAAGACTTCACTCTTTTAAGTTGTCATTGATAAAGTTATCCGTAACCTTAAATAGGTCTCCGACAGGAGGTCCAAAACTATTACTCATAAAAACCAAAGCTCTCCACATTTTTAATATCTGTGAAAAAGCCTCTCATCCTCCACCTAAAGGAAGAGGTCTTCTCGGCTTGAAATGATAAAAAGCAGGATTCTGTTCATAGATTTTTTCATATTTGGAAGCACATCCTCCCAAAAAAAACATTTGAATAAGAACAAAAGACTTTATAACATTTAACATCTCCCTACTGTTTCAAAACCTGTCAAATTTTGCAACAATCTTAGCCCTCATTGTGTTAGAATGTGTTTAGGGCTTTGCACAATATCTCGTATTATTCGAGATCATTGAAAAATCTCAGATAAACCTTTTTAGTTTTCTTTAAAAAAGCACTGATCACTTAAATTTTTAAAATAATAAAGCCTTATAATTAAGCAAACTAAATTTGTTTGATCATTTTGAAACGAATGAGATCATTGCAAAATCCCACCTACCTTATTGGGAAAGCTTTTGAACATAAGATTATTATTTGATAAAAACACCATCCTTATCGCATATATTTTTTCTCAAAATAACAATCTCTTGCAAAAAAACTCCTACAATAGGTATATTTAAAGATTATATATAATAAGGAATAAATGCAATGACAACCATGAATAAGAGACTACAAGAAGTCTCCCCTTCTGTAACTTTGGCTATTTCTTCTGAAGCCAAAAGACTCAAATCTCAAGGCATTCCTGTTATCGGATTTGGAGCAGGAGAACCCGACTTCGACACACCTGACTTTATCAAAGATGCCGCTATCCAAGCTATTAAAGAAGGGTTTACTCGTTACACACCTGTCTCGGGAATCCAAGAGCTCAAAGAAGCTATTTGTCAAAAGTTTCAAAAAGATAACAATCTTCATTACAAACCTTCTGAAGTCGCTGTATCCTGCGGTGCTAAGCACAGCATTTTCAACCTCATACAAGTTTTGTGTAACGAAGGAGACGAGGTTGTTATACCTGCACCCTACTGGTTAAGCTATGTGGAAATGGTCAGAATCGCTGGAGCAAAACCGGTTGTTATTCCATGCACAGAAGACACTGACTTTAAAATAACCCCACAAATGTTAAAAGAAAATCTAAATGAACGAACAAAAATCGTCATTTTAAATAGCCCTTCGAATCCCACAGGGATGATATATACCTCACAAGAATTATCTGACTTGGGAGATATCTTAAAAACATCAGAAACAATGATAATTTCTGATGAAATTTATGAACACATCGTTTACGAACAAAAACACTATAGCATCGCTTCTATTGTTCCAGAACTTAAAGATCGAACAATCGTGGTTAATGGACACTCAAAGGCCTATGCCATGACAGGCTGGAGAATCGGTTATGCCGCAGGCGCAGAAAACATCATCCAAAGTTTGTCTAAGTATCAAAGCCATAGCACATCTAACCCCTGTTCTATTGCCCAGAAAGCTGCCCATTCAGCACTTACCGCTGATCAATCTTTTTTATCAGAAAATGTGGCAACTTTTCGAAAAAGGAGAGACCTTATGGTTTCGATGCTCAACGATATACCAGGGGTCTCTTGTCTAAAGCCTTCGGGAGCTTTTTATGCTTTTGCCAATATTTCAAACTTAGGAAGGGGAAAGTCATGTGAAGTCGCAGAAGCCTTACTCAAAGAAGCTCATGTCGCTCTTGTCCCTGGGAAAGCTTTTGGAGCCGATGATTTTGTAAGGTTATCTTACGCTTTAGATTTAGACTCTATTTCAGAAGGATTAGAGCGTTTTGCCCGCTGGGCCAAAACAAAAAAATAAAGTTTATCTATTATTTATTAACCAAAGAGAGATATTCGCAAAGTGACTTTACTCGTATTTAAGAGACTTTGCAATACTCTAAAAACCTAAAACTTTAGAGGAGACTTAAACTATGCACAAAGTGACATTTATTGATGGGGATGGTATCGGGCCCGAAATCGCGAAAGTTACCAGAGACTGCCTAGAAGCTACAGGCGTAAAGTTTGACTGGGACATCAAACAAGCTGGTATTGATATTATGGAAAAAGAAGGAACTCCACTTCCAGCAAATGTTATCGAATCTATTAAAAAAAATAAAATTGCCATAAAAGCCCCTATAACAACTCCTATTGGGAAAGGCTTTCGGAGTGTCAATGTTACTCTTCGGAAAGAACTAGATCTTTACGCATGTTTAAGACCTTGCAGGATTTACCCTGGCGTAAAAACAAAGTTCAAAGATGTTGATCTCGTTGTTGTAAGAGAGAACACAGAAGACCTCTACGCAGGTATAGAGTTTGACTTAGGTTCATCAGAGCTCGAGGATATAAAAAAGTGTGTTAACCAACTTTCACCACAAAAGATTAAAGATGATGCCGCTTTATCTTTAAAACCTATCTCTATTTCAGGAACAGAGCGTATCGTAAAGTTTGCCTTTGAATACGCTAAAGCACACGGTCGCAAAAAAGTTACAGCTGTCACAAAAGCTAATATCATGAAGCATACAGATGGGTTATTCTATCGAGTAGCAAGAGATATCGCAACAAGTTATCCAGGCATCACCTATGAAGAAACACTCGTAGATGCCATGTGCATGCATTTAGTACAACACCCTGAATGGTATGATGTTTTAGTTATGCCTAACTTGTATGGAGATATCCTTTCAGACCTTTGCGCAGGTCTTGTTGGAGGACTCGGAGTCGCACCCGGAGGAAACTTTGGTAAAGATATGGCTATTTTTGAAGCCACACATGGGAGTGCTCCAAAGTACAAAGGGATGAACAAAGTTAACCCTACAGCCCTATTGCTTTCGGGAGTAATGATGTTACACCACTTGAATGAATCTGACGCTGCTAATCGCTTGGAAAAAGCGATTTCTCATGTTATCCAAGAAGGGAAAGATGTGACCTACGATTTAAAGCCTCGCAAAGATGATGTCACAGCCGTCGGGACATCACAAATGGGAGAAGCCATCATAAGGCATTTAAAAGGATAGTCCGGTGTCTTTTAAAAAAAATCATTCCCACAGCCAGAATTTTTTTTTCACATTGATAAAAATTTTTCTGGTTGTGGCTTTTTTTTCTTTTGTTATTCACACAACCTTTACACAAAAAAAAGGTCTCAAAAAATACGAAGACTTTGCCTTAAAAATAGGTACGATGGTTCACTTGGCAACTATTTTGCCAGAAAGTGCCCGCTCACAAGAACGTTCTAAATTGCTCTTTCAAATGGCCTATGATGAAATTGACCGTTTAGATCAGATTTTCAGCCGCTATCGCTCGGATAGCGAAGTTGCTAAAATCAACAAATCTCCGAATAAACCACATAAGTTAAGCTCTGAATTAGCATATGTTTTTGAAAAAGCTCTCAGTATTCATAAGGAAAGCCTTCAGTCTTTTGATATAACAGTTTTACCTCTTATAAAACTATGGAAAATGTCAGAAAAAGCAAACACTTTCCCTTCTCAAATGCAACTACAGGAAAACCTTTCCTTGGTTGGCATAAAAAACATAACATACAACCAAGAAAAGCGAACTTTACGCATGAAAAAAGGAATGCAACTAGACCTTGGAGGAATCGCTAAAGGATATCTTATCGAAAGAATCCGTGATATCTGGAAAAAAAACAACCTTCACAATGGAATGATCAATATTGGTGGAGATGTTTGGGCGTTAGGCCTAAATGAAAGAAAACAAAGTTGGGCTCTCGGGATCCAAGACCCCGAAAATGAAAAAAATTTTTTAAAAATCATCAAATTGAGCGACCAAGGCATGGTAACCTCTGGCGATTATCAAAGGTACTTTACTATAAACTCTCAAAAATATAGCCACATCATAGATCCTCGCAATGGATTGCCCATCAAAGGCTCCAGAAGTTTAACCTTGGTTGGCTCCGACATGCTCAAAATAGATGCTTGGGCAACAGCTTGTTCCATCTTAGGTCCTGATCAAATAAACTCTTTCTTGCCTCGTTTTTGTGAGGCTTCTTACACTTTTCTATATGAAAATAACGCAAATGAACTTACACTAAAAAGCTCAAACATTAAAAAAGCTAAATCACTCTTATAGTTAAACCCTTACCTCCCCCTGCAAACCTAGGCTTCGTAAATCCTAGAGGGATACTCAAAGATCTAACCTAAAAGATTAAAAAATCCGAGGATCCTTGGAAAATACCCCCCTATGCTATATTGAAAAAAGCTTTCGCACCCTTTATTTTGTTATTTCACTGAAAACAACCTAACTAAAGAGCGCCAAGAAAACTTATGTCGTACTTTGTAACAGTCTCGACCCTTAAGCAGATTTTCTTCTCGCTTGATCTTCTATCTCGAGCTTCATTCCTACAGATAACGAGGTTAAGGCACGCAAAGTATTCACTATAGAAGATTCTCCTCTTGAAGCTGATTCATTATCTGGCCACAAATCTTGGAATAAGTCACACATGAATTTATTTTCCAGAAGTAGCATTTGAAAAGTTAAGACCTCTTCTAAAATATTGGAACTTCCTCCACGGACCTCTTCTAAAATATTGGAACTTCCTCCACGGACCTCTTCTAAAATATTGGAACTTCCTCCACGGACCTCTTCTAAAATATTGGGACTTCCTCCACGGACCTCTTCTTTAAGCTTTGCTAAATTTTCATTAAACCTTGGAATCTCTATTTTAATTAAATCTAGTTTATAATTACTTTTTTTTGTAAAGTAACTATCTCTATCTTTATCAAAATCATCTTTTAATGTTTGATTTAACCCTTGAAACAAGCCCTGTAGCTTTTCACTAACTACAGGAGTTTCTAGTCCAAATTTTCCTATCGGTTTATCTATAATACAGCATATTAAATCACTTAAATGTCTATTTAATTGACCTATCAAGCTTTGAGATCTTGTAAAGACTTTTTTACGCAACCTTTCATACTCTATAAGGTTGATATTTTTTTCTTTTAATCTAGAAATAAGATCTTCAGTCTCTATTATATATCTATTAATAAGATTTATATTTTTTTTAGTTGCTTTTTTATATATATTTAAATTTTGAATTTTTACTTTTTTATCGCTATCTTTTTCTTTCATTAACGTTTCTTGTAATTTTGAAAGTATAACTATTTGAGACTCAAAATGTTCTTTCTGAAGCTCAATATAGCTTAATAAGCTATCATCATTTGCTTCTTTAACCCCAGCCCAAAGATCTTCTTCAAAAGCCTTAAATGATTCTGAATCACTAGGTTCCTCATCCGCATTATCAATACCCATAGAAGTAAAAAGTGAATTTGACTCATTATTCTCTATTTTTCTTTCAACATACTCACTAGGAATATCAGAATTAAACTCATTAGAAGTGTGCACATAAGAAGCATCATCATCAGCAAAACCTGCCTCATCAAGTTCATTTTGAGAAACCTTACCTTCTTTAAAAGAAGATCTAATAATATGAATCGCCGGTACAGCAAGTTCTAAAGCAAATAGCACCCAACACATAGAAAAAAGCCAAGCACAAGAGCTATCCTTCAATAAATAAAACATCTCAGGTCTAATTAAAAATAAAGCAAGAAAGAAACTTGCTATAATTAGAATAATTCCTGTGTACAAAAGAAAAAAAGCACAAAAAAGGTTGTGGTTTTTGCCCCCATATTCGGATTTATTCCTTTTAAAAATCCATGTTTTATTCCTAAAATTGACCAATAGCAACCCTAAAAAGATAATTAGTCCCAAACTAAAAAAAACAAAAGTTGCAATAACACTATTTTCTTTAATAACAAAGATTTTTCCGAAAAACATCACCGTTGATAAGATTACACAAATGATAGGAATATGAAAAATAGATATAAATAAAAATTTATTCCATTTCCATGAGGACTCGCTTAAAGGCACCCTCTCACCTTCATTAAGAGAAGTCGCTTCTATTGATCCGTCTAGATTAGGAAAGGGATTCTCAACATTGTGTATTGGTGAATCGGAAGAAGTGTCAACAACCTCCTTTCCTCTATAGCTAAAAGACTGTGTCGCTAACCCCCAAGAAAAATCTAAATACTGGTTTATTAAAAAAATTTGTATCAAAATAAAAAAAATATTTTTTTTCATCCCAGTAAGTTCCCCTAACTTCAAAAAAACCTCAAAAAAGTCTTTTTAAAAAATATCACCTTCTATCAAAATCTTTCCTAAGAAAGATTTTACAATAGTTTTTTATTTTGTAAAAAAATAATACTCTATACACGTATAAGTTTTTCTCTAAATCAAGAAGACTTTTTAAAATAAGACTATTGACATCCTCACCTACCTAAAGGAAGGTGATTCCTAGATTTACTAAGCTATTTTTTTAGCAACTAGGGGTTCTTGCTTCATAGAAATTCCTAACGGATTTTCTCCACAAGCTAACAAGGCATGCCCTGCCTCTAAGATATTACGCCCCGCATTACGGTCAGCGTTTGCACTGTAGCC
>MDLB01000098.1 GCA_001730085.1 PVC group bacterium (ex Bugula neritina AB1)
AACAATCCTTTGGCATTTTGAAAAGAATTTTTAATATGAAGAGAGCTTCTTATATTTCTTCTGAGAAAGTCTTAGGCGAATGTCTTTTAAAATCCATTTGCTTTAATCTTAACAAAGCGCTTAGAAGGATATCCATGTCTTCAACTTAATAAATTTATTTTAATGCCAATAATCACATTAAAATAAAGTCCATTGACTAGTCCTTCTTTCGTTACTGTTTCATTTTATATCAATATTTTAGACTTCCATTCAGTTTCTTTTGATTTTTTTCCTTTTTTACATCCGTTTTATCTATTTTTCAGAGGTTTCTGAGAGCTTTGAAAATTGGAAGTAGAGTGTTCTCATAAAGGAAGAAGGCTTAGATCGAGACCCTTACAAGTTAGACGAGAATCTTTCTTTTCATTCTTTTAAAAAATCTTGATATTACGAAAAAAATAGAGAATATCATGCTCCTAGAAAAATCTTATCACTTTAACGAGGGGAAGAGGCTTATTAATACTAGGGGTTTAAGGATATGTGACATAAATCGAAGGTTTTTAAGTGTGGGTAGGAGATATTTCGAAGAGCATTTAGAGCTTTTTGAGATTTTTAGGGTAGAAAATGAATAAAATGGAAGTTTTTTAGAACCATCTCATGATATAATACTCATCATGTTGCTTGAACTTGTTGTGCGTAATCATAAACTCATCCGCTATGCTCAGGTTAGTTTTGAAGAAGGCTTTCATGTTGTCACAGGTCAAAGTGGTGCTGGGAAGTCTATGTTTTTGAGTGCTCTTCGGCTTATTTCTGGAGATCACTTGAAAGGTGTCAAAAATACCTCTGAGGATGTTACTCTTGTGGAAGCTGTCTTTGATATATCAGAAAACTTTAAAGTTTCTGATATATTAGCTGGGATGGACGTCCTTGCTGAAGATGGCCTTCTGGTTTTGAAGAGAAAAATCGACGAGAAAAACAGGTCGAGGATTTTTATTAATGGCGCAATCTCTACACTAAAAGATTTGAAAAATCTTAGCACGCATCTCATAGATATTCATACGCAAAATGCTCATTCTCTTTTGAGAGATTCCTCGTCTCATTTATCTTATTTAGATTTTTATAGTCCAGAAATAAAAGAAAAGTTGGAAAGTTATAAACTTTCGTACGATCTTCATCAAAAGCTATTATCTGAGTTGAAAGATTTGGAAAAAAGATCCGTGATAACAAAAGAAAAAAGAGCATTGATGGAGTTCCAAATGGAGGAATTCCAAAAGGTTTCTTTGGATCAGGATAATTATCAATATCTTCTCTCTGAAAGAAAAAAAATCATACAAATTCAAAAGTTGGTAGATCTGAAAAATATGATTCGAGATCTTTTGGATGGTGAAGAAGGTGTTATTTCTAAAATGCAATCCCTGACTAAAGTCTTGGAGGAAGCGACTCTTTTGAATGATGGTTTTGATAAATATGGAGAGGTTATTTCTGACATGAATGCCTCGATAGAGGACTTATACGGCCAACTCAGCAGAGAAATATCTGAAGATGTATCTTCGGATGAAGATTTAGAGAAAATTGAAGAAGAGTTGTATAACATAGAAAGTTTGGCCAGAAAATATAAAGTTTCTGTTGAAGGACTATTGGGAATCAAGGAGTCTCTTTTAAAAACAATGGATCTTGTTTTTGATAAAGAGTTTTTATTGAAAGAAATGAGTGAGAAAATCGAAAGTAATGAGAAGATTTTGGAAGAAAAAGCGGCAACTATTAGTAAAAGTCGTTTAGAGGGAAAATCTTTTTTAGAAAAACGGATGGCACAAGAGCTCCTAGATCTAGGTATTGCTAATGCTAAATTTGAGGCTAGAGTTCTTTCCTCTGTATTTGCTGAAACGGGTAAAGATGCTGTATCTTTTTGGATACAGACGAACAAAGGCTACCCCTTGCTCCCTTTGGAAAAAGTAGCTTCTGGGGGTGAGTTTTCTAGGATCGTTTTGGCTTTTAAAAAAGTTTTCGCTTCACAAGGAAGAGTTCCTACTTTTGTTTTTGATGAGGTTGATGCTAATCTTGGAGGTGAAGAAGCTGCTTTGGTTGGCAAAAAACTCAAAAGCTTGGCGCAAGATCATCAGTTGATATGTATAACACATTGTCCTCAGATTGCCATGTTAGCCGATGAACATATTTGTGTCCTAAAAAAAGATGAAGGGTCTTCGACTTTAACAGAAGTCAAAAAACTTTCCGAAAAAGAAAGTGATTTGGAAGTTAAAAGAATGCTTGGAGGTGCAGCTTTTTTTAAACTACAGTGTGAAGAGGCTTTGTTATCATGAAGCAAGACAAATTTTTTCTAAAGATAGATGAGTCTTGGGAAGATATAGTAGCAATGGATAAGCCTTCTTTTAGGTCTATGATTTTAGATCTTATCGAAAAATGTTGCGATTTGAGTTCTTTTAATATTATTGTTGATGGGAAAGAGATTGGGCCAATCTCTTTTGTAGAAGAATTTGAAGCACCTTCACACACTTTTGAGAATCATTCTTTACGTGAACATTCGATACGTGTTCTAGATCGTTGTTATGATCAATGTCGTTTTTATGACTTTTCTGGGGTCATTGCTTTTGAAGTTTTTGCTATTTTACTTGTTTTGCATGATATAGGTAAAAATGTATCTTTTGTTGATAAGGGATCAAAAATTTATCAACATAGATACACGATACAGATGTTAAAACACTTCATGGAGATATATGGGAAGCAAGAACATATTCTGCTTCTTTCCACTTTAATAGATATGGATCCTTTGGGGCAATTTTTAAAAGGACAGAGATCTTTTGATGAGACGAAAAATCTTATAAAAAAAGCAGCGAAAAAAGCTAAATTTTGTGAGGTTTCTTTTTTTTATATTCTTAAATTTTATTATTTCTGCGATGCTTCTTCTTATGATAATTTAAAGAAGAGAATTTTTTATGATTACTCTGATGGCCGGATGGCTTTGCATCCTGAGCATAGTCGGAAAAACGATTTCGAAGAGTTGACGACTTTTTTTGCAAAAGCTTCGTGAATTTTATGTGATGTTTTGAGAAACTTTTAATCTGTTTTATTGGGGAGAAATATAAAAGTGTTTAAATTTTATGTGTCTAGATTTTCTTTTTTTGTTGTTTCGTTCTTTTTCTTGGCTTCATTTCTTGTAGCAAAAGAAAATCAATATAGAGATGTACTTCAAAAACATATCAGCAATAAACATTGGAAAAAAGCTGTTTCATATATTGTTAAAAATAAAAAATATACGCTTAAAGAAAAAGATGATTTGATAATAAGAGTTATTTGTTCTGCTACTATAGAAGGTGAGAAGCCTTTGGTTTTAAGCAAACCCTTGTATAAAGAACTTATAAGTTATATTAAATTTTTATCGATACCTCATAATGTTCAAAATATTAAGATCTTATTAGCTGAATCCATGATTAAACATGATCATTACCATTTAGCTTTTGAGCTCATTAAAGATGAAGACAGCGCGTCTCTAAAGCTTAGGATTAAGAATGATTATATAGCTAGACTTATTCAAAAAGGAGAGGAAGCTAAAGCCCTACGTCTTCTTGAAAAAAAAGGATACGCAAAGTGTAAAGATGTCGCTTTTTCCGAAATGTCTAAACTTTATAGTCACAAAAAAGATTTTAAAAAAGCGATCCGCTATCTGAAGAAAGTTGAATCAAGATATATATTATCAGATACTGTGCGAGCCATAGGTCGTGACTTTCTTGAAACGAATCCTTCTGAAAAAAAAGTTTTAGCTTTTGCTGAATTTTTTAAATCGAAAGAAGATAAAAAGTCTTTTTTTCTTTCCTATTTTCAAAATCTTCTAAAAGAAAAAAAACTTCATAAATTGGAAAACATTTTGAAGAAAAAGAAAGTTAACTTAGGAGATGATTTTGCTCTAGAAAGTTGGAGAATTCTTTTAGTAGGGCTTCTCCAAAAAAAGAAATATGATCATGCCATGAAAAATATCCGTTTAATAGAGAAGAGCCTCAAAAAAATTGGTGAAGATGATATTGATACATTGTGGAAAATGGTTTTTGATAGCTGTTATTTTTCGGGTGAAGAGGAAAGAGTTTGGGCTCAAAAGGTTTTAAAGTATGTCAAAAACCCTCGTCAGCGTGAAATGTTAAAAAAAAGACTGATGTAAAGTATTTTTATTATCTCCAGATTTTTATGAAAAATATAGTATTATTTCGAAATATTTTATAAAATTTAATTTAAAAGTCTTTTAAAAAATAGGGAGAATATCTTTGAAGATTCTTCTAAGAAACCTAATAAAATATTTTCGAACAATCTTACATGTCTAAATTTTTATCTGTTCAACCTAAAGAAGACTTCTCTTACAGGTTCACTCTGCTAGGCTTTCTAAAGGAATCAGTGACTCTATTAGCTTATAGTTAGTCTTTCATTATTAAAAAGAATGAACGGTGTGGGGGGAAAGCTGTAGCAGAAGATGAAGCTTGGGGAGGAGGATTATATGGAAAAATTTCGTCATGATCAGATTTACCAACGACGATTTTTGCTTCATCAAAATAATGAGTGTGATTCAAGGGCATAGTCAGTCTCATTTCAGGTTGAGTCCTATGCCAATGGGCGGCGGTTCGATATCGAGAACCCCATTTAGCTGGATAGGTTCTAGACTCAGGGGAAGGTCCAATGGTGACTCTTGGATTTGCTGTTCCCCACTGCCCTGGAGCATGAGAATGTTTCACATTGAGAGTTGTTTCTGGCAAATCGGACTCATGTGTATGGCTAGTTCTATTAATAGATTGATTTATCGTAGCAAGGTTGGTTGGTTGTGAAGCCCCTCGAATAAAAAGGTTTCTTAAGTTAGGAGTATTGTTGGTTCCATCACAGATATGCCATCCGCTGGGGATGGTGTATGCATTTCCGTAATAAAGAGTGATAGATTTTGAGGGTAAGAGGAATTGCATTTTTTCTCTCAAAGGTTCGTTAATTTGTAATTCGATTTTTTGATTTGATTCAGGGCGTGCTTCAATGCGAACATCGCCAGTTTGTCCATCCAATTGAAATATAGGGTGTGGCACGGGATATGTTGAAGAAAAATGTCGGACGATAAATCCACGTTTTTGATCTATCGATGAACGTGAGATATTTCCTCCAATACGAAAGCGTAATGCTGAATTTTGGAAGATGTTAAGATTTGAGTAATTAGAACCAGAAAAAGAAGGATTTGGGTGCCGGTAACTAGAGCCTCCTTTGGAAGCCTTATCATTTAGCAGACCATTTGTGTCTCCTTCGTTTGCCATATAGACTCCCCAGAAATTTTCATCTGTTTGATCGATATTTGAAAAAATTAGCGTTTTTTCGGCTTCTAGCTCTAATGATTTTTCTATGAAGATATATGAATTGTTGCAAGGTTGAGGAGGCGCAAGTAACTCAGGAGGAACACTAGGAGGATAATGAGAGGCAGGGAATAAAGGCCTATTCGGGTCTTCTGTTGTTATATAGATGTCATTTTCAGATTTCAGAGTTAGAAGGCTCTGGCTTTTTAGTTCTGACTGTTTAGATTTTATTCCTGTAGTCATAGAGCTAAAAATGATATCGCTGCTTTTACTAACGGTAGAGACTAGCATGGATCGATTGGAGATGAGTAAAGCATTAGAACCTTGCGGTTCTAATATGCGAAGTCCTTTGTGAAAAATCAAAGGCTTTAGATTAGAGGTATCGAGTCTTTTATCAATACCGTAAATCGACCCTGTGAGTGTTATATTTTTAGAAAATAAGCTTTCAAAGTCTCCGAAAGGTGCAGTTAGTACTTTTGAAAGCTCTCTTTTCTGTTTTTTAGGGTACAGGTTTGGGCTGACAGAAATGAGAGAGACAAAGAAAGTAAAAACGAAAAGATATTTGTTTTTTATAGTAAGTTTTTTCAACAGAGTAGGCTCCTTATTTTTTTAGAATATTAAAAAATTTTATACAAAAACATAAAGTTTATAGGGCTTCCTTTGTTTTATCAATATTTGTAAAAATCATTGAAGTTATTTACAATAACATATGAATTGTTGCAAGGTTTAGATGGGACAAGTAATCCAGAAGGAACACTAGGCGGGTAATGACCTGCTGGAAATAAAGGTCTATTCGGGTCCTCTGTTATTATATAGATATCATTTTTAGATGTAAACATAAGAATATTATAGTTTTTTTGTATTTTAACTTGATAACCTAGTTCTGTATTCCTCGAATCAAAAGCGATAAGGTGATCGTAGGTAGGAATCAAGGTGCGTTGGTTAGATATATCCCAATAAGGCATATTAAAAGATCTCTGGCGAGAATATGCAGAATAATAGTAGTCTTCAATATGTAGTCCTTTGTGAAAAAAAACTGGTTGGAGGTCAGATATTTCGAGGCTGTTATTAATCCCATATAAAGCACCTGTAAGGTTAATATTTTTGGAGTGTAAGACTTCAAAATCTCCCAAAGGAGTTGCTACCAATTGAGCAAGTTCTCTCTTTTGTTTTTTTTGATAAATGTTGTGACTAATAGATGCGAATGAGATAAGAAAAATAAAGGCGAGAACATATCTTTTGTTATTAAAAAAATTTTTCAATGAAGGCATCTCCTATTCTTAGGTTTTCATTAAAAAGAGAAGCTTAGCAAATGAGGGCAGTTGATTTTCAACCCCAGAGCTATCACTGAACAAATGAGGGTTCTGTGAAGAGTCAAGGGCAACGCTCATATTTTGGCTTGGCAAAAAGAATTTGATAAGTTCATTTTGAGCTAAAAAATGTCTATGACCAAAAGGGATAGTATACCAGCCATAGAAAAGAGGTCTTTTTAGGTAATTAAAATGGTCGGGATTTAGCAGAACCACATAGGCGAAGTGATGTGTATATGCAAATCCGTGATTATAGACGTGTGTAAAATCTCTGCTTAATGATGATACGCCATTAAAGCCTCTAAGAGGAATATAACAATTGGGTTGCGAGGGATGGTTAGTTTGAAGAGTGATATTCCCAGATGGAGACAAAGAGTGGGAATGACTATAAGCACCTCCTTGAGGAAGGTTTAAAGAAGATGGAAGTCCTTTAGCACAACCTTTAAAAAAAAGGTTTGTCATGTTTGGAGCCTCATTATTTGATCCATTACAGGGTAACCAGTTATTGGCAGAAGGAAGATTATCTTCTGCGTAGGCAATTATGATACCTCTAGGGATGGGCTGCTCAGTGTAGGGGTCAAGATATTGACCCTTTATATCTAAATCACCTTTTATATGAATAGCCCCTGTACCTCCTCTTACGGACATAAGAGTTTCTCCAGTAGTATTTTCTACAATGAAACCACCATCTAGATTAAGGTTCCTAGGTGATATGAGGTAGTCTTGTGTTTTAATCCAAAGAGATTTATTAGGTGCGGCATAGATTGATCCATTATGGTTACCTTGTTTAAATATTAGTTTTTTAAGAAAGATTTTTGGTGTAGACAGAACGATTTTAGATCCTTCCTTGCTACTAGAGGTATCTGTTAGATTATAACCTGCCCTTATTGCTATACTACCAGGACTTCTAAGGCCGATAGGGTTATTTTCTTTATTCAAAATTAACCCACTCAGGGCATCATAAAAAAATACCCCAGATCCTAAAAACTGACTATCGTCATAGTTAAATCGGATTTCAGAAGGTTTTATGGAGATATAGTTCGAGAGATCTTGATGTGCTTTAGAACTATAAGGTTTTAGGAGCTCATCGGCGACTCGCGCTTCTTGAGGAATATAAAGGGGTGGAACACTTTGAGGATTTTCAGGGTCGTCTGATTTAGAGTGGAGAGGTGTTATAAATCCTGAAACAAAAATAGCATTAGCTGTAACGTTTTCATAGTCAGCTGAAAATCCTGCCGAAGTTTCGTAGTAGCTTCGATCTTCGGAAAGTTCTTGTGCTATTAGAAAATTGAAAGAAAAAAATAAATATAAACTTATAAAAATAATTTTAAATATCATTTTTTATATCCTTATTTATGGAAGTTTAACAATAAAGACAATGTCTGCGTAAGGAGGAAGCCATTCATTAGCACTTGTTGATGTGAAAGGGATATTCATTTTTGAACCCGTAGAGGTCATGGCACTTTCAGGTATATTTACGTCAAAATATCTATTGGAAAGAATATGTCTATGGAATAACTCTCCGGAATCCCCCTTTGGTTTCCAGGTACCACCGATTGCAAGGCTGGAAGCTTTTGAAATGCTCCACTCATCGCCACCACCGTATATTCTTCTAGCGAGAGGGATTGATGATCCGGTGTTATTAAGAAGCAGAATGGATTGACGAGTAAAGGCTTTGCGGTAGCCACCTTCTGAGACTGCTGTGTCTAAAGTCGCCATTCGAATATCAGATGTATGAGGAAGAGTATGATTAGAATTAGTTGTGCTAACAGGCCAAGGGTTTGAGGTTACTTTGTTTTCAAAATAACCCTGTGAGGACACACTGTGAGGTAAAACAGATAAGTCAACTTCACCAGCAGGAATATCGTGATAATGAGGATACCCACCTCCTAATACAGGGGTTTTAGAGGCGGATGCGCTCCCTCTAAGGAATCGTCCAACGAGGTTGGGCGTCAAGTATCCATCGACGATTGAACCATCACATATGGACCAACCCTCGGGGATAGAGCTTCCGCAAAACATAACGACAGAGCCTGTTGGAACCAAAGGTTCGCCGTAGCTCTTTATACGACCATCAACATTTAGATAATATTTAACTTTAACTTCCGATGTAGAAGGGTTAATGGAAAAATTGACATCATTATTATTGCTTATATAGAAAGAGCCTTCATTGGTAGAATTGATATCAAAAATAATACCTTCTGCAAAATTACCTTGATCAATTTTTTTAAGCGTCATTTTTGGAGCAAGTGATTTATCCAAGCTAGGGTTATTTGAAAAAATGAATGATGTTTTTTGTGATAACCATACGTTTGAGTAAAGTTTAACAGTTCCAGATCCGTTAAAAGTTGGCACATAGTTGTATTGATTAGTAGGTCCATTGTAATTAGTTTGAAAGTGTATAGGTCCTTTGTGGTAAAGATGCAAATGAGATAGATCACTATTTGTCGAAAGGCCTGTTGATGAAGATCCAAACCTTATGCTTGCAGGATTTTTATTGAACTTTAGTTCGTAATCAGTAAGATGTACAAAACTTTGAGAAGGATCCATTGCGGTAGCGAGAAATGATGAGTCGTTGACTTCAGGAATAAATTCTCCAACGACCAAGCTTCCTTTTACTTTAACATTGTCTATATCGTAAAGAGAATTGATTTCTTTTTTTGCAGAATCAGCATTGTATATACCACCCAAACTTTTTATGGAATGAGTTTGAACCCGTTCATAAGAGGCAAAAGGTATTGGATAGAGTGTTTCCAGATGAGTAAATTTACGTAATTTTTCCTGTTCTTCATCGTCCTTGGCTAAAAGATAAGAGGGTTGAAAATAAGAAAAAAGGTTGAAAAAAAAGTAACATAGAAAAACAAGTTTGAACCTCATGATGCTTCTCCTCCCCAAAAAATAACTAATCAAAAAATCCTTAAATAAATAGGTAGAAATTCTTTTTGAACCTTTATTTAAAAAAGGGTGTATCTAAAAATAATATCTATTAAAAAAATATTTTTAAAATATATAACTTTAGATATGGTTGAAGAGAAAATCTCGAACAAAGATGAGAAACTATTTTTCTAAAGCAGAAAACTTGCGATCTAATACTTAATATATCATAGAAGCACTTTTTAAAAGGGTAGATTACTGTAAGAAGTCGTTAGCAAAAGCATGTCGAGTGTTTTCCTAAAGTCTCCTATGATTTAACCCATTTTATAGTAAACAAAGGACTTAATATAGCGTATCAAATTTTTCATAAAGAAATTTTATTGAATCATGAATAAGTATATTAAGTCAAGGTTATTTTGCATTTTAGATATTTGAAAATCTTTTTAAATTATTAAAAAAAATATTTTTAAATTTTAAATTAAATTCATTATATTTTAGCAAAACTACGCTGAAAGAAATATAAAAAGTGAGCGATATCATGCGTAACCTTGTTATAAGTGAAGATAGATAATGGAGTCGAATAAAGTTAACTATGTTACAATGAGAGAGCTTTTCTCTAAACAAAAATTAACTTTTAAAATAGGCAAAGTTGATTGGATCATCGGTGCTGTTGATCTCAAGATATTGATTTAACAGTGCAGGAAAGTCTGGACTCCGCAGGGTAAGATGCTACTGTTATGGTTGTGAGGGTGACCTTAAGGAAAGTGCCACAGAAAAAAAACAGCCTATTGGAAACGACTCGTTTCGATTGATGGGTGATGGTGAAAAGGTGAGGTAAGAGCTCACCAGTTCTGGTTTGAAACCCAGAAGCTAGGTAAACCCCATCTGGAGCAAGACCAAGTAGGAAACGTGATAGTTACCCGCTATATGTTTTCGGGTTGGTTGCATTAGATGAATGATGGTCATAAACAGAATCCAGCTTATAGATCAACTTTGCCTTTTTTCTTCTTTGAAGGAATGATTATTTCTAACTACTTTCCAAGAATCTTACCTTTATGAGCTTTTTCGCAATAGAGCTATTAAAGACCTAAATCATTATAAAATTATATCGATGACTTTCGACAGATTCTTTAGCAAGTAACTCCTTAGTGTTGGGTAAGCCATTTGACCAAGTTTGTCTAAAGTTGTATAATCGATATCTCTTGTTTGTTTCATCATATTTTTGTGATGGGTTAGTGTAAAAAAAATATTTTAAAAAATTTTTACCTTAGGCAGATGAGATATTTTTTTATTACTAAAAGTCACATTAGATTTTTTGATTGGGATCTTTTGCTGATTTCTACGAGATTTTTTTTGAAAGACTTGCTGTTTGCAGGTCTTTTTTTTTAGAAAATGGGAGTTTTTTTGTTCCAGAGATGTCTTTTGAAGAAAAATATCCTGAACATGTTGCTATCATTATGGATGGTAATAGACGATGGGCAAGAAAACATGGCTTGAGACCTGTTGAAGGACATCGAGCTGGAATGAAGTCTATACGGCTTCTTTTTCCTATTTGTGAAGAGTTTGGGATCAAAGTTTTAACTTTATATGCTTTCTCTCAAGAAAACTGGATGAGACCTAAGGTTGAAACCACCTTTTTAATGACGCTTTTAATCGAATTTTTGGATCAACAGATTGCGCATATTTTTGAAAAAAATATCCGATTGTTAATGATCGGCAATATGGAAGACTTGCCTTTTCTTGTTCGTCAAAAATTGAAAAAAGCTATCCAAAGAACGTCTTCGAATGCGGGGATGAAGGTTGTTCTTGCTATTAACTATGGCGGGCGTCAAGATATTTTGCAGGCGGTTAATCGTATTTATAAAAATATAGAAAAAGGTTTGATACCCAAAAGTTCTATTAATAATGAGTTAATTTCTAGGTATCTTTATACGAGAGATATGCCCAATCCGGATTTTTTAATCCGTACAAGTGGCGAAAAACGATTGAGTAATTTTTTGCTTTGGCAGTCAATTGAAAGTGAGATTTATTTAACAAAAACATTGTGGCCCGACTTCGGACAAGACGACTTTCGAGAGGCTATTAATAAGTACTTAGATAGAAAAAAACAAGGAAAAATATATGCTTGCATTGAAAAAAAGATCCCTTAGTACTTTTGCTCTACTGAGTTTTATTTTTGTAGGGATTTTTTTTATTTGGGAAGAGCTTTTTTTTGGCATTCTTTTTGGGATTGCTTGTTTAGGGTTTTATGAAATCTGGAAGATTTCTGACTCAAAGATGACATGGAAGTCTTTTGGAGTTGCATGCGTGATTGGAGCTTTTTTTATGAGGTCAGGGCTTGCTTGGTCTCTGATTTTAACTATCATTTTGATACAAAGTTTTTTTTTATTTTACCTCTATGATAGAAATTCTTTAAAAGGTGCTTTTAGTCTTCTTACTTCACAAGTGTTAAGTTTTTTATATGTTTTTTGTTTTGCAAAAGCTGTTTGGCATACGAAGCTTTTATATGGTGGAGAGTTTTGGCTTGTTTGGGTTATTTTAACGGTTAAGTTTGGAGATATATCTGCTTATCTTGTCGGTTCAAAGTGGGGAAAGAACAAGCTTCATGCTGTTTTGAGTCCGGCTAAGACTTGGGAGGGGAGTTTTGCTAATTTGTTGACGAGCATTGTTGTTGGGCCTTTGATTTGGGGGCTATTTTACCCAAAGGAATTATCTTTTTTAGCCGTGTTTTTGCTTTCTATAGGTGTGAATGTTTTAGGACAGCTTGGTGATTTATGGGAGTCTATGCTAAAAAGAGATTACGGTGTGAAAGACTCTGGTAAATGGATACCAGGGATGGGCGGTGTTTTAGATGTTGTGGACAGCCTTGCTTTTTCTTTCCCCTTGGTTTGTATAGTTTTAGAAGGGGTAGTGACTTAAATGAAACGTATTGCTATTTTGGGTTCGACAGGTTCAGTTGGAAAGAATACGGTTGAAGTTGCTTTGGAACACCCAGATGAATTTAAAATCGTTGCGTTGGCGGTTGATCAAAATATTATAGCCTTAAAAGATCAACTAGAGAGAGTGTCTCCTGAAGCGATATCTGTGGGAGATGAACTAGCGAAAAGCAAATTCAAAGAACTTATGCCTTCTTTTAAAGGTGATATTTTATTGGGGATTGAAGGTGTTTGTGAGTTAGCCAAAAGGGAAGATGTTGACTGGTTGATGATTTCTCTTCCAGGTTCTTTGGGCTTATACCCTTTAATGGAAGGTTTGAAATCTGAAAAACATATAGCTTTTGTTAATAAAGAAGCCCTTGTTATGGGTGGGGCTTTTGTGATGGATGAGGTTAAAAAGAGAGGGGTTCAATTTATACCTGTTGACAGTGAGCACAGTGCTATTTACCAATGCTTAATTGGTGAAAATATGGAAGATGTTGATCGGTTGATTTTAACGTCCTCAGGTGGGCCTTTTAGGAAGTGTTCCTTATCTGAAATGGCTAATAAAAAAGCTTCCGAAGCCGTTAATCATCCAAGATGGAATATGGGGCCGAAGATATCTGTCGACTCAGCTACATTGATGAATAAAGGATTAGAGGTTATTGAAGCTTACTGGCTTTTTGGCAAACCTTTGGACAGTATTGATATTATGATTCATCCTGAAAGTGTTATTCACTCGATGGTTGAGTTTGTTGATGGATCTTTTAAAGCTTCTTTAGCTGTCTCAGATATGAAAATACCCATTCTGTATGCTTTATCGTATCCTAAAAGGTTGTTTTTAGAAAATGTTGATAAGCTTGACCTTGTTAAATGGAAAACCCTTTCTTTTGAAGAGGTTGATCGTGATAAATTTCCTGCGGTCGATTTATGTTATGAGGCTTGTCGTTTGGGAGGGACATACCCTGTGGCTTTGAATGTTGCTAATGAAGTTGCCGTGGATGCCTTTCTTAAGGAGAAAATTGGTTTTTTGGATATCGTGAAACTTATTCAAGATATATTAGATAAACATCAAAGTGATGTACAAGAAAAGTTTGAAGATGTGATTGAGACTGCTCTGAGAGTTCGTTCAACTGCAGAAAGATGGGTGAAAGAAAAATGTTTGTATGTTTAGGAGGTTGTAGAGTATGACACATTTCTTGCCGGCAATTATTGTTTTTGGTATTTTGGTTACGATTCACGAGTGGGGTCACTTTATTGTTGCGAAACGCCAGGGTATTTGTGTTGAGGTTTTTTCTATAGGTTTTGGTCCAAGGATTTTTAAGTACCGTTGGCATGACACTCTCTATGTTGTTTCTATTATACCTTTGGGTGGGTATGTAAAAATGGCGGGTGATGATCCTTCTCAGGCTAAAGAAAATCAAAAAGAACATGACTTTTTTGCAAAGACGCCTTGGCAGCGAATGAAGGTTGCGATGGCAGGTCCTTTGATGAACTATTTATTGGCATATGTTATTTTTGCTGCTATTTTTTTTGTAGGTTCATCTGTTCCTACTTCTAAAATAGGGGAAGTTATTCAGAAAACACCTGCAGATTTAGCCGGCTTAAAGCAAGGAGATACGATCACTTCTGTTAATGGGAATGCCGTGAAGCGTTGGGATGAGGTCCGAACTTTTTTTCGTCAAGCCTTAAAGGAAGATACAAATATCAACTTGGGTTTTTTAAGAGATAGTCAGGAAGAAAGTGTACTTATTCCTAAAAAAAGTTTAAGCAGGAAGGATATTATAGGGCTTAAACCTTCTAAGGAAGTTATAAATATTAAATATCCTTTTTTTAAATCCTTAGGTTTGGGCTTTTCTAAACTATGGTATTTGTCATCTATGACCTATAAGTCTTTGTGGCATATAGTCGTTGGTAAGATTTCTTTGAAAGAGTCTATGACAGGCCCTGTTGGAATTATACTCATAACCGGAAAAACAGCAGAAAAAGGCTTGATACATGTGTTGCATCTTATGGCTGTTTTGAGTGCCGCCTTGGCATTATTTAATTTTTTGCCGATACCGGCCTTAGATGGAGGGCATTTTTTTCTTTACTTGTTAGAAATTTTAATAAGAAGGCCTATTAGCTATAGGTTGCAATATATTTTTAATGGGATAGGGATGACATTTTTGTTGGGATTGATGGCGTTTATTATTTATAACGACTGTGTTAACTTCTCTATTGGTTCAAAAATTAAAGGCTTGTGGCAAAAACGTTTTTCTACTGTTTCTGTTGAAGAGAATAGTTCTTCTAGAAAAAAAACTTCTGCTTTAGATAAAAGAACAGGAGAAGTTTTATGATTCGAAGTGCTCACAATCTTTTTATTCCTACTTTGAAAGAAACTCCCGCAGATGCCGAGTCTTTGAGTCACCAATTTTTGCTTCGCGCAGGATTTGTTCGACAACTTTCATCAGGTTTGTATACATTTTTACCTTTAGGGTTAAAAGTTTTGCGCAAGGTTGAAAATATTGTTCGAGAAGAAATGGATGCTTCGTTGGCGCAAGAACTAATGATGCCTTTATTGCAACCCGGAGAACTTTGGCATAAAAGTGGCCGTTGGGATAGCATGGGGCTAGAAATGTTGCGTGTGAAAAATAGGAAGGGGCGAGATTATGTTTTGGGACCTACACACGAAGAGGTTATTACTGATTTGATCACAGATGAAATATCTTCTTATAAAAACTTACCTGTGCACTTTTATCAGATACAAACCAAAGTGAGAGATGAAATCCGTCCAAGGTTTGGGATGATTCGGGCTAAAGAATTTATAATGAAAGACTCTTATAGTTTTCATGTTGACGAAGATTGTCTAGATCAAACTTATCAAGAGATGTTTGATGTTTATCATAAAATTTTTACACGTTGTGGTCTTAAAGCAGTGGCTGTTGATGCTGACTCAGGAGTTATGGGAGGGGGGCAATCTTCCGAATTTATGGTTTTGGCTGATATAGGGGAAGACTTAGTCGCTTTTTGTGAAAGTTGCGATAAGGGTTCAAATATTGAAACCGTTCGGTTCCATCGTGAGTCGCACAAAAAAACCTCTAAAGATATAGATCCTTTGATAGAGGTTTCAACCCCGAATATGCGCAAAATTGATGATGTTTGTCAATTTTTTGATGTAGCCATCGAAAGTACTATTAAATCTTTGCTTTATCATGCAGATGATCGTTTGATTTGTGTTTTGATTTCCGGTGGGGATCAGTTGAATGAAGTGAAGCTTAAATCTGAATTAGGTGTGAATCATTTGAAACTGGTTGATGGAAAAGATCTTTTAGATAGAGGTGTAGAAACGGTTATTGGTTTTGTTGGACCTGTGGGGTTAAAGAATATAGAGATAATCGCAGACTCACGTGTTTTAGATATAGAGGATGCCATTGTAGGTGCTAATGTTAAAGATAGGCATTTGCAACATGTGAGCTATGCTCGAGGTGACTATGAGGTTCATAAGGTTCTTGATTTGGCGATGGTTAAGGATGGTGATATTTGTTCTTGTTGTAAGCACGGAAAGCTTGTTATAAAGTCTGGGATTGAGATTGGACATATTTTTAAATTAGGTGATAAGTATACAAAGTCTTTTGCCGCAAATTATCTTAATGAAAATGGTCAGAAAAAAACTATGCAGATGGGTTGTTATGGCTTAGGAGTTAGTCGTACGATAGCTGCTATCGTGGAGCAAAATAATGATAAAAATGGGATTATTTGGCCTTTGTCGGTTGCTCCTTTTGATGTCTGTATAGTTCCTATTGATGTTAAAGATATGGTTTTGATGGAAAAAGCCAGAGAAGTTTATGAGTCTTTTAGGCAGAGTGGATACGATGCTTTGTTGGATGATCGAAGGGAAAGAGCGGGTTTTAAATTTAAAGATGCTGACTTGATAGGGATCCCTTTCCGTATTGTTATGAGCAAAAACTTGTTAGATAAAGGTTTTTTGGAAATTAAAGTTCGTCGTACAGGTGAAACATTTGAAGTGAGTTTTGCTAAGGCGACGGAGGTTGTTTTGGATATTATGAAAAATTTAAAAAAAAGTGAGGAGGGTTATGATCATGGATAACGATTTTATGATGATCATCAATGCCTTAGAAAAGGACAAAGGGATCGATAAATATGTTTTACTTCAGGCTATCCGTTCAGCCATGGAGACTGTTGCCAGAAAAGCACTGGATCTTTCTGAGTCAAGTGAAGTTAATGTCAATATAGATGAAGTTACAGGAAGAATCTCTTTTTTTATCGATCAAAAAGAAATCACAACTGCAAAACTTGGACGTATTGCTGCACAAACAGCGAAACAAGTTATTATGCAGAAAATCAAAGAAGCTGAAACAGATGTGATGTATGAAAGTTATAAGGATAAAATTGGAGAGCTTGTTAGTGGAGTTATTCAGCGCTTTGAAAGAGGTGCCATTATTCTAGAAGTTGGTAGGGCGGAAGTTATACTCCCAAGAAATCAACAGGTTTTTAGAGATAACTACCGGATCAATGATCGCTTGCATGTTTATTTAACAGATATCAAAAGGCTTCACTCTCATTTGAAAATGTTGGCATCTAGAGCTGTTCCAGAAATGGTGCAAAAACTTTTTGAGTTTGAGGTTCCAGAAATAGCCGAAGGTAGTATTGAGATCAAGGGGATTGTTCGAGAAGCTGGTGACCGTACCAAGATCGCTGTTTATTCTCATTTGCCCACTATAGAAAGTGTTGGTGCATGTGTAGGGATGAGAGGTTCTCGGGTTAAGAGTATTGTTAATGAGTTGCGAGGTGAAAAAGTAGATATCGTATGTTGGGATGAAAATCCTGAGGTATTTATCAGTAATGCCTTAAACCCTGCGGAGATTTTGCAATTAAATTTAGATCATAAAAATAAATCTTGTAAAGTTATTGTTCCTAAAGATAAATTTTCCTTGGCTATTGGTAAAAAAGGTCAAAATGCTCGTTTAGCCGCGAAGCTAACAGACTGGGATATTCATATTGAAGCTGAGGAGACGACCTCATCAACTTATAATATTGATAAACTTTTCAAAGATAAAGAAGGTGAGGAGGGAAACGCTCAAGAGGGATCCGAAGTGAACTCTGAAAAGACTCCTAGTGTGAATCCCGAAGAGAGTCCCAACCTGAATACCGAAGAGAGCTCAGAAGAGAATACTGAAAGCTCTATTCCGGAAGAGGTTGAGGAAGAAACTTCGGAATCTTCAGAGTGGGAAGAATTTGTTTCATTGATAGAAGCTGCTGTTACCGAAGAAGTTGGAACTGTTACAAAAGAGGAGTTGGATTTTTTTAGTGATAGCGGAATCGTGACTCTTGAGAAATTAGCTTTATTTAGAATAGATGATGTTGAAAATGAGACGAACTTAGATATTAAAAGAATCCGGTATTTGATTGATTTTGCAAAAAAGCAGACAGGAGAAAATGAGCATGAGAGTCTATGAACTAGCTAAAGAAACTGGTCATACCAGCAAGGAACTCCTTGCTTTACTAAAAAAAAATGGCTCCTCTGCTAAAGCTCCTTTGAGTAATTTGGAAGAATCTGAGGTTTCTTTTCTAAGAAAAAAATTGGGAACTGAGAAAAATAAACAGCAAAAAAAGACGAAAGATTCACAGGAAAAAACTATTAATAATCAAGTGGATAAGAAAGATAATAAAAAGACAAACAGTAATGATAAAAATATTAACTCTTCTAAAAAAGTAGACTTAAGCAAAAAAAATGGAATAGAGAAAAAAGAAGAAGGGCAATCTTCCTCAAAGACTTCTCAAAAAAATCCTAAAGAACAGGTTAGACAGACAGAAGTTAATAAAAAAACAGGAGTTCACTCTTCTAGATTTTCACAAAATAAGCCGAAAGATAGAGGTAGAAAATTTAAAAAGAAATATTCCAATCAAGTTAAAGATCCAGTGCAAAAGACTTCAGCGGCTCCTTTGGAGCTCAAAGAGGTTGATGTTTTTTGGCCTATAACTGTTTCTAAGTTAGCTGAAACACTAGCTGTTAAACCGACGGATATTATTCAAAAGTTGATGCAAAAAAAAGTTTTTGCTTCAATTAATCAAAGAGTAGAACCTCAATTCGCAGAAGATATATCTAAAAGTTACGGTGTAAAGCTTACAACAAGTCCTGAAAGCTCTTCAAAAGAAGATTCAGGTTTGAAAAGCTTATTACCTGAAATTGAAGATAAAGCTGAAGATATGTCATCGAGAGCGCCTATTGTTACCTTTATGGGGCATGTTGATCATGGTAAAACATCCTTGTTAGATGCTCTACGAAAAACACAGATCACATCCTCTGAATCAGGTGGTATAACGCAGCATATAGGTGCCTATGAAGTCATAACGAATCATGGTCGTGTGACTTTTATCGATACACCTGGTCATGAGGCTTTTACTGCAATGCGTTCTCGTGGAGCCCAAGTCACAGATGTCGTTGTTTTGGTTGTTGCAGCGGATGATGGAGTTAAGCCTCAGACAATCGAGGCGATCAATCATGCCAAATTCTCCAAGGTGCCTATTCTTATTGCCGTTAATAAATGCGATAAGCCAGATGCTGATCCTCAAAAAGTGAGAACTCAATTGACCGAATATGAGCTTGTTTCTGAAGAATGGGGTGGCCAGCATATTTTTGTAGATGTTTCTGCTGAAACAGGAGATGGTCTTGATCAGTTGGTTGAAATGCTCATATTAGAAGCGGAGATGTTAGAGTTAAAGGCGAACGCTAAACGATCGGCTCATGGTGTTGTTTTGGAGGCACACCTTGATAAAAAAAGAGGGGCTCTTTCTTCTTTTATCATAAAATCTGGAACACTCAAGGTTGGAGATATTGTTGTTGCTGGTTCTTTTTTTGGAAAAGTTCGTACTTTAATCAATGATCGAGGGCAAAAAATAGATGAAGCAGGACCATCTGTTCCTGTTGAAGTTTCTGGGTTAGCTGGAGTTCCTTTTTCTGGGGATCTTTTTTCTGTGGTAAAAACGGAAAAAGAGGCCCGTTGGATACAAGAAAAAATGTTGGAAAAAGGATCTAAGAAAGAAGTTACAGCGGCTCCTAAGGGTTTAACGTTGGAAGATTTGTACAGTCAAATCAAACAGGGAAATATTAAAGAATTTAATATTGTTTTAAAGTCGGACAAGGTTGGTTCCTTGGAAGCATTAAAAGATTCTTTGGTGAAATTATCAACAGATCAAGTGGAATTAAAAATATTGCACCAAGGTGTAGGTGCCATCAATGAGTCTGATGTTGTTTTGGCGAAAGCTTCTCGCGCGGTTATTATTGGGTTTCATGTTGATGTTGATGCGAAGACAAAACTTCTAGCCGATGACAGTGGTGTTGATGTTCGGATTTACTATATCATATACGAAGTGATAGAAAATATTCAAAAAGCAATGGAAGGTGTTTTAGAGGCGAAAGAGGTTAGAAAAGATACTGGACAGGTTGAGGTTCGAGCTTTGTTTAAATCTTCTAAAATCGGGACTATTGCGGGTTGCTATGTTACGTCTGGGCAAGTTCAGAGAGGTGCATTTGTTTCTATCGTTAGAGATGGAAAAGTTATTGGTGAGAGTCAAATACAAACTTTGCGTCGCGAGAAGGATGATGCAAAGCACGTTAAAGAAGGTTATGAATGTGGTATCGTCTTGGATAAATTCAAAGGTGTTCAGGAAAAAGATGTTTTTGATGTTTATATTATGGAAAAAGTTAAACAAACTCTAAATTAAATATTTTTAGATTTTTGTAAAATACCCTATAGGTTTTCTTTTAGGAGTCTTTGAGGTTTCTGTAGGTGCATTTTTTTTAAAGGATTTGCATTGGAAAGCATGTGAGGTGTTTTGCAAAGGTCTTGAGATATGATTTTCGTTATGGATGATGAATTTAAAAAGCCTGTAAAGGCCAAACTTTTTTTTGGTATGCTTGCTTCGGATAAAGAAAAGATGGATTTTTGTCAGGATCAATTGAGTCTGATTTTTGGATCTTTGGATGTTGTTTCTTCTGTGTGGGATTTTTCTCATACGAGTTATTATGAAAAAGAGTTTGGAAAGTTTTTAAAGAGAAGATTTATTTCTTTTGAAAAACTTATAGATCAAGATGATTTGCCAAAAATTAAAAGGCATGCGATATCTCTTGAGAAAAAACTTTTTAATGATTTGGATTGCAGGACTATTAATTTGGATCCAGGTTATTTAACAGCGGCAAAGGTTGTTTTGGCAACGACAAAAGACTATACACATCGTCTTTATTTGGGTGAAAATATTTATGGGGAGGTTACGCTACAGTTTAAGTCTGGAAAACCTATGCCAAACCCTTGGACTTATCCAGACTATCAATCTTTAGAATATAAAGATTACTTTATAGCTTTACGCAAAATATATATGAAAGAAAATTGAAATCTGTGATTCAAACAGACATTTCTCTCTCTTTGAATCTTTTTAGTATATTTTTTAATAATCTCAAGTGGTATTAGGTGACAATGAAAAGACAAGAAAATTTTGAGCAATTAGAAGAGAAAATCAATTTTTTAGAAAATAAAGTTTCCAAATTAGAACTTGTTTTGCAGTCTTCCTTTGATGTCCTTAGGCACCATGTCTCTCTGTTGGCAAAGGGTGAGCCTGCCGATGTCGAAAGTATTCAAAAAGGACTTCCTTATAAAGAGGTTTTTTCTAAAGATCTAGATGACTATCTTTTACAATATCCAGATTCTTGTGTTTTAGATGTTCGAACGGATGAGGAATGGTCTTTGGGGCATATTGAGGGTGCTATTCATGTGGAAGTTTCTCAGCTAGAAAACACGTGGGACAAACTGTCTATTCCTTATGATAAAAAAATTTTAGTGGTCTGTGCCAGAGGGGTTCGTTCGGCATGGGCTTGTCATCTTTTATTTAGTTTGGGCTACAAAAATACTGTTAATATTGAAGGTGGGATGATGGATTATCCGGGCGAAGTTTTGAGGTAAATCTTTCTTAGTGTGGTGTGAATCTTTTGCAAAGCATTACTACATTTTTTTATCCTGTATTAAGCTTGTTGTAAAATACATTATATTCTTTGATTGAAAGAATAGTTATGCTAGCTTGTTATTTCGAAAAAAGTTCATATTCTCAATAGATATCTGCTTTTCTCGAAATCGCAAAAATGTTTAAAAGAACGATAGAAAAGCTTACTAGGATATTTCGCAATCGACGCCTATTATGAAATATTTTTGTGATTCTCATAAAAATCTATAACCATAAAGCTTGTGAGAGATTGTGTAATCTTTTCTTATAGACTTAAAGAGAAAAAGGAGTTCGATAATGTCGGATAAAAAGAAGATTATAAAAGAGAAACTTTTTGAAAACTTTCAGCCTTTTTTTTTAGAAGTTGTTGACCAGACACATTTGCACAAGGATCATATTGGTTACACAAAACCTAAAGATACACATTTTAAAATCACGGTTGTTAGTGATGCTTTTCTTGAGAAAAGCCTTATAGATAGACATCGTAAAGTTTATGGTGCTCTTAAAGAAGATATTTCCGGAGGTATTCATGCCGTAACAATTCAAGCTTACACAGAAAAAGAAGCGAAGACGGCAGGTGTTATTTAAATTTTTTGCGCTCAAGTATTTTAAAGTGAGGAGTTTTTAGATGTCTTTTTTTCATCAAAGAATAGAAAATCTTAAAAAGAGTATGCAAGAGAAAAATATTGAGGCTCTTTATGTGAGTCGTTTATCGGATGTGCGTTACTTAACAGGGTTTACGGGTTCTGCTGGAATTTTTTTAGTTACTCTAAAAAAGGCTTACTTTTTTTCGGATCGACGATATGAAGAGCAGGCGGATCAAGAGGTTAAAAATGCTCAGGTTCATATGATAAAAAAAGGTTATTTGATGGATATAAAATCCCTTGACCTTTTAAAAGACGTAAAGCGTGTCGGTTTTGATGAGCAAGAGTTAACGGTTTGGGTTTTTAGACATATAAAGTCTCTTTTTTCTGATCAAGAATGGGTGCCTTTTAATGGGCAGATAGAGAAAATGGCTGCCGTGAAAGATTCTTCTGAGATAGCCTTCTTGAAAAAAGCTATTGATATAACGGATGAAGTTTTTTTGGATATTCAAAAAGATTTGCGTATAGGTGTTTCGGAAAACGAAATCGCTGCTAAAATCTCTTACTTGATCAAGGTAAAGGGAGGTGAGGGTGATAGTTATGACCCTATTGTTGCCAGTGGTCCGAATTCATCGTTGCCTCATGCTCGACCTTCTGATAGGTGCTTGCAAAAAGGTGATTTTCTATTGATGGACTTTGGGGCTCTTTATGGTGGCTATCATGCGGATATGACACGGACAGTTTTCGTTGGTGAACCAGATCCCAAGCAAGAAGAAATCTATCGTCTTGTTTTAAAATCTCAGATGGCTGGGATAGACTTAATCAAAGATGGAGTGCCAGCTTCTTCCATAGATAAAGCCTGTCGCTTAGTTTTTGAAGAAGCCGGTATTGCTGAAAAATTTTCGCATGCCACAGGTCATGGGATAGGTTTAGAGGTTCATATGTTTCCATCGGTTTCTTTAGGGAATACCGAACCTTTATTGGAAAACTATGTTATCACTGTCGAACCTGGAGTTTATTTTGAAGGTTGGGGAGGTGTTCGGATAGAAGATGACTGTTTGGTTACAAAGGAAGAGGGAATCTCATTGAATAGCTCAACAAAGGATATTGTTGTTGTTGGTTAAAAAAGAAAAAAAATATTGGTATTTTTTCTATTTAATGTTATAATAAATTTCTTTTTTTCTTAAAAAAACCTCTTTACAATCTCAATTGAATCCGATGGACATTGATGTTGATAACGGTTAAATTCATGACAACAATCTTTTGGGATCCTTGAAAATATTTCCTGTACGTTTTATTTAGAAGGATTTTTTGAACGGTTTGTTTGATGAGGAATTTTGTATTCTGTATGTTAGGTTTTTTTTCTTTCAAGCAACAAACTTATAAAGACTAGAAAAAAAGATATGATATTTTTTTTTGCGACTTCTACTTATGGAAAGAATGATTCCTTATGTCAAAAGCTGTTTCTTTTGAAAACTGTGGTTTAAAAAAAAGCACATTAGATGCTTTAGAAAAAAAAGGGTTTGAAGAACCCACGCCGGTTCAGGCGGAAGTTATTCCTGTTATTCTACGTTCGGAGTCTGATCTATTTGTTCAGGCACAGACAGGCACAGGAAAGACTGCTGCGTTTGCATTACCTTTGATTGATATGATTGATGTTGAAAATAACTCTGTACAAGCTATTGTTTTAACGCCAACGCGTGAGCTTGCTCTACAGGTTTCAGAAGATTTTCACTCCTTGAAAGGTAGTGAAAAAATAAAAACCCTTCCTATTTATGGGGGGCAGTCGATGGAACAGCAGCTTCGTCGATTGAAAAAAGGTGTTCATATCGTTATTGGAACTCCTGGACGTGTTTTAGCTCATATAAATCAAAGAACTCTTAAATTATCTTCGATAAACTATTTTGTTCTGGATGAAGCTGATGAGATGTTAAGTATGGGCTTTATTGAGGATATCGAAAAAATATTGAGCTTTACGCCTAAATCAAAGAGAACTTTCTTGTTTTCTGCCACCATGCCTAAATCTATAGAGGGACTTGTTAAAAAACATCTTGTTGACTATAAACGGATTGTTATTGAGAAAAAACCTCTTGAAAATAGCCTAACTGAGCAGATTTATTTTGAAGTTAGAGAGAGCGATAAGCTAGAGGCTTTTTGTAGAATTTTAGATATAGAGAGTTTCTTTTACGGGATGGTTTTTTGTCGAACCAAAAAAAATGTTGATGATCTGTATTCGAGACTTATGGGGAGAGGCTACGATGTTGGGGCAATACATGGAGATATGTCTCAAGGTCAACGGGAAAAAGTTTTTCAGCTTTTCCGAAAGAAGGATATAACTATTTTGATCGCTACAGATGTTGCGGCGAGAGGTATTGATATTGGTCATTTGACGCATGTTATTAACTATTCGTTGCCTCAAGATCCCGAATCTTATGTTCATAGAGTAGGACGTACGGGTCGTGCTGGGAGATCGGGAACCGCTATAACTTTTATAACTCCCACGGAGTATAAAAAGTTAATGTTTATACAGCGCGTTTCTAAAATGGATATTAAGAAATCTAAGATTCCTCAGATTAAGCAAGTTTTAATGGCGAAGAAAAGTAGGTTTGAGAAAGAAATTGATGAGCATTTGATCAAATTTTTTAAAAACTCAGATGAAGTATCTAATATAAAAAGAGACTCTTATGAGCAATGGTCGAAAGAACTTTTGAAAGATAAATCTCCAGAAAATGTCTTGATGGGACTTTTGAGTTATATTTTTGATGAAGATCTTGATCCCTCGTCTTATAGAGACCTTCAAAAAATGCCAGGGAATGATGGCTCTTTGGAGAAAAAGGGAAAAGCAAGGTTATTTATTGCGCTTGGTAAAAAAGATGGACTGACGCCAGACAAATTAATAAAAAAAATAACAGATAAGGTTAATGTTCCTGTCCGACAAATGCGTGATATTCAGATATTGGATGCCTTTTCTTTTGTCAATGTCCCTTTTGAATTGGCAGAAGAAATAGTGACAAGCTTTAAAAGTAAGGGAAAATTACCATTGATCACGCATGCTAAAGGGAAAAGTAGGGGAAAAAGTTCCTTTAGCGGTCAAGCTAAAGGGAAAAAAAAGGGTAGACCCTTTAAAAATAAAAAACATTAGGCTATTGTATCGATATAGTTAAGTGTGTTAGACTAGCTTTTGTTTTGAAAAATCATCGTAAATAGCGTATAGTTTCCTTTTCGGAAAGGCTTTTTTGCGGGTTTATAATCGGTATAAGAATTTTGCAAACATCTCTTTGCTTACTCCTTTCTTTGGGTTATTTTGAAAAAGAAGATGTTTACTCTTTTGCTTTCTTGATTTTCTTTTGCTAAGAAATTTTTGTTGCCATTTTTACCAATCAGTAAAAAAAACTCGGTTGCCTTGATTTTTTACGGTAAGATTTTTGTGATTTTTTAAGTTAATGAGGAGAAAAGATTATTTCCAGAATATGCATATTCTTTGATTTGATAAGTTTATGACTTATTCCGTGCAATCTGGGTTAACTTTTTTCTCGTTGCTTCTGTTGAACATGTGGAACTCAACTAAGGATTTATACGTATGACGAAAGAACAAACGCCTATTTTTCCTAATGATATTGACTCTTTGGAAACGGAAGAATGGATGGAGTCTTTGGATTATGTTTTGGAGCAACATGGTCCTGAACGTGCCAGATATTTGCTCAATAAAGTGAAAGATTGGGCTGTTTTTAGAGGAGTAAAGTCTCCACTTTCTCCCTATACACCTTATATTAATACGATCCTCCCGGAAGAAGAAACAGAATATCCAGGGGATGAAAGTTTAGAAGAAACTTTCGAGAACTGGATGAGGTGGAACGCCATGGCTATGGTGGTTAGAGCTAATAAAAAAAGTGATGGTGTTGGTGGTCATATAGCAACATACGCTTCTATATCTATGATGTTTGAAATGGGTTTTAATCATTTTTTTCGTGCGAAAACGAATGATTCTGCAGGAGATAGGATTTTTTATCAAGCACATGCTTGTCCCGGGATATATGCTCGTTCTTTTTTAGAAGGTCGTTTGACAGAAAAGAATTTAGAAAACTTTAGGAGAGAGTTGTCACCGGAAGGTGGACTTTCTTCTTATCCACACCCTTGGTTAATGCCTGATTACTGGGAATACCCTTCTGTTTCTATGGGACTTGCTCCCATTACGGCGATTTATCAAGCTCGCTTTAATCGCTATCTAACCAACAGAGGCATCAAAGATGTTTCAGCTTCAAATGTTTGGGCTTTTATTGGTGATGGAGAGACAGATGAACCTGAAACCTTGGGAGCTATTCGTTTCGCTGGTCGTGAAAAACTCGATAACCTAACATTTATCGTTAACTGTAACTTGCAACGTTTAGATGGTCCTGTTTGTGGGAATGGAAAAATCATACAGGAACTTGAAGGTTCTTTTAGAGGTGCTAATTGGAATGTTATTAAGGTTATTTGGGGTCAAGATTGGGATGAGCTTTTTTCTAGAGATGAAAGAGGTCTTTTGGCTCAAAGAATGACAGAAGTTTTGGACGGTGAGTATCAAAAATATAAGACCATGGAAGGTTCTTATATTCGTGAATCTTTTTTTGGTTCAGACCCTTATCTTTTGGATCTCGTTAAAGATAAAACGGACGAGGAATTGCAAAAGTTAAGCTGGGGAGGACATGATCGTAAACGTCTTTATAATGCTTATAAAATGGCTCAAAATCACAAAGGTCAGCCCACCGTTATTTTGGTAAAATCTGTTAAAGGTTATAAGCTTGGTTCTGCGGGGGAAGCGATGAATGTTGCTCACCAACAGAAAAAAATGACCGAAGAGCAGCTCTTAACATTTAGGGATCGTTTGAACTTGGATTTGAGTGATGAAGATGCTTTGAGTATGAAATTTATTCAACCTAAAAGCGATTCTAGAGAAGTCACTTATATGCGTGAAAGACGTGAAAATTTGGGAGGATCTCTTCCAGCAAGAACTGTTTTTGCTAAACCTTTGCAAGCTCCACCTCTTTCTGCTTTTAAAGAGTTTTTAGATGGGACAAATGGCAGAGAAGTCTCGACAACGATGGCCTTTGTACGGGTTTTAGGAACGTTGTTGAAAGATAAAAATATAGGGAAAAGGGTTGTTCCGATTGTTCCAGATGAAGCACGAACTTTTGGTATAGATGCTCTTTTTAGACAAGTTGGGATTTTTTCTAGCAAAGGTCAACTCTATACGCCTGTTGATAAAAACAACTTTTTGTATTACAAAGAGTCGACAGATGGACAGATTTTACAAGAAGGTATTAATGAAGCCGGAGCGATGGCTTCTTTCATCGCTGCAGGTAGCTCCTACATGGCTTTTGATGAATACATGATACCTTTTTATGTTTATTACTCGATGTTTGGTTTTCAGAGAGTTGGCGATTCAATTTGGATGGCAGCAGATACTAGGACAAAAGGTTTTTTACTAGGTGCTACTGCTGGTCGAACAACTCTGAATGGAGAGGGCCTACAACACGAAGATGGGCATAGTCATGTTCAAGCGTTGACAGTTCCCAATTTGAAAGCTTACGACCCCACCTTTGCTTATGAAATAGCTGTTATTGTGAGGGAAGGTATTTATCGGATGTATGAGAAGGGTGATGATATTTTTTATTATCTCACTCTGCAAAATGAAAACTATGCTATGCCCGAAATGCCTGAAAATGCTGAAGATGGAATCATTCGAGGTTGTTATTGTTGGAAAAGGCAACCATCTGTTAAAAAAGGTTTAAAAGCTCATCTTTTAGGTAGTGGATCTATAATGCAGTCTGTTATTAAAGCTGCTGATATTCTTCGTGACAAATATGAGATTTCTACCGATATATGGAGTGTGACAAGTTATAAAGAGTTACGTAATGATGCCTTGGAAGTGGAAAGGTGGAATCGCCTTAATCCTTCTGAAAATCCTAAAAAGTCATATGTTCAAGAACTTTTTAAAGAAGAAGAGGGTGTTTTTTTAGCGGCATCGGACTATATGAAAATTTTACCTGATGGTATTCGCTCTTGGATGCCTAAGAACTACACCGCTTTGGGGACAGATGGGTTTGGAATGAGTGCTTCTCGCGAAGAATTGCGTCGTTATTTTGAAGTTGATGCCGAATGCATTGTGTTGGGAGTTCTGGCGATGTTTGTGGAGAAAGGTGATTTCTCTAAAGACGATTTTTCTCAAGCGATCAAAGATTTGGGTGTGGATCCCGGTAAGCGAACGCCTTTTGTGGTTTGAGATGGGTGTAAGGGTACCCCATAATGTTTTGTTGGAAGACTTTTAAAAGGGTTGGCTTTTTTGAAAAAGATTCAGGCTCTATAAGTGAGTATGTCCTTTTTCCAAAAATGAAATTTTTGCGAAATACAGCTTAGGGTTTATTGGAAGACGTTTTTCGCAGTGCTTTCAGAATGTCAAAAAGTTTAAAAGTTTTCTGAAAAAAGGGTGAGAGGTATTTTGTAGCGATCTCCGTTTATTTGTGTTTGTGTGAACGGGTCAAAAATAAGGACAGCTTGCTATGGTTATTGATTTATGTTTACCTGAAATAGGGGAAGGTGTTACGGAGGCTGATGTTGCTAGCCTTTTAGTTAAAGTTGGTGATATTGTTGAAGAAGGTCAAACTTTGATCGAACTTGAAACAAATAAAGCCACGGTCGATTTCCCTTCCGAAGTTTCAGGGGTTGTTAAAGATATTTTAGTAAAAGAAGGTCAAACAGTTTCTATTGGTGCTGTTTTGATTAAAATAGAAGAGAGCGGAGCCTCTGAAAATCCTGACAACTCTAAAGAGGAATCAGATTCTTTGAATACACCGGATGTTTCCGAAGTGGCATCTTCTGGAGGAGAAAAAGATCTACTTTTGCCCGAGATAGGTGAAGGTGTGACTTCCGCCGAGATTGCACGTATTTTGGTTCAAGAGGGAGACTCTATAGATAAAGATCAGTTGCTGATGGAAATCGAAACCCAAAAAGCAACCGTCGACTTTCCAGCTGATTGCTCGGGGATTATTCAAAAAATATTAGTTAAAGAAGGTGATTCTGTTTCTATTGGAGACAAGCTTTTAGTTGTTCAAGAAAAATCCGGATCTTCTAAAAAAGATATAGCGACTTCTGTGAAAGATGCAAAAGTAGAAAAAACAGAAGCAGCGATCAATCCTTCTTTTCAACGCTCTAGAAATACAGGTGTGAAAGCTGATCCTTCTCGTCGGATTCCAGCGTCTCCTTCTTTGCGTAGGCGTGCGCGTGTTCTTGACATAGACTTGTATGATGTTCCCGGGACAGGCCCTGGTGGTCGTATAACGATCGAAGATTTTGACCGGTTTTTGTTGGCTCAGAATTCATCCGACTCTTCTTTAAAAGCACCTTCTTTGCCAGACTTTTCTCAGTGGGGAAAAATCACCGAAGAGCCTTATAAGTCTTTACGCAAGAAAACAGCCGAGCATGTGAGCATGTCGGCAAGGTTGATACCACATGTTACTCAATTTGATGAAGCGGATGTGACAGAGTTAGAGCTTTTACGTAAAGAAAAAGGGCAAGAGATCAAGAAAAAGGGTGGTAAGTTAACCCCGATCGTTTTATTGCTTAAAGCTGTTGCTCATGCTTTGAAAAAGTTCCCACAGTTCGCCACAAGTTTGGATGAAAAAAAGGGAAAAATTGTATACAAAGATTATTGTCATATAGGGATTGCTGTTGATACCCCCAAAGGCCTTATGGTTCCAGTGATTCAGGATGTTGATAAAAAGAGCTTGGAAGAGCTTGCGTTAGAATTGGTTGATATTGGCGAACGTGCACGTTTAGGTAAGATCAAACTTTCTGAGTTGCAAGGTGGTGTTTTCACTATTTCTAGCTTGGGTCATTTAGGTGGTACGTATTTTACACCTATTATTAATTATCCGGAAGTTGCTATTTTGGGAGTTTCTAGACAAGAATACAAGCCGGTTGTTAGGCAAGGGGAAATTGTTTCACGCTTGATTTTACCTTATGCGCTTTCTTACGATCATCGTGTGATAGATGGTGTTGCTGCGGTAAAATTCACAAGAGAGCTAGCGGAATATTTACAGACCAATGGACCTTTTTCGTCCTTAAATTGAGGAATTTATCATGGAGAAAGAAACACTTCAAGTTGATCTAGCTGTTATTGGAGCTGGTCCTGGTGGTTATACAGCTGCTTTTCGTGCGGCTGACTTAGGTATGAATGTAGCCCTTATTGAGGGAGATGATCGATTAGGAGGAACCTGTCTTTTGAGAGGGTGTATTCCTTCGAAGGCTCTCTTGAACACGGCACATATTTTACACGAGGCAAAAGAAGTTTCGAGTAGAGGTATTTCTTTTGGAGAGTCTAAGATAGATCTTTCATCTTTACGTGGATGGAAAAACAAAATCATTGAACAACTCTCTTCGGGCTTACAAGATTTGACCAAACGTCGTAAGATTCACTCTGTTAAAGGGTGGGCTTCTTTTGAAAGTAGCACTTCTTTAAAAGTTGAATCGAAAGAGGGTATTTCACGTGTGACGTTTGATAAAGCTATTTTGGCAACAGGCTCTGTTCCGATTAAACTACCTGGAGTCTCCATTGAAAGTGATCGCTTAATAGACTCAACAGGAGCTTTAGATCTTAATGATATCCCCAAAAAACTTTTGGTTATTGGTGGGGGTGTTATTGCTTTAGAGTTAGGGCAGGTTTATGGAGAGTTTGGGAGTGAAGTTACGGTTGTTGAACTCATGGATGGGATTCTACCTGGGGTTGATCGTGATTTGGTTAGGCCTCTTCAGAAAAGATTAAAAAGTTCTTTTAAAAACATTTATCTTCGTACCAAAGTCACAAATGTCAAGGAAGTTGATGAAGGGTTAGAAGTTACTATGACGAGTGAAGATGGCACACGTACAGAAGTTTTTGATAAAGTTCTTTGTGCTATTGGGCGTAAACCTCATACTAATAAATTAGGATTGGAAAACACTTTGGTTAAGACAAACCGTGCAGGGTTTGTTACTGTCGACTCTTACCAAAGGACAGATGACACGAATATTTTTGCGATTGGAGATGTCACGGTAGGTCCGATGTTAGCCCATAAAGCAACTGCCGAAGGGCGTCTTGTTGCAGAGTATATTAGTGGTGAACCTATTACGACAGATGAAAAGATGATCCCCGGGATTGTTTATACCGATCCAGAAGTTGCTTGGTGTGGATTGAGTGAAGCCGAGGCAAAAGAGCAAGGTATAAAGGTTTCTGTTGGAAAGTTCCCATGGGGAGCATCTGGGAGAAACCTAGCTATCGGAAGAACAGACGGTCTTACAAAGATCATTTTTGAAGAGAAAACAGAAAGAGTCCTTGGTGTAGGGATTGTTGGTTTTAATGCGGGCGAGTTGCTAGCTGAAGGGGCATTAGCCATAGAAATGGCTGCTGTTGCAGAAGATTTAGCAGGTACGATTCATGCTCATCCAACTTTATCCGAAACGTTGGCTGGTTCCACAGAAGTTTTTTTAAAGAAGGCAACAGATCTTTATCTTGGTCCTCCCAAAAAAAAATAAAAAAATAGGGTTTTCTTAGAGAGTTTTAGAGGGATAGTAGGCCTTAAATCTCAGGAGATCCATCTTTACTTATAATCTTTTTGATTATTTTAAACCTTTTTTGATGCCTGATTGAATCAGGCATCAGGAGAGGGATCAATAAAATCTTATATATTTAATACATACATTTTAATATTGTTAGGCACCTCTAAGTTCTCTTGTGGGACTAAGATTTAAGAGTGCTGTATCCTTCTATTCTAAGATAATTATTCTATTTTGACGTATTAGATGTCTGGTATAGCCTAGGAATGTTTGAAAGAGAATGTTAATCGAGAGTTTTTTATGCTTAGGGTTTATAGGTCGATTGAGGCTGTTATAAAGTAAAGGATAAGATTTCTTATGCTACTTTTAAAAGATCTTGAGTAAAGATTCTTTTAATAAAGCATGTAGGATATTTTGTAACACATTTATTTTCTACAGATTGGAACTTTTCCTCAAACAAATTTTAAAGGAGTAGAAAGTTTGTTTGAAAAAATCATATACTTGATCGTAAAAAAACTATTTTTGAAAAAAGCTAGACTGTTGCAAAATAGTATAGATGATCTTCTTGAGGATTCTAAGGTCTTTTGCAACAGTCTAAAGTTTTTTAAATGCCGGAAGAGTTTTTTTAACTGTTTTTTTCAAGAATAGAGTTCATAAGGTTTGAGTAAAAATCTGATTTAGAAAGTTCATTATAAAGAGATAGTATTTGTTCTTCTTCTTCTCTTTTTTGTTTCTCGATTTCTTTTACATTCGATAAATCCTCTTCTAAATGGTTAATAAATGTTTCTTTTTCTTTTAAGGTTTTATCCTCCCTTTCTTGTAAACCTAGTAAGCCCAAGACTTTGGTTCTGAAGGAATATATGGTGGTTGAGATTTGAGATTTTAAAAAAGAATCTTCTGAGAGGCTTCTCGCTTCTGCTGAGTCTACCTCTGAATAGAAGTCTGTGAGATCTTGTTCTGATCTCTTGTTTGATCCCGCGTCTGATCCCGCGTTTGATAGTAATTTTGAGCAAAAGGTCTCGAAAGATTTATCTAGAGCTTCTTGGTTTGCAAGATCCTTACCCTCGTATCTTTCTAGAACTTTTTCTTTAAGAGTATCTTTGTGAGATTCAATTATTTGGAGGTTTGCGTTTTTTTTATCGTTGGCTATTTTTTTGCAATCTTCAAGATCTTTTCGAGCTTTTTCGATATTCTCCCGAAGAGCTTTTTTTCTTGATTCGATGCTTCTCATATCACTTAGCTCTTTTTGAAGTAAATCTTCTTTTAATGAGCATAGGTTAAGTTTTTTTTCCTTTAATTCTTTGTTGTATAATTCTTTTTCTTTTCCTTTCTTTAATTCTTCAGACATATGTTTAAGCTCTTGTTTTAGGTTTTCGATTTGTTCGCGTAATTCATTCATCTTTTCTGATCTGATTTTTTCTAATTCTTCTTTATCTTTTTTTGATTCAAAAACTTGACTCCAAGTCTTTTTAAAGAATGAATGATCCAGAGTTAATTGATAAAAAATTTGATTTTTTGCTCTTATTGTAAAATTATGATCTTCCGCTAAAGGTGTTGGTCTATTGTCAGGCTCTGTATCATCAGTCTCTGTATCATCAGTCTCTGTATCATCAGTCTCTGTATCATCAGTCTCTGTATCATCAGTCTCTGTATCATCAGTTTTTATAAATAAGGAGGATTGTTTAGCAAGGTTGAAAACTTCAGCTAAGGAAATTGTTTCATGATTTGTTTGACTAAGAAGATTAAAAAATTCTTTGTATGGTGTAGGTATATAAGTGTATTTTAAGTATTTTTCAGATAGACCTATTAGATCGCTAAGAAACTCTTCGCATTCCTCTGTGCTCAGCGTCTCTGGATTATTATCGAGGATATAAAGACTCAAGATAAAGTTATCTAGTGTCACGGTTTCTTTCTCAAAAGTAAGTTTACTTCGTTCTAAATCAGAATTTAAGCCCAATAGGGCTCTAGTAGGAATTTTTTTTCTTTGTTTTGAGCTCTCCTTGATTAAAAAAGATCTACTTTGCTTCAAAAATAGACTTGTGAGCATCAAGGGATTATCTTCTTGATCCGAGGTTGGATAGAAGAAATTAGGAGTGTCTAAGCTTCTATGAGCTGAGTCTAAAAGTAAAAACAGAAGATGTCTTCTAAAGGAGTTTACATCTGATATAGACTTATAAGGGATTGGGACTAATGTTGATGAGTCTAAAGCTTTAAAAGGATTAATCATACAGGAATTAGGAGCTAAGGAGGATAAAGGGTTTGACAATAGAAAGCTAAGTAAAATAAGAACCTTTTTCATGATTACTTTTCCTTTTGAAACGGGTTTTTGGTTTTGAAAAAAAACACATTAAAGATTATAAAAACAAAAAATTAAGATTTAATTATATTATTTTGTAATTATTTATTTTCTTAAACGTCTAAAGTTTTTTAAATTTATTTTCAAATTTTCAAGATATATCATATTTTTGAAGAGAGTCTTCGATTGATGAAATATCCCTATTGGAAGTATTTAAAATTTTTTAAGAAGTTTAATGAAAGGTAGAATTTTAACATATTTATCATTAATATTTAAAATAAAAAAAACTTTTTAAATGTATATAATTATTTTTTATAAGTTTTTATAGAAATTATTAAACTTTTTCAATTATATAGAAACCTCTGCACTAAAATAAAAAAAGTATAAAAGTTAAGAGTATAAAGAGAAAAAATACATAAAATAGATAAACATACAGTTACAATTGAAGTTTAATATATAATAAATAATCAACTTAAATAATCTAAAAATAAATATAATTCAAAGATAAAGTGGCTAAGATTATGATCAAAAAAATAAATAGATATAGAGGGGAAAAAGTACAAATGAGTTTTGTAAGCTATGAAGCATATGAACGTTTTGCAAAAAGAAATCCAACGCTCCATAAAATTTTAGAA